>NZ_DASTBH010000493.1:0-2137 GCF_035712165.1 Actinophytocola sp. | reverse complement strand
AAGGTCGGCCACGCGGGCGGCGTCATCGTCCGGGCGACTCCCGAGTTCGACGACGTTGCCGCGCTGGCCCGCCGGCTCGACCGTCCCGAACGGCAACTCCTCGCCGAGGCGGCGGCCGCGGCGGCCGCCGCCGGGCTGATCGAAGGCGCCGCGCTGCCCGCCTACGCCCGCCCCGCGTGACCCGTCCGGCGCCTCCGCCCCCGCGTGAGCCGCTCGCCCTCGAAGGCCGACGCTTTCGCGCCGGCGATCGGCGGCCACGTCAGCACGCGCCGACACGGCCGCCGTTGGCCGGACCACATCGCATCACCGCCTGGAAGCGGTACGGTGACGGGGAGTTCCGCACGTCGCGATTCCGCTCCGCACAGCCTCAGGAGGGCCAGATCGTGAGCTCCGAGGGCCGCATGCCCGCGGCGTTCTTCGGGCACGGCAACCCGATGAACGCCCTCGAGGTCAACCGCTACACCACCGCGTGGCAGGCCTTCGGCGCGGCGGTCCCCCGGCCCCGAGCCATTCTGGTGGTCAGCGCCCACTGGTACATCAACGCCACCGCCGTCACCGCCATGGCTCGGCCGCGAACCATCCACGACTTCTACGGGTTCCCACCGGCGCTGTTCGACGTGCAGTACCCGGCACCCGGGCTGCCGGAGATGGCGGCGGAGGTCAGCGACGTCGTCCACCCGACCTGGGTCGGCGCGGACGTCGACAGCTGGGGCATCGACCACGGCACGTGGTCGGTGCTGGTGCACGCGTTCCCGGACGCCTCCATCCCGGTGGTTCAGCTCAGCATCAACGCCGACAAGCCCCTGGACTACCACCTTGAGCTCGGCGCCAAGCTGGCGCCGCTGCGGGAGCGGGGCGTGCTCGTCGTGGCCAGCGGCAACGTCGTGCACAACCTACGGGGCATGAACTGGAACCTGGCCGACGAGGGCTACGACTGGGCGCGGCGCTTCGACGAGGACGCCAAGGCCCGCATGCTGAGCGACCCCACCGAGTTCGCAACGCTCGACGCGCACAGCGACTTCCGCCACGCGGCACCGACGCCCGACCACTTCATCCCCGCCCTGTACCTCGCGGGTCTGGCCGGAGCGAACGGCTCACCGGAGGTCGACGTCCTGGTCGACGGCTACGCCTACGGATCCCTGTCGATGACGGCGTACACCCTCGGCCTCCCGTGCCCCCACGCGGCCGGCGAGGGCGGGTCACCGCATCCACCAGCCGACCTGCCACCCGACGGATCCAACATCTGATCCGAGTCAGGCCCGACCGGGGACGCGGCGACTCACCCCGTTCCACAACGGACTGACGGTGCCTTCGTAGCGTCGTACGTCGTACGGCCGAGCGCCGGTACGGATCAGGTCGCGCTGCAGGTGATCGGTGCCGTCGCCGGGCTGGTGAACGTGAAGCCGCTCGGCGGCGGTGTGCCGGCCGGGCGGTTGGCACCGAACCCGAAGTACACCGTCGCACCGGGTTTGACCTGGGCCGTGTTGGGCGCGGGCCGGAGACTGGCCGCGTCGCCGCTGCGCGAGAGGATCGCGTTGAACGCGTAGGTGACCGTGTGCGCGGCGGACAGGGTGAGGGTCGCCGTCCAGTTGGTGACGGTCGCGGTGGTCATGTTGTCGACGATGAAGGTCAGGAACAACGCCTGTGGGCCAAGATCCTGCCGGGTGACCCTGCAGGTCGGCGCCGGCGCCGACGGTGTGGTGAACGTGACCGCGTCGGAGCGCGGAGACCGGTTGCCGCTGGGGTCGAACGCCACCACGGCCACGGTGTACGTGGTGCCCGGTGTCAGCGGCTGCACGTAAGCGTAGGTGGGCTCGATGAGCGTCGCTGACCAGTCGGTCCAGACGCCGTTGACCTGCCGCTGCACGTAGTACCCGGCAACCCGGTCGTTGTCCGTCGAACCACCGGTGTTGATGGTCGCTGAGGTGAAGCTGATCGGGTTCGCGGTCGGAGTGGCCGGCTTGGTCGGCGCGATGGTATCCGTGGCCGCCAGTGCGGCACCGGCCGGGAAGATGCCGGACGCGAGCGTTCCTGACACGAGTGCGGCGAGCCCGACGGCGGCGAACCCGCGCGTGCGCAAACCTCTCATGGAGTCTCCCTGGGGCGGTTGGGTCGGTCCTGCGCCAAGGCCGGCGCA
>NZ_DASTBH010000492.1:0-4428 GCF_035712165.1 Actinophytocola sp. | reverse complement strand
CGTGGATGGCGGCGAGCGCCTCGGCGACGTAGGGGTCTCGGAGCCCGGCCAGCCAGCCGGGGTGGTCGACGGTGTCGCTGTGGTGGCGCAGGGCGCGGATGAGCAGCGCGTCGGACAGCCGGGCCATGACCAGGTCGCTGCCGGGTCCGCCGTCGAACGCCTCTGCGCTCAGCGCCTCGATCAAGGGGGCGAGCCAGGGCGGTGGGCGGCCGGCCTCGCCGGGCAGATGGATGCTGCGGGGCATCCCGCGTAGGGCGGGGTGGTCCGGCTCGCCGATGAGGAACGCGCCGCAGACCACGACGGTGTCCACGGCCGGGCCGCCGGCCCGCAGCCGGGTGCCGGGGGTACGCATGGCCAGTTCGAAACCAGAGACCGTGGACGACGGGCCCGGGCCGGGCGAGCGCAGCAGGTGCGCGTCACCTCGCGGGAAGATCACGAGGTCGCCGGCGGTGAGCCGGTCGACGGTGCCGTCGTCGAGGACGGCCTCGCACTCGCCACGCGCGATGATGTGCACTCCGCGTAGCCCGGGCTGGTCGAAGCGCATCCGGAACGGTGCGCCCAGTTCGAGCCACCGGTAGCCGGCGCTTTCGAAGCGCAACTCGCGTAGCACGGCACTCAGCAGGTCCACGGGCACCACCCTGCGGCCTCGGCACCCGTCGGGGCCGAGACGAACGATGTGGTTTGCCGGACGCGCACACATGGATTGTCGCCAACCGCGCCGCTTAGCGTCGACCTCGCGCAGACCGAGCGGTGAGGAGACGATCGATGCTGGTGCACGGGCCCGGAGATGGGCGGCGCACAGTGCTGGTGACCGGTGGGACGGGCGGGATCGGCCGTGCCGTTGCCGTGGAGTTGGCCCGGCGCGGGCACCGGGTCTTGATCGTCGGTCGCAGCGCCGCCCGGGGCGCAGCGGTGCTGGCCGAGCTTGACGACGCCGGCCCGGGCGCCGCTCACGCGCTGATCCGGGCCGACCTGTCGCTGCTAAGCGACACGGCACGGGCCGCCGAGGAGACCACACGCCACACCGACCGCCTCGACGCGGTGGTGCTCTGCGCGGGGGTGCTGTCCACCGTCGCGGAGTGGACCGGCGAGGACCTCGAACGCACCTTCGTCCTCAACTACCTGTCCCGCTATCTGCTCCTGCGGCTGCTGCTGCCGCCACTGGCGAAGGCGCCGTCGGGTCGGGTGGTACTGGTCGCCAATGCCGGCAAGTACCGGGACACCGTGGACCTGGACGACCTTCAACTTCGCCGGGGCGCGCGGGGGTTGTGGGTGGCCGGGCGCACCCAGTTCGCCAACGACCTGCTCGCCGTCGAGCTGGCCGAGCGGGTACGCGGCAGCCGGATCGAGGTCACCTGCGTCTACCCGGGCCTGGTCGCCACCGACGTGTTCGCCAACGCCCGCGGCCTGCCCCGCCCCGTGCGGGCGGCCGCCACCGCACTGCAGCGCCTGGTCGCCGCCTCACCGGCCGCCGCGGCGCAGACCCCGGCGTTCCTGGCCCACGACGCGGCCGCCACCGGCGTCGGGGGAAGCTTCTTCGGACCCCGGCAGCGCCGGAGGCGGATCCCGAAACGGGTCCGGCGTCCTGACCGACGCGCCGCGCTGTGGGCCGCCAGCGAGGACCTGGTCCGGCTCTGGCTGCCCGACCGCAGCCAGCCGCCCCGGCCACCTGCCGAGCACACCGAACCCGGCGAGGGCACCGAACCCGCGGCCAGCTCCCCAGTGGCCGGAACGGAGAACCGATGAGCGCCGCACCCGCCGGGATCCCCGGCTCGGCCGGATCGCACAGATCAAGCTCCCGGTCACCGACCTCGCCCGCAGCGTCACCTGGTGCCGACAACTCCTCGACCTCCGGCTGTGGGCCGAGTTCGTCGAGGACGGCCTACTGCGCGGCGCCGCACTGATCGACCCCTGGGGCCGGTTCAACATCGCGCTGCGGGACCGGGCCGCCTGCCCCAGCCAACCAGACCTGAACGGCTTCGACATCACCGCCTTCGTCCCCGCCTCCCGCACGGTGCTCGACGACATGGCCGCCCGGTGCGATCGGCTCGGCGGCGCGCACCGCGGCATCCGGGACCACGTCGGGGCACCTCCGCCACCGGTTATTTAGCCAGAACGCTCTTGTAATAAATATTTTTCTGTTCTAGCCTGACGGGACGCAGCTATCCGGGAGGAGGGTGAGATGGCGACATCTGTGGAGCCGGCGGACACGCGCATGATGGGGATCGTGCACGCGGCACTGCGCCGGGATCTGCTCCGGACACGTCACGTGTTGACTGTCGAGCCGCGTCCGCAAGGCCCGCAGCGGCGTGCTCTCGGCGAGCACGTGGTGTGGATGATGGCGTTCCTGCATGCTCACCACTCCGGTGAGGATCTTGGCCTGTGGCCGCTGGTCCGCGAGCGCAACCCCGGAGCGGGTGCGTTGCTCGACTCACTTGAGGCCGACCATCGGGCCATCGACCCGGCGGCCGACAAGCTGACCGAGGCCGGGCGCCGCTACGCCACCACCACGACCGACGACGCCAGGGTGGCCCTGGTCACCGCGTTGGATGAATTGACCGCGGTGCTGCTCCCGCACCTCGACCGCGAAGTCGCCGACGCGATGCCGGTTGTCTCGGCGAGCATCACGCACGCCGAGTGGCGGGCGGTCGAACGGCGGTTCAACATCAAACCGAAGTCGCTGCCCCAGCTCGCGATGGAAGGGCACTGGATCCTCGAGGGCATCGATCCCGACGGCTACCAGGTAGTGGTGCAGACCGTGCCGCCGCTGGCGAGATTCGTGCTTCTCCACGGCTTCGCCCGGGCATACCGCCGGCGGGCGCGGGCGCGGTGGCAGCCCGAAGCCGCCGCCGACCAGGGACCGGCCGACCAGGGACCGGCCGACCAGGGACGGGCACGCCGGTGACGGCGGATGAGGCGACGCCGTCCCGCCGCCGGTACCGGTCGCCGCTGCGTGAACAGCAGGCCGGTCAGACCAGGGCCGCCGTGATCGCCGCTGCTACCGGATTGTTCGGCGAGAAGGGCTGGGCGGGCACCGGGATGCGGGATGTAGCCGGTGCGGCCGGCGTGGCCATCGAGACGGTGTACGCCAACTTCCGCTCCAAGAGCGAGCTCCTCACGGCCTGCATCGACCGGGCCGTTGTCACCGACGACCAACCCGTACCGCTCGCCGACCGCCCGGCCTTCGCCGCCCTCGGCCGCGGCACCCGGGCGCAGCGCACCCGGGCCGCCGCCCGCCTGCTCACCGACATCCACCAACGCACGGCCGGCTTGATCCTCACCTTGCGCGAGGCGGCGGCGTCCGATCCCGAACTGGCTCGATGGCGGCGCGCCGCGGAAGAGGGCCGGCGAGCCAACGTCGAACAGGCGGCAGCGCTGATCGCCGGTCGGTCCGTCACCCGCGAGGAGTGCGACGGCCTGTGGGCGGTCATGGCGGTCGAGGTGTACGAGCTACTGACCGTACAGCGCGGCTGGACGCCGCAGCAGTACCAACGATGGCTGGCCGGCATCATCAACCAGCTTCTCCCCGAGCGCGATCGGCTCAACTGAGCCCGAACGGAGCGGTGCCATGGACACAAGGACGCGACGCGCGGCGATGACCGGCCGCGCCGAAACCATCGTCGCTGCGCCGGTCGACGCGGTCTGGCGGGTCATCGCCGATGTCACCCGGACCGGGGAGTGGAGCCACGAATGCCACCACGTGGCATGGCTCGACGGGGCCGTCCGGGCCGAACCCGGCGTCCGCTTCCGCGGCCGGAACCGGTCCGGATGGCTGCGCTGGAGCCGCACCTGCGAAATGCTCGCCGTCGACCCACCAACACGGATCGCCTGGCGAACCATCGCCACCCCGATGTTCGTCGACAGCACCGAATGGACCGTCCGCCTCGAACCGTTCGCCGCCGGGACCCGCATCGTGCAGGAGTACCGGTTGACCCGGTGTCCACGGTGGTGGGAATGGATCGCCACCCGCCTGATCCCCGGCCACATCGACCGCACCGTCGCACTCACTGAAGACCTGCGACGAATCGGTGCCGTCGCCGAAGCCGACGCGCGCCCCGGAGCACCGGAACCGAACCGATGACCCCGCACCGAATCGCCGCCGTCCTCACGATCGGCGGCTCGGCCGCCTCCCTGCTCGGCGCCGCGATCGGCGTCCCCACGGTGTTCACGCAAGGCCACCCCGGCCCCGATGGCCATTCGTGACCTACATCCTGCTGACCATCGGCGGGTTGGCGCTGCTTGCCGCCGGACTGCTCGCCGACCACCGCGCCCCCGGGCTCGCATGGGTGACCGTCGCCGCCGACGTCACCTTCCTGGCCGTATAGCTGTGGTCATCCGATCTGCCACCATTCCTCCCACCAGCCCCGCTCTTTCATGACCCGGTGATCTTGCTGGTTGACGGCCGTCATTGATCTTTCTGAGGTCATC
>NZ_DASTBH010000491.1:0-14074 GCF_035712165.1 Actinophytocola sp. | reverse complement strand
GGTCATCAGGGCACGCAGCACCTGGCCGGGTTCGATCACCAGGTCCGCGTCCGGTAACGGGCCGGCCCCGGCGTGCAGGGCGCCGTCGACGATCCGGGCGTGCACGATCGTCTCGGCGACGTGCAGTTCGAAGCCGGCGGTGACGCCGGTGGCGTGCTCCGGCCGGAACGTCGCCCGCAGCGCCATCACCAGCGAGTCGGGCGTGACGATGTCCTCCGGGCGCGGGTCGCCCAGCATCCGCGCGCCCCACCGGCCCAGCCGCAGCACGACGTCCTCGAGCTCCCGGCCGTACCCGGTGACCGCGTAGGTCGTCTCGCCGTCCGGCGCCGTGGTGTGCTGCACGATTCCGGCGCGCTCCAACTCGCGCAACCGGGTGCCGAGCAACACCTCGGGGATGCGCGGAATTCCCTTGTGCAGAGCGGTGAATCCCCGGGGGGACACGAGCAGGTCGCGGATGATCAACGCCGACCAGCGCTCGCCGAGCACCTCCATCGCCCGGGCCAGGCCGCAGTACTGGCCGTAGGGCCGCCGGGTCATCGCCTCCAGCCCGGAAACGATCGACTCGAGCTCGACCGACTCGGACAGTCCGAACATCACGTCGTCCGCGGCGAAATCATGCGGCGCCGTGGTCAACCGGAAGCCGTCTCCGGCGATCGTCACCCCGTCCTCGTCGACCGACAGCTTCCACCGCGCCTCGATCATCGCGCCACATCCCATCGATATCCGCCGTAGCAGCACGAATGTCCCAAACAACGAACGTGATCGGCAGTGAGGCGGGCATCGGGGGACTGTGAAAAACACATGTATGCCGGCAAGCGGAACTCATGCGGCGGTACCGAATCGGTCCGAAAAGGACTGTCCCGGACGCCGCGGCGCGGCGTCCGGGACCGGGGCTCAGCGGCAGTTCGGCGAGGCCACGCCGGCGACGATCTCGAAGTCCGCGCGCGGGTCCAGCAACAGCGGGATGAGCGGCCGTGCGGGCTGGAACATCGGCACCAGCCGGCCGCCGTCGACCGTCCGCACACTGCGAACGTCGTGCAGGGCAAGGGTTTCCCGCACCTGGGTGAACTGCTCGGCGGTCAGCCGGTAGCCGCACGGCGGGTTCGGCTCGACCCGGGCCGGATCGGGCGGCTGGTTGTCGGCGCCCCCGAAGTAGATCGGACCGCGGTTGAACGGGGCGGTCAGCCGGCTCAGCGTGGTGGCCAGTTCGACCTGGGCCCGGCGCTCCGTCACCATGCGCAGAGTCCCTTGCACACCAAGCAGATGCGTGCGCACCCGGCGGTTGGCGGCCGCCACCGCGTCCTCACCGGGGTTGGGGTCCACGTTGGACTCGACAAGCAGCCCGAGCGCGTGCTTGAGCCCGGATGTGTTGCGCAGGATGCGTTCCTGGCCGTCTCCGGCGACCTGCCGGATCGGTTCCCCGGTCACCGGGTCCACCCAGATCCCGTACACGCCGCTGGTGTGCCCCTCGCTCTCCACCGCCACCCGCACGAAGTCCCGGGACAGGGACTCGGACTCGTCGTGCACCCGCGGGTCGACGTTGAGGTTGCGCGGCCACAGCCACAGCAGATCCTTGTCGTAGAACGGTGGGGTTGGGCCGAACTCGTGCAGATCGTGGACCACGTCCGGCCGGAAGTCGCGGAACACCGTGGCGATCGCGCGGCCCTCCGGGGTGGCCAGTGCGATGTGGTCCCGGTTGATGTCCACCCCCTCGGCGTTGCCCCGGGTGTTGGCCACCCGGCCGTCCGGGTTCGCGGTGGGCACGAACAGCAGCGTCGTGGTCCGCAGCAGTCGTCGCACCGCCGCGTCATCGCTGAACGCGAAGTCCCTGATCCTGATCAGGCAGGCCTCCCGCCCGGCCGGCTCGTCCCCGTGCTGGCTGCACAGGAACAGCGCGACCATGCTGTGCCTGGCCGGCGCCGGGTCCCCGAGCCGCACCAGGTGCAGCGGCCGGCCCTGCAGCGTGGTTCCCACCTGCGTCATGCTCATCCGGCGGCTGCTGCGGTCCACCGCGGCCAGGAAGGCGTGCTCCTCCTCGATGGTGGTCCAGCGGGCTCCGCCCGACTCCTCGAACCCCGTGCGCGGCACCGCCTCCGCGGCCGCTCCCGCGGGTCCCAGCGCTGCTGGCACAGCCACCAGCCCGGCCACCACGGCGGCGGAGGTGAGCAGTGTTCGTACTCGTAGCACGGTTGACTCCTTCCTCACCGGTAGGCACAACCTCCCAAGCTAGTCGGGTCCCGCCGCCCGTAGGCATGTCATGTTCGCCGCTTTCGAATTCATGGCAACCGGTAGCGTCTGGTCGATGCCGGCCTGCTCACCCGCGAGGACGCCGGGCCCGGCCGCCGTGCCGCCCACAGCCGCACCGAGGCGCCCGGCCCCCCGGCGCCTACGCGGCCGCGCATTGAGTCCGTGGCGCCCTTTATGCGCCATTCCGCCGAATGGGCGCCGGCGGGGGTCAGGTAAGCGGTTTCCGCCGTTTGGGCGGGTGCGAGTGGCGGGTAGCGCGACGTACGCTGCGGTCCGCGGGGGCAATCATCGGGGAAAGGTTGGTCGGCGTGGATGTCGAACTGAGTGTGGCCGAGCTGCATGGTGCGCTCGACGACCCGGCGCTCAACTCCATGAATTTTCTCAACGAGGTTGCCAACCACTACCCGGACGCGATATCGCTGGCGGCCGGCCGGCCGTGCGAGGACTTCTTCGACCTCGACGCTCTGCACGAGAACCTACGGCGGTTCTGTGCCTACCTGGCCGACGACCTCGGGTACAGCCCGCAACAGGTGCGCCGTGCCGTTTTTCAGTACGGCCGAACCAAGGGAATAATTCACGAACTGATCGCTTCCAATTTACAGCTCGATGAGGGAATCGCGATCGATCCAGAATCCGTGGTGGTCACGGTGGGTTGCCAGGAGGCCATGTTCCTGGTGCTGCGCGCGCTGCGAGCCAGCGAGCGGGACGTGCTGCTGGCCGTGTCCCCGACCTACGTCGGGTTGACCGGCGCGGCGCGGCTGGTGGACCTGCCGGTCCGGCCGGTGGCGACCGGCCCGGCCGGAGTCGATCTCGACGATCTGGTCGCCGTGATCCGGCGGGAGCGGGCGGCCGGCCGGCGGCCCCGGGCCTGTTACGTGATGCCGGACTTCGCCAACCCGTCCGGCCTGAGCATGGACGTGCCCACCCGGCGCGAGTTGCTGCGCATCGCCCGGGACGAGGACATCCTGCTGCTGGAGGACAATCCCTACGGCCTGTTTCACACCGAGGCGGACCGCTTGCCCACCCTGAAGGCCATGGACGAATGGCGGCGGGTGGTGTATCTGGGATCCTTCGCCAAGACCGTGCTGCCCGGCGCCCGGGTGGGATACGTGCTCGCCGACCAACGGGTGGCCGCCACCGACGGTAGCGTCGGACTGTTCGCCGACCAGCTCTCCAAGATCAAGAGCATGCTCACCGTGAACACCTCGGCGATAGCCCAGGCGGTCGTCGGCGGCCGGCTGCTCGAGCACAACTGCAGTCTTGCCAAGGCGAACATCCGTGAGCGGGAGATCTACACCGGGAACCTGACCCGGCTGCTCGATGGCCTCGCCGATCGGTTTCCCCACCCTGCCAACGGTTCCGCGCGGGTCACCTGGACGGTCCCGGCCGGCGGGTTCTTCGTCGTGCTGACCGTGCCATTTCCGGTGGACGACGCGCTGCTGGAGCGCTCCGCCCGCGACTACGGAGTGTTGTGGACTCCGATGAGCCATTTCTACGAGCAGACCGCGCCGGTGCCGGCGCTGCGGCTGTCCTGCAGCGTAGAGCGGGGCGAACGAATCGACACCGGTCTCGATCGATTGGCGGATTTGATCAACGACCAATTGGTCTAAGCCGGATTCACCATCCTGGGCGTGCTCGGAATGGTCGGTGACATCCAATCGCGATGGGTAATCGACCGGTAACGCATCCACATATGGTGCTTTGCGAGGTCCTGACGTACGCTCCGATCCTCGGCTGTGGCGGCGACAGTCGAAAACTCGCGACAAAGACCCGAACTTGAACTTGGCGCGTCTACTTTGGTATGCGCGTCGCCTCGCGGAGAGCTGATGACGAAAGGTCTGTCGGCGACCCCTACTGCGCTCGTTTCGAGTGCGGAATGGGTCGACGAGATTCTGCTTGACGGCGCAAACAATGAGGCTTGCCTCTGGTCGGATGGACCGATCGACCGAGCCCGGCTGCGCCAAATGGTTGTGGAATGGCAAACGCTAACCTCGGACGCCGGGTTGCGGCCCGGCGGGCGGCTGGCATTGCGGCTGCCGCCGTCGCCGGCCTACGTGGCCGCCCTACTCGCCGGGTGGCGAACCGGCGCCCAGGTGATCCTGCTCGACCACCGGCTGACCCAGTTCGAGGTGGACGCGGCGCTGCGCCGGTTGGCGCCGCAGGTGGTGGTCTCGCCGACCGCGACGCGAGGAAGCGCGTTGCGCGCGTTCGCCGATGTGTCCGCCGCCGCCGAGCCCTACCCCGGGGCGCCGGCCGACACCCCGCACGCCGTCATCCAGCTCAGCTCCGGCTCGACCGGCCCGTCCAAGGTGATCGGGCGCACGGCCGCGGACCTGGTCGCCGAGATCGACCGGTACACCCGCATCGACGGCGTCCCGCTGCGCGGCGAACGGATCATCGTGCTGGCCTCGATGGTGCACGTCCTCGGTCTGGTCGGCGGGCTGCTCTACGGGCTGCACGCGGGCGCGCTGGTGCAGCCCCCGGAGCGGCTCACCGGCGACAGCATCCTGGACGCGGTGGCCGCCCAGCCGACCCCGGCCACCGTGCTGGGCGTCCCGTTCCACATCGGTCTGCTGGCCTCGACGGCGGATCCGCCCCGGCTGCCGCAGCTCAAGCGGATGACCACCGGCGGTGAGCTGGTGCCGGCCGCGACGGCCGCGGCGTTCACCGAGAAGTACCGGGTGCCGCTGGGAAACATGTGGGGAATGACCGAGGTCGGCGTGATCGCCACCGACCTGTTCGGCGAGCACCGGCCGGCGCTGCGGCCGGCGCCCGGGCTCGACGTGATCGAACGGGACGGGCAGTTGCTGGTCAGCCGGCCGCAGTCGCCCTACGTCGGCCTGTCCGACCCCACCCGGTGGGCCGACGGCTGGCTGCACACCAAGGACGCCGGCACCGTCGATCCGGACACCGGTCTGGTCACCGTGCAGGGCCGGCTGGACTCGCAGATCTCTGTGGGCGGCCTCAAGGTGGACCTGACCGAGGTCGAGGCGACCCTCGGCGCGCTGCCCGGCGTGGTCGCCGCGGTGGTGCTCCACGACGAGGTGATCACCGCCTTCGTCCAGCTCGCCCCGCCGGCCACCGGCGACACCGTCGACGCCGCGATCACCGAGCGGCTCGCCCCCTTCAAACGGCCGCGCCGGCTGCACGTGCTCGACACGATGCCGCGCACCACGACCGGCAAGCTCGTCCGCGACCGGGCCGTGCTGCGCCAGGCCGTTTCCGGAAAAGACGTTGGGTAGAGAGGAAGTTGATTCGATGAGAGGCGAAATCCGCGACTTCGTGATCGCGTCGCTGGCCGACATGAACTACGACGTCGAGGGCGTCGGCGACGACACCACGCTCGGACCCTCCGGGGTCGACCTGGAGTCGCTGGCGCTGGCCGACCTCGCCGTGCGGGTCGAGGACCGGTTCGGCGTGAAGTTCGAGGACGAGGAGTCCGAGCAGCTGGCGCTGATGACCGTCGGCGAGTTCACCACCACCGTGGCCGACCGGGTGTCCCAGCTGGACGGTGCCAGCCAGTGACCAACGGAGCGACGCTCGGGCGGGAGGACGTCGTGGCGATCCTCGCGAGCCTGCGCACGCGACCGGCCGGGGATGTCCCCGAGCGGATCGACTCCATGGAACTGGCCTGGCTGGTGCATCAGGTCGAGCAGCGCTACGGCGTGCGGATCGAGCTCGACGACGGCCAGTTCGGCCGGATGGGAACCGTCTCGGGCGCCCTGGACGTACTTCGTGAAGTGATCGCGGCGGTCTGACGATGGACGAGGTCGGGTTAGCCGGTGTGGCTGCGGCCACCGCGCTGGGGCGGGGACCGGACGCGCAGCTGGCCGCGACGCTGGCGGGGACGGCGGCATTCGGTCCGGTGACCCGCTTCGACGTCTCCCGGCAGCGGGTGCGGGTGGCGGCGACCCTGCCCGACGCCGGGTCGCTGGCCGACGAACTGGCCGACGCGACGGCCACCGCCTGTGCGGACGGCGGCCTGTCCCGCACCGAACGGGCGGCCTGCCCGCTGCTCCTGGCGGTGCACGCTTTTCCCGACGCGCCAAGGGTGTCCGTGGACGGCTGGCCGACCGCGGCGGACCTGGCCCGGTCGCTCGCGGCCCGGGTCGGGCTGGGGCCGGTGACCAGGGTCTACACCAGCGCCTGCGTGTCGGCCAGCACCGCGGTCGCCGACGCCGCCGCGCTGATCAGCACCGGCAAGGCGGAGCGGGTCATGGTGGCCGCCGGCTACCTGGTCGAGCCGGACCAGTTCGCGTTGTTCGACGCCGGCCGGGCGCTGGCCACCGACGGCGCGGTCCGCCCGTTCAGCATCGCCCGGACCGGGCTGCTGCTCGGCGACGCGGTGGCCGCGGTGCTGCTGGAGTCGGTCGCGGCGCTGCACCGGCGGGCCCGGACCGAGCTGGCCCAGCTCGTCGGGTGGGGCCGGGCCGGGGACGCTTTCCATGCCGTGCAACCACATCCGGACGGGCTCGGGATGGCCCGGGCGATCACGGCGGCGCTGGACCGGGCCGGGGTGCCGGGCGGTGCCCTCGGCTACATCAACGCGCACGGCACCGGAACGCCGGTCAGCGACGCCGCCGAGGCGGCCGCCCTGCACCGGGCGCTCGGACCGGTCGCTTCGTTGGTGCCGATCAGCTCGACCAAGGCGACCCACGGGCACGCGCTGGAGGCCTCCGGGCTGATCGAGCTGATCGTCACGGTGCTCGCCGTGCGCGCCGGCAAGCTTCCGGTCAACGCCGGCTTTCTCGCGTTGGACCAGGCCCTGCGGCTCAACGTGGTCCACTCCGCGCCGCGCTCGGTGGGCTCGGACCACGCGCTGTCGGTCAACGCCGCGTTCGGCGGCGCGAACACCGCACTGGTGGTGCGTGCCGTATGACGAGCCAGGAGTTGACCGTGCTGGCGCAGGCGCGCTGGCCGGAACCGGCCGACCGGGAGGTGCCGCAGGTTCCCGGCTACGTGCTGTCCTCGTTCAGCCCGATGGTGTTCGCGGCCGCCGACCGCTGCCTGCGCCGGCACTACCGGCAGCCGCCCGCCGCCGGCGGGGCCACGGCCGTGGTGCTGGTCAGCGCGAGCGGGGACATCGCCTCGGCCAACCATGTCGCGCGCACGGTGGACTCGGGCGGCCGGATCGGTCCGCTGTTCTTCTACCAGTCGGTGCCCAACAGCATCGCCGGGCACGTCGCCGCGCGTTGGGGCCTGGGTGGGCCGGTCGTGTGCCTGTGCCCGACCACGGGGGATCCGATGGCGGACGGGCTCGCCGAGGCGGCCCTGCTGATCGAGACCGGCGAAGCCGAACTGGCGCTGGTCGTGCTGGTCGAACAGTTCGGTGCGGAAGGTGAGTCAGCCGCGGCAGCCGCGGTCCTGGTAAGTGGAGGTAGCAGGCAGTGAGAGCCAGGAGCATGCGCGCGGCATTGCTGGCCGACGAGAACCTCGGGGCCGGCAACGTGGTGGCCACGCTGCTCGCCAACGGCGCCGACCCGGACGGCCCCGGGCTGCTGTTCGACACCGAGGTGGACGGCCACCCGGCCGAGCGGATGATCAGCCTCGGCAGGCTCGACGAGCGGATCGACGCCCGCACGGACTGGTTGCACCGGCGGGGAGTCCGGCCGCGGGACCCGGTCGCGGTGTGGACGACGGACGCCGCGGACATCCTGCTCAGCTTCCTCGCGCTCAGCCGGATCGGCGCGATCGCGGCCCTGATGAACGGAAAGATGGCGCCGGAGGTCGCGGCCGAGTACATCCGGCGGCTGCGCCCGGTGGGTGTCCTCGCTGACGCCCCGCACGCCGAACTGCTCGCCGGGCACGACACCGGGGCGCCTCTCCTCGGTGCGCCTGCCGACCTCGGCGGCGGCGACCCGGCTACGGCCCCGCCGCACTACCGGCATCATCGCGACGACCCGGTCGTGATCACGCACAGCTCGGGCACCACCGGTGTGCCCAAAGCGGTCCTGCACACGCACAGCACGATCTACGCGGCCACCCGGCATCTGCTGTCGATGCCGCAGGCCCAGGGCACCAACCGGATCCTCAACGCGCTGCCGATCCCGCACACCGCAACGGTGATCATGGCCAACCAGGCGCTCGGCAACCGGGCGGAGTTCCTCTCCGTGTCCAAACAGGACGGTGCCTACGTGCTCGACGCGATCGAGCGGTGGCGGCCGGCCGCGGTGTTCGGCTTCGCGGTGACCTGGGCCGAACTGGCCAGGTACGACCTGTCCAAGCACGACCTCGACTCGGTGCGGCTGTGGTTCAACACCGGTGACTGCGCGCACGAGCCGCACATCCGCCGGCTGGTCGCGGTGGGGTCCCGGGAGACCGTGACCCGGCAGGGCGTGGTCCGGATCCCCGGCTCGGTGTTCATCGACGGCCTGGGCTCCAGCGAGATGGGCCATTCCATGTTCCACATCGCGCACACCCCGGAGACCGAGCGCTACGGCCGCTGCATCGGCCGGCCGTACGAGTTCGTCGACGCCGTGGTGCTGGACGAGGACGGCGCCGAACTGCCGCCGGGCCAGGTCGGCTATCTCGGCCTGCGGGCGCCGAGCCTGTCGCCGACCTACTGGAACGACTCGGTCACCACCTACCGGTTCCGCCGCAACGGCTGGAGCCTCTACGGCGACCTGGTCTACCGGGACGAGGAGGGCTGGTTCTACCACATGGACCGGGCCACCGACGCCGCCGAGCTCGGCGCCGGGCAGCGGATCTTCACCGCGCTGTCGGAGGAACGGGTGCTGGCCGCCATGCCCGAGGTGATCGACTGCACGGTGGTCGTCACGTCGGAGGACGGCACGGTCAGCACCGAGGTCCTGCTCGAGCTCGACCCCGACGCGGATCCGGCGGCCGATCGCACCGACCGGGTCCGCACCGCGCTCGGCGAGCCGGCCGGCTCGACCCTGCGCCGGGTGCGCGTCGTGGCCACCGACCAGATACCCCTGACCGTCACCGGAAAGGTCCGCAAGGTCCTGCTGCGCCGGCAACATCTGGCCGGGGCGACCCGATGAGCGAGCTTGCGAGCGAATCAAATGTCGCAGGGCGTCCGGTCACGGCGGCTCCGAGCCTGCGAGGAGGCGATGTGAGCGCGGCCATCACGGGAATCGGGCTGCGCACGCCGGTCGGACGGGGCGCGGCCGAGGTGTTCGAGGCGCTGTGCACGGGCCGGTCGGGGTTGTCCCGGCCGCCGTGTGGTCATCCGGCGGAGGGCTCGCTCGAGGTGGGCGGGTTCATGCCGGACATCGACCCGCGCACCGTCGTCTCCGGCCCGGACGCCAACACCCTGGACCGGATCGTCGTGCTCGCACTGCTGACCGCGGCGGACGCGATGGAGGACGCCGGCATCGAGGTCGGCCGGGACGTCGACCCGGGCCGGATCGCGGTGATCGTCGGCGGGGTCGGCGGGATGGCGACCATGGAGGGGCAGGTGCTCGCCCGGGGGGAGCGGGGCCGGCCGGCGGTGAGCCCCTACCTGCTGACCGGAATCCTGCCGAACATGCCGGCCGCGCGGATCGCCATCCGGTTCGGCATCCGGGGCTACAGCTCGTCGGTGGGCACGGCCTGCGCCTCCGGGGCACAGGCGATCGCCGACGGTCTGCGGCTGATCCGGGAGAACGTCGCGGACGTGGTGCTGTGCGGGGCCAGCGAGGCGCCGCTGTTCCCGACCTTCGCCGACACCTTCGGCAACGCCCGGGCGCTGGCTCGCGGCTGGGAGTCGCCGGACGCGGCGAGCCGGCCGTTCGACCGGCGGCGCAACGGTTTCGTGCTCGCCGAGGGCGCCGGGCTGCTGGTGCTCGAACGAACCGGGCACGCGCGGGCGCGCGGCGCGGCGGGCTATGCCGACCTGATCGGCTGGGGCGCCACGACCGACGCGCACCATCCCACCACACCCCGGCCGGACGGCTCGGGCGCGGCGGAGTGCATGCGCCGGGCCCTCGCCGATGCCGGCGTTCAACCGTCCGATGTGGACTACATCAACGCCCACGGCACCGGCACGAAACTCGGCGACATCGCGGAGGCGGCGGCGATCCGGACCGTGTTCGGCACCGACGGCCCGCCGGTCAGCTCCACCAAGGCGCTGACCGGACACATGCTGGGCACCTCGGGCGTGGTGGAGGCGGTGGCCAGCGCGCTGGCCGTGGCCAACGGAATCGCGCCACCCACCTACAACCTGGACGACCCGGACCCGGCCTGTGCCGTGCAGCACATCCAGAAAACCCCGCTGACCGGCGCCATCGGCCGGTCGCTGTCCAACTCGTTCGGGTTCGGTGGGCAGAACGTCAGCCTGCTGTTCGGACCCGCGGACCACGCCAGGACCCTGCTTTCGCGCTAGGTAAGGAAAAGAGTCGACGGTGAACATCTCTGGAATTGATCACATCGAGCTGTACGTCGGGGACGCGCGCCAGACCGCGTTCTACCTGTGCACGGCGTTCGGATTCACGGTCTGCGGGCAGGGTGGGCCGGAGACCGGGCTGGCCGGCCAGCGCTCCCTGCTGCTGCGGCAGGGCGAGATCCAGATCGTGCTGACCTCGGGGCTGGTCGCCGACCATCCGGCCACCGAGTACGTCCGCCGGCACGGCGACGGCGTGGCGATCGTGGCCATCGGCGTCGACGACACCGAGCGGGCCTACCGCGAACTGGTCGAGCGGGGCGCGCGGCCGCTGTCCCCGCCGGCCCGGCACGCGCGGGACGACGTGGAGGTCGTGGTCGCCGAGGTCTCCGGGTTCTCCGACGTGGCGCACCGGCTGGTGGAGCGGCACGGGCCGCGGCGGGAGTTCCTGCCCGGCGTGATCGACGTCTCCGGCGACGACCCGCGGGACAGCAAGCTGCTGCGCACCATCGACCACATCGCGATCTGCGTGCCCGCCGGCGCTCTGACGCCCACCGCCCGCTACTACGAGGACATCTTCGGCTTCACCCAGATCTTCGAGGAGTACATCGAGGTCGGTGGGCAGGGCATGGACTCCAAGGTGGTGCAGAGCCCGTCCCAGCACGTGACGTTCACCCTGATCGAGCCGGACCCGACCCGCCGGCCCGGGCAGATCGACGACTTCCTGACCTGGCATGCCGGCGCCGGGGTGCAGCACGTCGCGTTCGGCAGCGACGACATCGTCACCGCCGTCAGCACCCTGTCCGACCATGGGGTGCGGTTCCTCGGCACCCCGTCCACCTACTACGACACGCTCGAGGAACGGGTCGGCCATCTCGACGCGCCGCTGGACGAACTGCGCCGGCTGGGCGTGCTGGTCGACCGGGACCACTGGGGTCAGCTGCTGCAGGTCTTCACCGAGTCCATGCACATCCGCCGCACGCTGTTCCTGGAGATCATCGAGCGGCGCGGCGCGCTCACCTTCGGCAGCGGAAACATCAAGGCACTGTACGCGGCCAAGCAGCGTGAGCTGGCCGGGGAATAGGGGAGCGGCGAACATGACCGTCACCAACGAGTTCATCCTGTCCGAACGGGAGCGGGCGTTGCTGCCGTCGGACGCCGACGTCGCGTTCTTCGCCCAGCACGGCTGGTACCTGTCCAAGAAGCTGTTCTCCGACGAGGAGGTCGACCGGCTGGTGTCGGCGACCGAGCGGTACTACGCCGGAGAGCGGGACCGGCGGTTGCCGGTGCGCCCGCCGCGGCTGGCCTACTGGGAGCCGGAGCACGGCAACGTGCAGCGGCACAACGACTACGTGCACTACGAGAGCGACGCGATCGCCGCCGCGCTGCTCAAACCGGTGATCGGCGCGGTGGCCGCCCGGCTGGCGCAGGCCAGTGAGATCCGGGTGTTCCAGTCCACCCTGATCTACAAGCCGCCGGTCGCCGGCGAGCCGTCGAACATCGTGCCGTGGCATTTCGACAAGCACTACTGGGCATCGTCGTCCTCGAACCGGATGCTGACCGCGTTCATCCCCTTCCACGACTGTGACGAGGAGATGGGCACGATCACCATGGTGGACGGCAGCAACACCTGGACCGAGATCGGCTTCGACGACAGCACCAACCTGCACTTCGCGCAGCGCGACCGCGACGAGCTCGAGGACATGCTGGCCGCCAACGCCGCGCACAACGGCGCCGAGATCAACAAGATCCCGATGACCATTCCCAAGGGGCACATGAGCTTCCACCACTGCCTGACCTATCACGGCAGCGGCGCCAACCGAAGCGACCGGCCCCGCCGGGCGGTCTCACTGCACCTGCAGGACGGCGACAACACCTACCGCGAGTTCCCGCTCTCGGACGGCAGCCTCGCGCTCTACAACCACGACGTGCTGGTCCGGCGCACGCCGGACGGCCGGCCGGACTACGCCGACCCCGACTTCTGCCCGACCCTCTGGCGTTCCTGACCGATCGCCCTGACCGACCACAGACAAGGAGAAACCCGAATATGTCTCGATATGACTGGGGGCAAACCCACCCGGGGATCGAGCGGCTCGAGCGAGCCGTGACCGAAGCCCGCGACCTGGTCGTGACCCATCCGCTCTACGCCGCCCTCGACAACCACGACGCGATCGTCACGTTCATGGAACACCACGTGTTCGCGGTGTGGGACTTCATGTCGCTGCTGAAGTCGTTGCAGCGCCAGCTGACCTGTGTGACGGTGCCGTGGATCCCGACCGGCCCCACCGGAAGCCGCCGGCTGATCAACGACATCGTGATGGTCGAGGAGAGCGACGAGCTCGGGTCCGGGTTCATCAGTCATTTCGAGCTGTACGTCAACGGCATGCGGGAGGCGGGCGCGAGCACCGCGGCCGTCGACAAGCTGGTCGACCTGCTGCGCGCGGGCGTCGGGGTGCGCGAGGCACTGGACCAGGCCGGGGTGCCCAAGCCGTCCGTCGATTTCGCCGGCACCACCTGGAACATCATCGAGACGATGCCGGTGCACTGCCAGGCCGCCGCGTTCGCCTTCGGCCGCGAGGACCTGATCCCGGACATGTTCACCCAGGTGGTCGCCGTCAACGAGCGCAGCAACCGGCTCGGCACCTTCGTGGACTACCTGGAGCGGCACATCGAGGTCGACGGCGAGCAGCACACCCCGATGGCCATGCAGATGCTCGCCGACCTGTGCGGCGACGACGAGGAGAGGTGGCAGGCCTGCGCGCGGACGGTGAACACCGCGCTGACCGCCCGAACCCGGTTGTGGGACAGCATCCTGGAAGCGATCAAGGCGGGATGAGCACCGACGGGTTCGCGCGGCGCCGGCTGCTCGGCTTCCTGTCGGGCGGCGTGGTGGCGCAGTGCTGCTACGCGCTGGCCCGGCTGGGCGTGCCGGACCTGCTCGCTGGCGGGCCTCGCCCGGCGGCTGAGCTGGCGGCCGAATGCGGCGCGAACCCGTTGGTGCTCAAGCGGTTGCTGCGCGGGATGGCGGCGGTCGGCCTGCTGCGGCGGACCCCGCCGGACAGCTACGCGCTGACCCCGGTCACCGAGCCGCTGCGGTCGGATGTGCCGGGGTCGCTGCGCCAGACCGCGATCATGCACGGCGAGGAGGTGCACCGGGCCTTCGCCGAGATCATGCACACGGTCCGGACCGGAGAACCGGCCTTCGACAAGGTGTACGGGCACCCGTTCTACGAGTACCTGACCGGGAACCCGGAAACCGCCGGGGTGTTCAGCGCCGCCATGGGCAGCGAGCGGGTGCCGGCGGCGCTGGCCGGGTGTGACCTGACCGGCCTCGGCACGCTGGTCGACGTCGGCGGCGGCGACGGCGGGCTGCTCGCCGAGGTGCTCGCGGTCCACCCCGCGATGCGGGGCGTTTTGTTGGAGCTAGCCGGATCGGTCCGCGCGGCACGGACCCGACTCGCCGAGTCGGGTGTCGCGGACCGGGTGGACCTGGTCGAAGGAAGT
>NZ_DASTBH010000490.1:0-8013 GCF_035712165.1 Actinophytocola sp. | reverse complement strand
TGCTCGGCGGGCCGGAGGCGCAGAGCGTCGCGCTGCTGTTCTGCGACGTGGACAACTTCAAGCGGTTCAACGACTCGCTGGGCCACGACGTGGGCGACGAGCTGATCGTGGCGCTGGCCCGCCGGCTGGAGCGGGGTCTGCCGCCGGGCTGCACCGCGGCCCGGATGTCCGGCGACGAGTACGTGGTGATCTGCTCCGACGTCGAGGAGGCCGGCGGGGTCGAGGCGTTGGCCCAGCTGACGGCCCGCCTGCTGCGTACCGCGGTGCCGGTGCGCGGTCAGCTGCTGCGGGTCTCGGCGGCGATCGGTGCCGCGGTGCCCAGCGGCCGGGAGACCACCGCGGCCGATCTGCTGCGCTACGCGGACGCGGCCATGTTCGACGCCAAACGGCGTGGTACCGGCCGGATCTCGGTGGCCAACGCGGCGATGATCGCCTCGGCCAACAGCCAGATGCTGCTGGAGGGCCAGCTCCGCGACGCGATCGGCAGCGACGGGCTGGTGCTGCACTACCAGCCGGTGGTCGGACCGGACGGCACGGTGCTGTCCGCCGAGGCGCTGGTGCGCTGGCCGCATCCGCAGCGCGGGCTGCTGCCGCCCGGCGAGTTCCTGCCCGTCGCCGAGCAGGGCGACCTGCTGCGCGAGCTGGACCGCTGGGCGTTGCGCACCGCGCTGCGGGAGGCGGCGAAGTGGCCGTTGATGGCCGGCGCGGTGCTGGGCGGCGGGGTGAGCGTCGGGATCAACCTGTCCGGCCTGGTGCCCAGCGACCCGGACTTCGTCGACGTGGTCAGCGCCGCCGTCGCGGAGTCCGGCATCGAATGGGACCGGGTGGTGCTGGAACTGGTCGAGACCAGCCTGATCGACCTGCCGCAGCGCAGCCGCGCGGCGATGGTGGAGCTGGCCGACCGCGGCATCCGGTTCGCGGTCGACGATTTCGGCACCGGGTACTCGTCGCTGGCCCGGCTCAAGGAGCTGCCGGCGCAGATCATCAAGGTGGACCGGCGGTTCGTCGCCGGGGTCGCCACCGACGCCTCGGACTTCGCCGTGGCCAGGGCGGTGGTGGACATGGCCCGCGCGATGGGTCGCAGCTGTGTGGCCGAGGGTGTCGAGACCGCCACCCAGTTCCACGTGCTGCGCAGCGTCGGGGTGGAGGCCTACCAGGGCTGGCTGCTGTCCAAAGCGGTTCCCGCCGCGGAGTTCCGCGACCTGTTGCGGATGGGGCCGCTGCGCATCCCGCGCGATTGAGTCACCAAATGCTGGAACGTGCTGCCTGCGTCGGTCCGGCAGGCTAGGGTCGTTTGACCACGCGGCCGGCGAGGGGCCGTTTCGATCTGCGGGAGTTCTCGAGTGATCGAGTTCCGGGCCGTGACCAAGCGGTTCCCTGGCGGCACCGTCGCGGTCGACAATCTGGATCTGACCGTTGAGGACGGCCGGATCACCGTGTTCGTCGGTCCGTCCGGCTGCGGGAAAACCACCTCCCTGCGCATGATCAACCGGATGCTCGATCCGACGTCCGGCGAGATCCTGTTGAACGGCAAGGATGTTCGCCAGTCGGCGCCGGCCCGGCTGCGGCGCGGGATCGGTTACGTGATCCAGCACGCCGGGTTGTTCCCGCACCGCACGGTGCTCGACAACGTGGCCACGGTGCCGATCCTGACCGGCGCCGGCCGGCGTGCCGCCCGGTCCCGGGCGGCCGAGCTGCTGGAGCTGGTCGGCCTGCCCGCGGAGCTGGCCAAGCGGTATCCCGCGCAGCTTTCCGGCGGCCAGCAGCAGCGGGTGGGGGTGGCCAGGGCGCTGGCCGCGGACCCGCCGGTGCTGCTGATGGCCGAGCCGTTCAGCGCGGTGGACCCGATCGTGCGCGATGATCTGCAGCAACAGTTGCTGCGCCTGCAGTCCGAGTTGGACAAGACGATCGTGTTCGTCACGCACGACATCGACGAGGCGATCAAGCTGGGGGACCGGGTCGCGGTGTTCCGGGTCGGCGGTGTGCTGGCCCAGTACGACACCCCGGCGGCTCTGCTGGCCAAGCCGGCCGACGACTTCGTGTCCGACTTCATCGGCCGCGACCGTGGCTACCGCGCCCTGGGTTTCCTTGGGGCCAAAGGAATCGAGCTGGCCCCGGTGGCCCGGGTGCCGGCCGGCGCCCCGGTCGCCGAGGCCCGGGCGAAGCTGGCCGCCGGCTGGGCGGTGGTGGTGGACGAGAGCGGCCGGCCACTCGGCTGGGTGTCCGAGGACCTTCTGTCCACAATGGACGAATCGGCGGCCCTCGCCCCGGACGGCCTGATCTCCGGCGGCTCGCTCTACCAGGCCGACGCCGGAAGCGGTGGCACCGCCGGCACGCTGCGCAACGCCCTGGACGCCGCGCTCAGCTCGCCGTCCCAGCTCGGCATCGCGGTCGACGCGGCCGGCGCGGTGGTCGGCGGGATCAGCGCGGACACCGTGTTCCGGGCGTTGGCGGCGGCCCGCGAGTCCGGCGAGGTCCCGGTATGACCTGGGTCTGGGACCATATCGACGAACTGCTCGCCACCTCCTGGGAGCATCTCGGCCTGGCGCTGGTTCCGGTGCTGGTGGGCCTGCTGATCTCGATCCCGCTGGGCTGGGTGGCGCACCGCTACCGCACCGCCCGGGCGATCCTGGTGCCGGCCTCCAGCCTGCTCTACACCATCCCGTCGCTGGCGCTGTTCGTGCTGATGCCGCTGGTTCTCGGCACCCGGATCCTCGACCCGATCAACGTCATGGCGGCGCTGACCCTGTACACGATCGCGCTGCTGGTGCGCACCGTGGCCGACGCGCTGGACGCGGTGTCCCGGGACACCGTCGCCGCGGCGACCGCGATCGGCTACGGGCCGACCCGGCGGTTCTTCGCCGTGGAGTTCCCACTGTCGGTCCCGGTGCTCGTCGCCGGGGTCCGGGTGGCGGCGGTGTCCAACATCAGCCTGGTCAGCGTCGGCGCGATCATCGGCGTCGGCGGGCTGGGCTTCTACCTGACCCACGGTTCCCAGCTCTCCCCGCCGAACTACGCCGAGATCATCGCCGGCATCGTGCTGATCGTGCTGCTGGCGCTGCTCGTGGACGCCCTGCTGGCCCTGCTCGGCCGGTTCATCACGCCCTGGACCCGAGCCCGGGCGGGCGTACATGGCTGAGCGAACCAGCGGACTCGGCCGGGCAAGCCAGGGCGCGGCCAGCGGGGTGCGGACATGAACATCGTCGAACAGGTCTGGGCCTGGCTGACCAACCCGGAGAACTGGCAGAAGAACTTCCGGGACCCGGGGATTCCGACCCGGATCGTCGAACACCTCAGCTACACCGGCCTCGCGCTGCTGTTCGCCATCGTGATCGCGGTCCCGATCGGCCTGTACATCGGCCACACCGGACGCGGCGGTTTTCTGGTGGTGGGCATCGCGAACTCGTTCCGGGCGCTGCCGGAGCTGGGCCTGGTGATCCTGCTGGTGCTGGTCATGGGGGTGGCCCTGGCGCTGCAGGCGGTCACCATCGCGCTGGTGGCACTGGCCATTCCGCCGCTGCTGGCCGGAACCTACGCGGGCATCCGCAACGTGGACTCCGACGTGGTGGACGCCGCGCGCGGCATGGGCATGCGGGAACGGGACATCGTGTGGAAGGTCGAGCTGCCGATCGCGCTGCCGCTCATGCTCGGCGGGCTGCGCGCCGCCACGCTGCAGGTGATCGCCACGGTCAGCATCGCCGCCTACGTGTCGCTCGGCGGCCTGGGGCGTTATGTGATCGACGGCCGGGCCTTCGGCGGTGTCGAGGGCTACGCGATCATGGCGGGCGGCGCCGTGCTGATCGCCGCGCTCGCCATCACGGTCGAGCTCGTGCTCGCCGGTGTGCAGCGGCTGGTGGTCTCGCCCGGGCTGCGCACGTCCACCGTCAGCCGGCGCGTCACGCGCGTTCGGATCAGGCCGGTTGAGGAGCCGGAAGTCGCTACCTCGTGAGGAGAAACCCTTGAAGATTCGCATATTCGCCGGTGTGGCGACCGCACTCGTCGCGGCGCTGACCATGACGGCCTGCGGGGGTTCCTCCGACCCGCTGTCCAACACACCGGCTCAGCAGCCGACCGGGTCCGGTCCGGTCGGCAAGCCCGACAAGATCGTCATCGGCTCGGCGAACTTCCCGGAGAGCACGCTGCTCGCCGAGATCTACGCCGCCGGCCTGGCGAAGAAGGGCATCACCGTCGAGAAGAAACTCAACATCGGCAACCGGGAGACCTACATGCCCGGTATGACGGACGGCTCGCTCGACCTGCTTCCCGAGTACACCGGCGTGTTGTTGCAGTACCTCAACAAGTCCGCGCCGGAGACCGCGCCGGACGAGGTGTACGAGGCGCTGAAGAAGACGTTGCCGGCCAGCCTGATCGTGCTGGACAAGTCCTCGGCCGAGGACAAGGACGCCATCGTGGTGACCAAGGAGACCGCCGACAAGTGGAGCCTGAAGTCCATCGAGGACCTCAAGGCGCATGCCGGTGAGGCGATTTTCGGCGGACCGCCGGAGATCGCCAACCGGCCCGACGGGCTGCCCGGGTTCAAGAAGAACTACGGCCTGGAGTTCAAGGAGTTCAAGCCGCTGGACGCCGGCGGACCGCTGACCATCAACGCGTTGAAGACCAACGCGGTGCAGGCGGCCGACGTGTTCACCACCGACCCGGCGATCACCGTGAACAACTTCGTGGTGCTGGAGGACCCGAAGAACAACTTCGCGGCGCAGAACGTGGTGCCGCTGATCAACGCGTCGAAGGCGAGCGACGAGGTCAAGCAGGTGCTCAACGCGATCTCGGCCAAGCTGGACACCAAGACGCTGATCGAGCTCAACGGCAAGCTGTCCGCCCCGGACAAGCCGGACGCCTCGAAGGTGGCCGCGGACTGGCTGGCCTCGGCCGGCATCAGCTGAGTAGGGCCCGGGGGCGGGCCTGTCCGCCCCCGGGTACCCCCGAGTCGTGCCGGCTCGCCCGGCGCGGTGTGATGGGGGCATGCAGGAACCCGTACTTGTCGATGGTGGGCCACTGGACCGGGCGGCGGTGGTCGCGGTCGCCCGGGACGGGGCCGCGGTCGAGGTGACCGAGACGGCGCTGGACACGGTGGCCAAGGCCCGGGCCCACATCGAGGAACTCGCGCACGCGCCGACGCCCACCTATGGCGTGTCCACCGGCTTCGGCGCGCTCGCGACCCGGCACATCCCGCCCGACCGGCGGGCCGCGCTGCAGCGCTCGCTGATCCGGTCGCACGCCGCGGGCGCCGGCCCGGCGGTCGAACCCGAGGTGGTGCGCGCGCTGATGCTGCTGCGGTTGCGCACGCTGGCCACCGGACACACCGGCGTCCGTCCGTCCATTGTGGAGTCGATGGCCGCGGTGCTCAACGCCGGGATCATCCCGGTGGTGCCCGAGCACGGTTCGCTGGGCTGCTCCGGTGATCTCGCGCCGCTGTCCGCCGTGGCGCTGGCCCTGACCGGCGAGGGCGAGGTGTTCGACGCCGAGGGGGCACGCCGGCCGGCCGCGGACGCCCTTCTCGAAGCCGGGATCGACACGGTCGCGCTGGCCGAGAAGGAGGGCCTGGCGCTGATCAACGGCACCGACGGCATGCTCGGCATGCTGGTGCTGGCGCTGGCCGACCTGCACCGGCTGCTCGACGTCGCCGACCTCACCGCGGCGATGAGCGTGGAGGCCCTGCTGGGCACCGACCGGGTGTTCGCCGCCGACCTGCAGGCGCTGCGCCCGCACCCCGGCCAGGCGGTCTCGGCGGCCCGGATGGCCGCGCTGCTGGCCGGATCGGCGATCGTGGCGAGCCACCGCACCCCGGACTGCAACCGGGTGCAGGACGCGTACTCGCTGCGCTGCGCGCCCCAGGTGCACGGCGCGGCCCGGGACACCGTGGCCGCCGCGGAACTGGTCGCCGACCGGGAACTGGCCGCGGCGGTCGACAACCCGGTGGTGCTGGCCGACGGCCGGGTGGAGTCCAACGGCAACTTCCACGGCGCGCCGCTGGCCTACCAGCTCGACTTCCTGGCCATCCCGGTCGCGGACGTGGCCAGCATGGCCGAGCGGCGCACCGACCGGATGCTCGACGTGGCCCGCTCGCACGGGCTGCCGCCGTTCCTGGCCGACGACCCCGGCGTGGACTCCGGGCACATGATCGCCCAGTACACCCAGGCCGGGATCGTCGCCGAGCTCAAACGGCTGGCCGTGCCCGCCTCGGTGGACTCGATCCCGAGCTCGGCCATGCAGGAGGACCATGTGTCCATGGGCTGGTCGGCGGCGCGCAAGCTACGCCGGGCGATCGACGGGCTGACCACGGTGCTCGCGATCGAACTGCTCACCGCCGCCCGCGCGCTGGACCTGCGGGCCCCGCTGACCCCGGCGCCGGCCACCGCCGCGGCGGTGGCCGCGCTGCGCGCGCGGGTTCCCGGGCCGGGTCCGGACCGCCACCTCGCACCGGAGATCGCCGCCGCCGAAGACCTGATCCGAACCGGAGGACTGCCATGAGAACCGTCCGAGCGGCCCGCGGCACCACCCTGACCGCGCAGAGCTGGCAGACCGAGGCCGCGCTGCGGATGTTCCACAACAACCTCGACCCCGAGGTGGCCGAGCGGCCGCAGGACCTGGTGGTCTACGGCGGCACCGGCAGGGCGGCGCGGAACTGGGCGAGCTTCGACGCGATCACCCGCGAGCTGACCTCGCTCGGCGCGGACGAGACGCTGCTGGTGCAGTCCGGCAAGCCGGTCGGTGTGCTGCGTACCCACGAGTGGGCGCCGCGGGTGCTGATCGCCAACTCCAACCTGGTCGGCGACTGGGCCACCTGGCCGGAGTTCCGCCGGCTGGAGTCGTTGGGGCTGACCATGTACGGCCAGATGACCGCCGGGTCCTGGATCTACATCGGCACCCAGGGCATCCTGCAGGGCACCTACGAGACGTTCTCCGCGGTCGCGCACAAGCGGTTCGGCGGCACGCTGCGCGGCACGCTCACGCTGACCGCCGGGCTGGGCGGGATGGGCGGCGCGCAACCGTTGGCGATCACCATGAACGAGGGTGTCGCGCTGTGCGTCGAGGTCGACCCGGAGCGGGCCCGGCGCCGGGTGGAGACCCGCTACCTGGACGAGGTCGCCGACGACCTGGACGACGCGATCGCCCGGGTCGGCGCGGCCAGGCGGGACGGCCGCGCGCTGTCCGTCGGGGTGATCGGCAACGCCGCCGAGGTGCTGCCCGAACTGCTCCGCCGGGGGGTCGAGGTGGACATCGTCACCGACCAGACCTCGGCGCACGATCCGTTGGCGTACCTGCCAAAGGGAGTGTCCCTTGAGGACTGGTCCGACTATGCCGCGAAGAAGCCGGACGAGTTCACCGACCGGTCCCGGGACTCGATGGCCGAGCACGTGGACGCCATGGTCGGGTTTCTGGACGCCGGCGCCGAGGTGTTCGACTACGGCAACTCCATTCGCGGCGAGGCCAAGCTCGGCGGCTGCGACCGGGCGTTCGACTTCCCGGGCTTCGTGCCCGCCTACATCCGGCCGCTGTTCTGCGAGGGCAAGGGACCGTTCCGGTGGGCGGCGCTGTCCGGCGATCCGGCCGACATCGCCGCGACCGACCGGACCATCCTGGAGCTGTTCCCGGAGAACGAGTCGCTCGCCCGGTGGATCCGGATGGCCGGCGAACGCATCGCCTTCCAAGGACTTCCGGCCCGGATCTGCTGGCTCGGCTACGGCGAGCGGGACGTGGCCGGGGTGCGGTTCAACGAGATGGTGGCGCGTGGCGAACTGTCCGCGCCGGTGGTGATCGGGCGGGACCACCTGGACTGCGGGTCGGTCGCCTCGCCGTACCGCGAGACCGAGGCGATGGCCGACGGGTCGGACGCGATCGCCGACTGGCCGTTGCTCAACGCGCTGGTGAACACCGCGTCCGGGGCGAGTTGGGTGTCCATCCATCACGGCGGCGGGGTCGGCATCGGCCGTTCCATCCACGCCGGCCAGGTCACGGTGGCCGACGGAACGCAGCTGGCCGGCCATAAGATCG
>NZ_DASTBH010000489.1:0-3274 GCF_035712165.1 Actinophytocola sp. | reverse complement strand
AGGTCACGGCCCGGCCGCGAACGGATGAAAGCCTGGGACTGTCCATTTCACGGTGTAACTGGGGATCTTTCTTGTGTTCCAGCGCTTGTGCCGTCAGCGAGAGTTCGTGTTGAGGCGTGCGGCCTGGCGGGTGAGGTGGTTGCGTTCGGGGAGGGTGGGGGCTTTGTGGGCGGCTTCGGCGTAGAGGCGGGCGGCGGTGGTGTGGTCGCCGTTGCGTTCGTGGAGGTAGGCGGCGACGGCGGTGTGGCGGGGGAGGGCCGGGTCGAGCCTGGCGAGGGCGGCCAGGCCGGCGGGGGCTCCGTCAGCCTCGCCGATGGCGACGGCGCGGTTGAGCCGGACGATGGGGCTGTCGGTGAGAGCCGTGAGCTCGTCGTACCACTCGACGATCTGCACCCAGTCGGTTTCGGCGGCGGTGGGCGCGTCGGCGTGCAGTGCGGCGATGGCGGCCTGGGCCTGGAACTCGCCGAGCTGGTCGCGTGCCAGGGCGGCCTGCAGGATCGTCACGCCTTCGGCGATGGAACGCGTGTCCCAGCGGGTGCGGTCCTGGTCGGCGAGCGGGATCAGGCTGCCGTCCGGAGCGGTTCGGGAGGCGCGCCGGGCGTGGTGAAGCAGCATCAGCGCGAGCAGGCCGGCGACCTCGGGGTGGTCGATCACGGCGGCGAGCTGCCGGGTCAGCCGGATCGCCTCGGCGGCGAGGTCGACGTCGCCGGAGTAGCCCTCGTTGAAGACCAGGTAGAGCACACGCAGCACGGTGGCCACGTCGCCGGGCGCGTCGAACCGCACGCCGGCGACGGTGCGCTTGGCCCGGCTGATGCGCTGCGCCATGGTCGCTTCCGGCACCAGGTAGGCCGCCGCGATCTGGCGGGTGGTCAGCCCGCCGACGGCCCGCAGCGTGAGCGCGACCGCGGACGACGGCGTCAGCGACGGGTGGGCGCACAGAAAGTAGAGCCGCAGCGTGTCGTCGGCCGCGGGGGCGGGCCCGGGCGCCGGCTCCTCCTCGGCCTGGTCCTCCCGCCGGCGCCGGGCGGTGTCGGCCCGGGTCGCGTCGAGGAACTTGCGCCAGGCCACGGTGACCAGCCAGCCCTTCGGGTCCCGCGGTTCCTCGGCCGGCCAGACCCGAACCGCCTCGACCAGCGCGTCCTGCACGGCGTCCTCGGCCGCCGCGAAATCTGCTCCGCGGCGGACGAGGATGCCGATCACCGCGGGCACGAGCTCCCGCAGCAGGGCCTCGTTCACTCGGTCACCGTGGGAGCGTGGGTGAGGAACGGGCGCACCTCGAGCCACTCGTGGATCGGCTTGCCACCCGCCCCCGGCGCGGCCGACAGCTCACCGGCCAGTTCGACGGCCCGCTCGTAGCTGTCGACGTCGATCACCATCCAGCCGGCGATCAGGTCCTTGGTCTCGGCGAACGGGCCGTCGGTGACCGGCGGGCGCCCCGCGCCGTCGTACCGGACCCAGGTCCCTTCCGGGGCGACCGCCTGACCGTCGACGAACTCGCCGGTGCCTTCCAGCCGCGCGGCGAAGTCGCTCATGAACTGGATGTGCGCCGAGACCTCCTCCGGCGTCCACTTCTCCATCGGCACGTCGTTGACCGCGGCCGGAGCGCCGCGGTAGTGCTTGAGCAGCAGGTACTTGGCCATCGTGGTTCTCCTCGGTGTTGGTGACCCATCCTGGTCACGTTCACCCCGGGGACGGAGCCGGCCTGGAGTTCTCGACATCGCGGCGCGGTCGAATTTTCGAGGGCTTGACATCAGGGGGAGAATAAAAAATCGGCGTGCCCTCCACAATAAAATGGAGAACTCGCCGTTCCTATTAGCAGGTTAGCCACTGTGAGGGGTACGTGTCAAGTCAGGGGTACGAGGACGAACTGCGGTCCGAGCGGAGCTACGTGGCTGGGCTCTACCAGCGGCTCGACGCCGAGCGGACCAGGGTGAAGGGGGACTACGTCGCGGCGTTGCGGGGCAACGGCGGGACGCCCGTGGAGCGCGACGTCGAGGTGCGCGCGGTGGCCAGGGAGATGAAGCGGCTGAACGTGGCGGACAACGGGCTGTGTTTCGGGCGCCTGGACACACTTTCGGGTGAACATATGTATATCGGCCGGATCGGCCTTTTCGACGAGGAGAAGGAGTACGAACCGGTCCTGCTCGATTGGCGGGCACCCGCCTCGCGCGCGTTCTACGTCGCCACCGGGGTGAACCCGGAGAACATGCGCCGGCGCCGGCAGTTCCACACCCGCGGCCGGCAGGTGCTCGATTTCACCGACGAGGTGTTCGGCCGGCCCGGCGCCGGCGAGCGCGGCGACGCGGCCCTGCTCGCGGCGGTCAACGCGCCGCGCGGTGCGGGCATGCGCGACATCGTGGCGACGATCCAGGCCGAGCAGGACGAGATCATCCGGCTCGATCACCCCGGCGTGCTGGTGATCGAGGGCGGTCCGGGCACCGGCAAGACCGTGGTGGCGCTGCACCGCGTCGCGTACCTGCTCTACACCCAGCGGGAGCGGATGGAACGCCATGGTGTGCTCGTGGTCGGGCCCAACCCGGCGTTCCTGAACTACATCGGCCGGGTCCTGCCGTCGCTGGGCGAGTCCGACGTGGTGTTCATGACGACCGGCGACCTCGTGCCCGGACTGCGCGTCACCGCCGAGGACAGCCCGCAAGCCGCGCGGCTCAAGGGATCGCGGAAGATCCTGGCGGTGCTCGCGGCGGCGGTCGCCGACCGGCAGCGGCTGCCGGAGCACCCGGTGGCGATCCAGCTGCGCGACGTCACGGTCCGCATCGACGCCGAGACCGCGGAGTGGGCCCGGGACGAGGCGCGGACCAGCGGGCTGCCGCACAACGAGGCCCGGGCGGTGTTCACCGAGATCGTCACCTACGTGCTCACCGAGCGGGCCATCGCCCGGATCGGCCGGGGCTGGCTCACCCGGGACGATCGGGAGGCCTGGGAGGACCTGCGGCGGGACCTGCTCAAGGAACTGGCCGAGGACGAGACCTTCACCGCCACGCTGGACGCGCTCTGGCCGGTGCTGACCCCGGAAACCCTGTTGGCGACGCTGTACACGTCGGCGGAGCGGCTGCGTGCGGCCGGCGCCGACCCGGCGCTGTCGCGCGCCGACGGTGAAGCGTGGACGGTGTCGGACGTGCCGCTGCTCGACGAGCTGGTCGACCTGCTGGGCCGGGACAAGCCGGCGGACGCGGCCGCCGAGCGGGCCGCCGCGCGGGAACGGCAGGCCGAGGCCGAGTACGCCGCGGGCGTGCTGGACCTGATGACGCTCGAC
>NZ_DASTBH010000488.1:0-6208 GCF_035712165.1 Actinophytocola sp. | reverse complement strand
CGAGCAACTGGTCGCCGGCACCGCCGCGCTGCGACCGCGACCGCGGATCTCGGTGACCACGAACGCGATCGGCCTGACCCGCCGGGCCGCCGGGTTGCACGCCGCCGGACTGGACCGGATCAACGTCTCGCTGGACACCCTGGACGCCCGCCGGTTCGCCGAGCTGACCCGGCGCGACCGGCTGGCCGACGTGCTGGCCGGCCTGGCCGCCGCCCGGGACGCGGGGCTGACCCCGGTGAAGGTCAACGCCGTGCTGTTGCGCGGCGTCAACGAGGACGAGGCGGTCCCGCTGCTGCGGTACTGCCTCGACAACGGCTACCACCTGCGGTTCATCGAGCAGATGCCACTCGACGCGCAACACGGCTGGCGCCGGGCGGACATGGTGACCGCCGAGGAGATCCTGGCCCGGCTGGCCGAGGCGTTCGAGCTGACCCCCAGCCACACGCCGCGTGGCGCCGACCCGGCCGAGCGCTGGCTGGTCGACGGCGGGCCGGGCGAGGTCGGGGTGATCGCCTCGGTGACCCGGTCGTTCTGCGCCGCCTGCGACCGGACCCGGCTGACCGCCGACGGAGCGTTGCGCAACTGCCTGTTCAGCCAGTCCGAGACCGACCTGCGCGGCCCGCTGCGCTCCGGCGCAGGCGACGACGAACTGGCCGACATCTGGCGGGCCACCATGTGGACCAAGCTGGCCGGCCACCAGATCAACGAGGCCGGGTTCGCCCAGCCGTTGCGGCCGATGAGCGCGATCGGGGGCTGAGCAGATGGTGGATCTGCGGATGCGGGTCCGGTATTTCGCCGCGGCCAGGGCGGCCGCGGGCACCACCGGCGAGGAGCTGACCGTGCCGGCCGGCAGCACCGTGCACGACGTGCTGGACACGCTGGCCGCCCGGCACGGGGAGGAGCTCACCCGGGTGCTGAAGGCCTGCAGTTTCCTGCTGGACGGGATGGCCGTCCGGGACCGTGCCGCGATGCTCACCGAGGGTGCTGAGCTGGATGTTCTCCCGCCGTTCGCTGGCGGTTAGAGGCTGTCACTTTTTGTAGCCATTTCCCCTGGAAGAGTGATTCAACACTCAATCGAATAGTTGGCCAATATGCACACATCACCGGCCGATAACTACTGATCATCTTTGCATTGACCTGGGCATATGCGCATGATCGTCGGGCTACTCCGGTTGTTACTGTGACGACGATCACACTCGATACGATTTCCCATTTAGTCAGCCATTCCGTACCGTTCCGTGTCGGTTGGTCCCGACCAACTCAAGCAAACCCGGATGCCCGCGCGCCGAACCCTGTCCAGCGGATGTCCGAGAAATACCCCCGAGTGAAAGTGACTTCCGGACAGGGGCGTGGTCGGCCCGAAACCGACCGTCCACAATGGACGCTGGCGCAGAAGAGAGACCCTAATGGCTAACCGAGGCAAGCACCGCATGCCCAACGCTGCCACCCGCACCATCGCTCGTGTTGTCGTCGCCGGCGTCGCCGTGGGTGCTCCGTTCGCCATCGCCGCTGGTACGGCGCAGGCGAGCCCCAACTGGGACGCAATCGCCCAGTGCGAAAGCGGCGGGAACTGGAGCATCAACACGGGCAACGGCTACTACGGCGGCCTGCAGTTCAGCCCGGGTACCTGGAAGTCCAACGGCGGTACCGGTAACCCGGCCAACGCTTCCCGTGAGGAGCAGATCCGCGTCGCCGAGAACGTCCTGCGCACGCAGGGTATTGGCGCGTGGCCGACCTGTGGCAAGCGTGGCGGCGGCGGTTCGGCCGCGCCGGCGAAGTCGGCGAAGCCGAAGACCCAGAAGAGCAAGCCGGCTCAGAAGCCCGCCGCCCCGGTGGCGGCGCCGGTCACGGTCACCGTGACGTCGAACCCGAACGGCGACTACATCGTCGTTGCCGGCGACTCGCTGTCGAAGATCGCCCAGGCGCAGAACGTCCAGGGTGGCTGGCAGGCCCTGTTCGAGAAGAACAAGGACTTCATCAGCAACCCCAACCTGATCCTGGTCGGCCAGAAGCTCGCCACCAAGTAACAGGGCAGCAGCACCTTTGGCCCCGGTCGCATCGCGGCCGGGGCCAGAGTGCATTCAGGGGGAGTTGACCCATTCGTCGGTGCCGTCGGTGAAAATTTGGTGCTTCCAAATAGGAAGCCGGCTTTTCACCTCGTCGACGAGATTCGCGCACGCCTCGAACGCCGCCCGGCGGTGGTCAGCGGAAACGGCACAGGCCAACGCGATGTCGCCAATTCGCAGCGGGCCGATCCGGTGACTCACGGCGAGCGCCCGCAACCCGGAATGCCGCCGGGCGACGTCGGCGGCCACCTCCTCGATGGTGGCCGCGGCACTGGGATGGCCCTCGTAGCGCAGTTCCACGACCGACCGGCCATGATCATGATCACGCACCACGCCGGCGAAGGTGACCACCGCGCCGGCCGCCTGGTCGGACACCAGGTCGGCGTGCTCGTCCACCGAGAGCGTCCGCTCGTCGATCACCGCGCGCAGCACCCGGGCCGCCGGCCGGTCGGCCGGCGGTCCGCCCGGCCGGTCGTGGTCGCCGCCGGAGAGTTGGTCGACCGCGTGCGCCAGCACCCCGTCCAGCACCCCGAGCCCGTCCTTCACCCCGCCGCTCGAGCCGGGCAGGTTCACCACCAGGGTCCGCCCGGCGACCCCGGCCAGACCGCGGGACAGCGCTGCGGTCGGCACCGCCGGCAACCCGGCCGCGCGGATCGCGTCGGCCAGCCCGGGAATCTGGTAGTCCAGCACGGACGCGGTGGCCTCCGGGGTGCGGTCGGTCGGACTGATGCCGGTCCCGCCCGTGGTGACCACCACGGTCACCCGCTCGGCGACGGCCGCGCGCAGCGCCGCCGCCACCGGCTCGCCGTCCGGGACCACCTGCACCTCGCCGACCTCGAACCCGCGCTCGCGCAGCCACGCCGCGATCACCGGGCCGGTCCGGTCGGCGTAGACCCCGGCGGCCGCCCGGTTGGACGCCGCCACCACCCGGGCCGTTCGGGACTCGGTCATCGATCCTCCGGTCGGGTCCAGGTTCCGCTCTTGCCGCCGACCTTCTCCACCAGGCGCACCGCGTCGAGCACGGCGGCCGGGTCGACGGCCTTGATCATGTCGTGCAGGGCGAGCCCGGCCACCGCGACGGCGGTGAGCGCCTCCATCTCCACCCCGGTCCGGTCCGTGGTGCGGGCCACCGCGGTGATCTCCACCGTGCTGCCGGCCAGCACGAGGTCCACGGTGACCGAGGAGAGCGCGATCGGATGGCACAGCGGGATCAGGTCGGGCGTGCGCTTGGCCGCCATGATGCCGGCGATCCGCGCGGTGGCCAGCGCGTCCCCCTTCGGCAGGCCGTCCCGGCGCAACAGGTCCACCACCTCGGCGGTGGTGCGCACCAGCCCGGCGGCCGTGGCGATCCGGGCGGTGGCGTCCTTGCCGGACACGTCGACCATGCGCGCGGCCCCGGCCGCGTCCAGGTGGCTCAGCTCACGCACGCCTCAGATGGTAGTTGCATGATGGGGGCCGGCGGCCTTGCGCACGCACTCGGCGACGGCCGGGGCGACCGCCGAGTCGAACACGCTGGGCACGATGAACGAGGCGTTGAGCCGCTCGTCGTCCACCACGTCGGCGATCGCGTCGGCGGCCGCCAGCAGCATGTCGTCGGTGACCGTGCGGGCCTGCGCGTCCAGCAGACCGCGGAACACCCCGGGGAAGGCCAGCACGTTGTTGATCTGGTTCGGGTAGTCGCTGCGCCCGGTGGCCACCACCGCCGCGTACCGCTGCGCCTCCAGCGGGTCGATCTCCGGGTCGGGGTTCGCCAGGGCGAACACCACCGCGCGGGGCGCCATCGTGGCGACCTGCTCGGCGCCGAACAGGTTGGGCGCCGAGACGCCGATGAAGACGTCCGCGCCGACCAGCGCGTCATGCAGGGTGCCGGTCATCCCGGCCCGGTTGGTGTTGGCCGCCACCCAGGCCATGTTGTCGTCCATGGCCGGCCGGTCCCGGTGCACGATGCCGTGCACGTCCACCGCGATCACCTCGCCCGGCCCGCGCTGCAGCAGCAGCCGGATGATCGCCGAGCCGGCCGCGCCCACTCCGCACACCACGATCCGGCAGTCCGCCATGGACTTGCCGACCACCCGCAGGGCGTTGCGCATCGCGGCGGTGACCACGATCGCGGTGCCGTGCTGGTCGTCGTGGAACACCGGGATGTCCAGCATCTCCCGCAGCCGGGCCTCGATCTCGAAGCAGCGCGGCGCGGCGATGTCCTCCAGGTTGATGCCGCCGTAGACCGGCGCCAGCAACTGCACCGTGCGGATGATCTCCTCGGTGTCCTGGGTGTCCAGGCACACCGGCCAGGCGTCCACGTCGGCGAACTTCTTGAACAGCGCCGCCTTGCCCTCCATCACCGGCAGCGCGGCGGCCGGCCCCAGGTTGCCCAGGCCCAGCACCGCCGAGCCGTCGGTCACCACGGCCACCGTGTTGCGCTTGATGGTGAGCCGGCGCGCGTCGTCCGGGTTCTCCGCGATCGCCTGGCAGATCCGGGCGACGCCGGGGGTGTAGGCCCGGGACAGGTCGTCGCGGTTCTTCAGCGCGACCTTGGACCGGATCTCGATCTTGCCGCCCAGGTGGATGAGGAAGGTACGGTCGGAGACCTTGCGCACCGCGACGCCGGGCAGCCGCTCCAGCTCGTCGGTGATGTCCCGGGCGTGGCCTTCGGACAGCGCGTTGCAGGTGATGTCGACGACGATCCGGTCGGTGTGCGACTCCACCACGTCGAACGCGGTGATCACGCCGCCGAGCTTGCCGATCGCACTGGCCAGGTCGCCCGCGGCGCTCGCCGAGGGCGGCGCCTCGAGCCGGACGGTTATCGAGTAGCCCGGACCGGGAACTGGCATACCCGGACTCTATCTTCCGTCAGGGTTGCCAGTTGATCTCGGTGACCGGGTGCTCGTACGGCAGCTTGTCCAGCGGCAGCGGCAGCTCGATCTCACCGAACGGCGACAGTGCGCCCTGCCGGTCGGCATTGGTCTCGCTGACCGGGTGCCTGCCGTTGTCGTCGTCCCCCGGCCAGGCGGGGTCGATCCGGTCCGTGTTGACGCCCTTCGCCACCGGCCCTCCCGTTCTTCCGCGTTGCGCCTGCGTACGTTACTCGACCCAACTGGAGCCGGCCGCACGTATACCGTGGTCAAGGTGCCGGGCTCGACCCTTACTCAATGGCTGCGCGAACAGGATGACGCGGCGCTGGTCGAGCTGCTGCGGGCGCGGCCGGACCTGGCCACCCCGCCGCCGCCGGACAGCAGCGTGCTCGCCGCCCGGGCCGGCGCCCGGGCCTCGGTTGCCCGGGCCGCCGAGGGCCTGGACACGTTCCTGCTGACCGTGCTGGACGCCCTGCTGCTCGCCGACGCCGACCACGAGCCGGTCCCGCTGACCACCGTGACCAGCGCGCTGGGCGTCGAACCGGACCGGGTCGCCGGCGCGGTGCGCACGCTGCGCGGGCTCGCCCTGGCCTGGGGGGACGACACGGCCATCGCCCTGGTGCCGGCCGCCCGCGAGGTCGGCGGGCCGTTTCCCGGCGGGCTGGGCCGGCCGTCGGCGGAGCTGGCCGGGGCCGATCTGCCGGCCCTGCTGGCCGGGCTCTCCGACGCCGAACGGCGGCTGCTCACCACCCTGGCCCACGGTCAGCCGATCGGGCGAACGCGGGATGCCGCCGAGCCGGTCCCGCTGGACCGGGCGCAGACCCCGGTGCAGCGCCTGCTCGCCCTGGGCCTGCTGCTGCGCCGCGACGCCGAGACGGTGGAGCTGCCCCGTCAGGTCGGGCTGGCGCTGCGTGGCGAGGCCCCGCTCGGCTCGCTCGGCCTGGACGAGCCCGAGCTGCGCGGCTCAACGCAGCGACCGGCCACGGTGGACGCGACGGCGGCCGGCGAGGTGCTCGAGCTGGTCCGGCGCATGGAGACGCTGCTGACGCTGTGGACCGAGGCGCCGCCGCCGGTGCTCAAGTCCGGCGGGCTCGGCCAGCGCGACCTGCGCCGGGCGGCCCGCGAGTTGGACGTCGACGAGCGGCAGGCCGGCCTGCTCGCCGAGCTGGCGCTGGCCGCCGGGCTGGTCGTCGACAGTACTGTCTCGACTGCCAGCACCACCCCGGAGTGGGCGCCGACCACCCAGGTGGATGCCTGGCTGGGCGCCAACCCGGCCGGGCGGTGGGCGGC
>NZ_DASTBH010000487.1:0-7318 GCF_035712165.1 Actinophytocola sp. | reverse complement strand
CTGCTCGCGCTGCTGGGTGTGACTGCGTGACCACCGAGCTCACCAGCGATCGGCTCGAGGTCCCGGCCGATCTGCGCGCGTTCTACGAGTACTCGCTCGCGCAGGGCTTCGGCGACGGCCTGCCGCTGTTCGCGCCGACCGAGGACGCGGTGCGCGCGCTGCTCGCGGGCGCCGGCGCCCCGAACGCGCTGACCTGCCGGGAGCGCGACATCCTGGCCTCGGTCGCGCTCGGACACTCGGTCCGGCAGACCGCGCAGACGCTCGGCATCGCGGTGAAGACGGTGCAGAGCGTGCAGCGCCAGCTGTTCTCCAAGCTCGGCGCCCGCAACCGGCTGGACGCGCTGAACCGGGCCCGGGACCTGCACCTGGTCAGTCGCTAGCGAGCAGCGCCGCGGCGACCGCCCCGTAGACCAGGTGGTCGAGCACCTGCGGGACAACGGGCAGCGCCCTGATCATCGGCAGCCGCCGGCCGGCCACGCCGAGATCGAGGGCGGCGATCGCCGCCCCGGCGAGAACTCCGTACCGGATGGCGTGCCGGGGCGGCAGCACCGCGGCCAGTGCCACGCCCCAGGCCGCGGACAGTCCGAAGTGGACCGGAACCGCCGCGGCGATCAGGCGGGTGCGCCGGGTCTGGCGGGGCAGCAGGATGGAACCGGCGGCGACCGTGGCCGCGAGCGGGTCGTCGCCGGTGGCCAGGGCGTGCAGGGTCGACGGAACACCGCTCACCAGCCCGGCGATCAGCCCGGCCCGCACGCCCCGCCGGATCACGCCGTACCGACTCCACCCCGGCCAACGTTGCGGCGTCGTCGTCCGGCCACCGCGCGACACTGGGTCAAGCCGCCCGGTAACGCCGCACGGCAAGCGGCACGAACACGGCCAGGATCAGCACCGGCCACACGATAGCCAGACCGAGGGCGTGTGTCGCGGCCCACGAGTCGCCGCCGGCCCCGGGGTTGCCGAACAGCTCGCGGGTCGCGGCCACCGTTGCGGACAACGGGTTCCACTCCGCGATCGCGCCCAGTCCGGCCGGCATGGTCTCGGGCGGCACGAACGTGTTGGCCAGGAACGCCACCGGCCACACCAGGATCTGCACGGCGACCACCGACTCCGGCCCCCGCACCACCAGACCCAGCCAGATGCCCACCCACAGCAGCGCGAACCGCAGCAGCAACAGCAGCCCGACCGCCAGCACGGTGGCCCCGAGGCCGCCGTGCGCCCGCCAGCCGATCAGCAACCCGCACCCGAGCAGCACCGCGAGGCCGAACACGGAGTGCACCATGTCGGACAGGCTGCGCCCGGCGACCACCGCGGACGGCGCCATCGGCATCGACCGGAACCGGTCGGTCACGCCGCGCGCCGCGTCGGTGCTGACCGCCACCATGGTCGTCTCGATGCCGAACAGCATCGCGGTGGCGAACATCCCGGGCATCAGGTACTCGCGGTAGTCCCCGCCGCCGGGCACCTCGATCGCCCCGCCGAACAGGTAACCGAACATCAGCACGACCAGCACCGGGAACAGCAGCGCGGCCAGCACCGGCCCGGGCTGGCGGGCCCAGCGGGCGAAGTCCCGCCGGGCGATCGTCCAACTGTCGGTCAACGCCCACACCATCATGCGTCCACCTTTCGGGTGATCTGCAGGAACGCCTCGTCCAGCGTCGGCCGGCGCAGCGCGATGTCCTCGACCCGGATGCCGGCGGTGTCCAGCGCCCGGACCGCCTCGGTGAGCGCCGCGACCCGGTCGGCCACCGGCACCCCGAGCCGGCGGGTGTCCGGATCGACGTCGGGCTCCGCGCCGGCCACCCGGGCGGCGATCGCAGCCGCCGCCGGCAGGTCGGCCGCGCTGCGCAGCACCAGGTCCAGCCGGTCCGGGCCGGCCACGGTCTTCAGCTGCTCCGGGGTGCCCTCGGCGATCACCCGCCCGGCGTCGAGCACCGAGATCCGGTCGGCGAGCTGGTCGGCCTCGTCGAGGTACTGCGTGGTGAGCAGCACCGTGGCCCCGCCGGCCACCAGGGTGCGCACCGAATCCCAGACCTCGGCGCGGCCCCGGGGGTCCAGGCCGGTGGTCGGCTCGTCGAGGAACAGCACCTCGGGTGCGGTGATCATGCCGGCGGCCAGGTCCAGCCGCCTGCGCATCCCGCCGGAGTACCCGGTGACCGGCTTGCGGCCGGTGCCGGCCAGCCCGAACCGGTCGAGCAGCTCGTCCGCGCGGCGGCCGGCCGTGGCCCGGTCGAGGTGGTGCAGCCGGCCGAACAGCTCCAGGTTCTGCCGGCCGGACAGCGCCTCCTCGACCGCGGCGTGCTGACCGACCAGCCCGATCCGGGCCCGCACCTGCCGGGCCTCGGCGACCACGTCGAGGCCGGCCACCCGGGCCCGGCCGCCGTCCGGCCGGGTCAGCGTCGCCAGGATCCGCACCGCGGTGGTCTTGCCGGCCCCGTTCGGCCCGAGCAGGCCGTGCACGGTGCCGGGTGGCACGGCCAGGTCGAAGCCGTCCAGCGCGGCCGTGTCGCCATAGCGTTTGCGCAGTCCATCGACGTGGACCGCGGGTTCCGTCGCACTCATGCCCATCCAATCGTACGCTGTACCGTACATGTTACGGTACAGCACTCGACTAGGGTATGGGCGTTATGACCGAGTACAGCGGCAGCGGCGACCCGGCCCGCAGCCTCGCCCTGCTCTGGCGGACCAGGGAGCGCGCCAGCCGCAAGGGCAAGCCGGAACTGAGCGTCGAGCTGATCGTGCGGGCCGCGATCGAGGTGGCCGACAGCGCCGGCCTCGCCGCGCTGTCCATGCGGCGGGTGGCCGAACGGCTCGGCGTGGGCACCATGTCGCTCTACACCTACGTGCCGGGCAAGGCCGAACTGCTCGACGTCATGCTGGACACCGTCTACGGCGAGATCGCCGCGCCGCCGGCCGAGCCGGCCGCCTGGCGAGCCCGGCTGGAGCACGTCGCCCGGGCGAACCTCGCGCTCTACCAACGGCATCCGTGGCTGCTGCAGGTCGCCACCAGCCGGCCGGTGCTCGGCCCGAACGCGATCGCCAAGTACGACAACGAGTTGCGCGCCATCGACGGGATCGGGCTGACCGACGTGGAGATGGACTCGGTGCTCACCCTGATCTCCGGGTACGTGCACGGCGCGGCCCGGGGCGCGGCCGAGGCGGCCGCCGCCGAGCAGCACACCGGTCAGACCGACGAGCAGTGGTGGTACGCCCATGCTCCGTTCCTGGAACGGATTCTGGACCCCGGTCGCTACCCCACCGCCGCCCGCGTCGGCACCGCGGCCGGCGAGCACCACCAGGCCGCCTACGACGCCGAGCACGCCTTCGAGTTCGGCCTGGCCCGGGTACTCGACGGAATCGAGGTCCTCATCGACTCGCGATGAGGACTAAGCTGCTGCAGCCACAACTGAACGAGACGGGGGTTCTCTCATGCGTTGGCTGGCAGTTGTCTTTGCGGTGCTTGTGGGACTCGGGCTCGCCCCGGCGGTCGCCACCGCCGATCCGGCGGCGCAGCAAGCGATCCGCCCGGTCCGGGCGTGCGGTGATCTGGTCGGCGACTACGCGATCCCCGGCAGCGCCGCCCATGTGACCGCGGCGAGCGTGGTGCCGGCTGGGGCCGAGCCGGAACACTGCGCGGTGCAGGGCTTCGTCGATCCGGCTGTGCGGTTCGTGCTCAACCTGCCCACCACCACCTACCGGGGCCGCTACCTGCAGTACGGCTGCGGCGGGTTCTGCGGCATGTTCTTCCCGACGCCGTTCCCCGACTGCGGTCCGAGGGTGGGTGACCTCGCCGTCGCCACCACCGACGACGGCCACGTCGGCCAGGGCCCGTTCCCGCCCGCCGACGGCAGTTGGGGAGCCGACGACCAGGCCGCGCGGGACGACTTCACCTTCCGCGCGCCGCACGTGGTCTCCGTGGCCAACAAGCGGATCATCGCCGCGTTCTACGGGGCGCCGCCGGCGGTCTCCTACTTCAGCGGCTGCTCCAACGGCGGCCGCGAGGCGCTGCTGCTGGCCCAGCGCTACCCCACCGACTTCGACGGCATCATCGCCGCCGCCCCGGGCAACGTCTGGACCGGGCTGATCGGCTACCAGGCCTGGATCGCCAGGGCGAACACCAACCCGGACGGCACGCCGGTGATCACCGCCGCGAAGCTGCCGGCGCTGGCGGCCGCCGTGCTGGCCGCGTGCGACCGCCTGGACGGTCTGGTCGACCGGCAGATCGACGAGCCGAGGGCCTGCCGGTTCGACCCGGCGACGCTGCGCTGCCCCGGCGCCGACGCGCCCACCTGCCTGACCCCGACCCAGGTCGAGGCCGCGCGCAAGCTCTACGCCGGGCCGACCGACGCGCGCGGCAACCGGCTCTACCCGGGCTGGCAGCCGTTCGGCTCGGAGCTGGCCTGGGACGGCTGGATCATCCCCAGCGAGTTCACCGGACCGCAGCCGCTGGCCACCGCGCTGGCCGACAACTACCTGCGCTACCTGGGTTATCCGATCGGCACGCCGCATTCCTCGCTGGACCGGTTCCGGTTCACCGTTGCCGAGCAGTTGCGGCTGCTGCCCGAGGGCGTGAAGGCCAACGCGATGAACCCGGACCTGAGCGCGTTCCGCCGGGCCGGCGGCAAGTTGATCATCTGGCACGGCTGGTCGGACCAGGCCATCCCGCCGGTGGGCACGATCGACTACTACGACCGGCTGGTCGAGAGGTCCGGCGGGCTGCGGGAGACCCAGCGGTTCGCCCGGCTGTTCATGGTGCCGTCGATCGCGCACTGCCAGGGCGGCGGCACGCTGACCGACTTCGACCCGATCCGGGAGCTGGTCGACTGGGTCGAGCTGGGCCGGGCCCCGGAGCGGGCCATCGCCACCGGCCGGGACGCCGCCGGCAACGTCACCCGCACCCGCCCGGTGTTCCCGTACCCGTTGCGGGCCAGGTACGACGGCGCCGGCAGCATCGACGACGCGGCCAACTTCGGGCCCAGCCGGCCGGCGCCCACCCAGGACCGGATCCACTGGGCGGGCGAGCTCCAGTACCGCCTGCCGGGGCCGGTCGCCCGGTAGGTGGAGGACCTCCGCAAAGCCGGGACGCCTTGTGGCGTCCCGGCTTTCGGCTAGGCCATTCGGGTGACGTGCGGTCTAGACCTTGACACAAAGTGGTCTAGACCACACAGTTTAGGGAGAAATCCCTGCATCCCAAGGAGACGTCGATGTCTCGGATCCGATGGCACCTACCGGCCGGTTTCGTGCTGGCCCTGCTTCTGATCTTCGGAATCCTGGTCGCGCCGAACCTGCCGACCGCCGCCGGAGCGGGCGGGGTCGGCGCGACCTTCAGCAAGTCCTCGGACTGGGGGACCGGATACGAGGGCAAGTACACGATCAGCAACGGCAGCACCGCCGCGCTGACCAGTTGGCGGGTGGAGTTCGACCTGCCGGCCGGACACCGGATCGGCTCGCTGTGGGACGGTAGCTATACCGCCACCGGGCAGCACGTGACCGTCAACAGCACCTGGAACGGCAGCGTGGGGGTCGGCGGTTCGGCCAGCTTCGGCTTCAACGTCGTGTACTCCGGCGCGTACTCGGCGCCGGCCAACTGCCGGCTCAACGGCGGCTCGTGCGACGCGGGCGGCGCCCCGCCGACCACCACGACCACCACCACCACGCGGACGACCACCACGACCACGACGACCACCACCAGCCAGCCGCCGCCACCGGGTGGCCGCAAGAACCTCGGCTACTTCGTGCAGTGGGGCGTCTACCAGCGCAACTACCACGTCAAGAACATCCACACCAGCGGCTCGGCCGCCAAGCTCACGCACATCAACTACGCCTTCGGCAACGTGACCAACGGGCAGTGCGTGATCGGCGACAGCTACGCCGACTACGACCGGTTCTACGACGCGGCGTCCAGTGTGGACGGTACGACCGACACCTGGGATGCCGGCGCGTTGCGCGGCAGCTTCAACCAGTTGCGCAAGCTGAAGCGGATGTACCCGAACCTGCGGGTGCTGTTCTCCTTCGGTGGCTGGACCTGGTCCGGCGGGTTCGGTCAGGCCGCGGCGAACCCGGCCGCGTTCGCCGACTCCTGCTTCCGGCTGGTCGAGGACCCGCGCTGGGCCGACGTGTTCGACGGCATCGACATCGACTGGGAGTACCCGAACGCCTGCGGCCTGAGCTGCGACAGCAGCGGGCCGAACGCGTTCCGCACCCTGATGCAGGCGCTGCGCGCCAGGTTCGGCTCCAACAACCTGGTCACCGCCGCGATCACCGCGGACGGCAGCGCCGGCGGCAAGATCGACGCGGCCGACTACGGCGGCGCGGCCCAGTATGTCGACTGGTACAACGTGATGACCTACGACTTCTTCGGCGCCTTCGCCCCGCAGGGGCCGACCGCCCCGCACTCGCCGCTGACCTCCTACGCCGGGATTCCGACCCAGGGGTTCAACACCGACGCGGCGATCCAGAAGCTGAAGAGCAAGGGCATCCCGTCCGGCAAGCTGTTGCCGGGCATCGGGTTCTACGGCCGCGGCTGGACCGGCGTGACGCAGAGCGCGCCCGGCGGGTCCGCCACCGGCGCCGCGCCCGGCACCTACGAGCCGGGCATCGAGGACTACAAGGTGCTCAAGACCCGGTGCCCGTCGAACGGAACCATCGCCGGTACCGCGTACGCCTTCTGCGGCAACCAGTGGTGGAGCTACGACACCCCGAGCACGATCGCCGGGAAGATGGCCTACTCCCGCAGCCAGGGCCTCGGCGGCGCGTTCTTCTGGGAACTGTCCGGTGACACGACCAATGGTGAGCTGATCACCGCGATCCGCAACGGCCTGTAGCCGGTAAGACCCGACCCCGGTCCGGTAGGCGTGCCGGACCGGGGTCGTTTCACAGGGCTGCGGCCAGTTGGCCGCGCACCAGCGCCGTCTCGGTGGCATCCAGTGCCGGCACGGTGAACCGGCCGGTGGTGAAGTCCGCCACGCCGCCGACGAACACCTCGCCCGGCACGCCCGGCCACGCACACGCGCCGGACGCCGGCACCGTGCCGCCGGCGAACCAGGCGTCGACCAGGGCGGCGACGTGCGCTGCCGCCCGCGCCGTCGGCGGCCGGCCGCCGGAGAACTCCGCCGCCATCAGCGCCGCGACCGCCAACCCCACCCGGGCGTACGGATCGTCCGCCGGCTCCGGCATCCGGGCGGTCAGCGTCGCCACCAGCCGTTCCGGCGCGAGCACCCAGTCCAGCCCGGCGGCCGCCGCGCACAGCCGGGCACACACCTCCGGCCACGGTTCCCCGGCCACCCGCCGGGCCAGGCCGGGAACCGCCGATAGCACCGGA
>NZ_DASTBH010000486.1:0-6827 GCF_035712165.1 Actinophytocola sp. | reverse complement strand
CTGCGGAACGGTGGCCTCGGCGTAGGCGTAGATCAGCTTGGCGCCGCGCCGGATGATGCCGTTCCACTCCTGGTCGGTGCCCGGCAGGAAGCCCGGCACGTCCACGAAGGTCAGCACCGGGATGTTGAACGCGTCGCAGGTGCGCACGAACCGGGCGGCCTTCTCGCTGGCGTTGATGTCCAGGCAGCCGGCGAACTGGGTGGGCTGGTTGGCCACGATCCCGACGCTGCGGCCCTCCACCCGGCCGAAGCCGACCAGGATGTTCGGCGCGAACAGGGGGTGCACCTCGAGGAACTCGCCGTCGTCGAGCACCCGGGTGATCACTTCGTGCATGTCGTACGGCTGGTTCGGCGAGTCCGGGATCAGGGTGTCCAGCTCGCGGTCGGTGTCGCTGACCCCGTCGGCCACCGAGCCGGTGTCGACGAAGCCCTCGAACACCGGCGGGTCGGACATGTTGTTCGACGGGAGGAACGACATCAGCTCCTTGACGTAGGAGATCGCGTCGTCCTCGTCGGCGGCCAGGTAGTGCGCGTTGCCGGACTTGGTGTTGTGCGTGCGTGCGCCGCCCAACTCCTCGAACCCGACGTCCTCGCCGGTCACCGTCTTGATCACGTCCGGGCCGGTGATGAACATGTGCGAGGTCTTGTCGACCATCACCACGAAGTCGGTCAGGGCCGGCGAGTACACGTGCCCGCCCGCGTTCGCGCCCATGATCAGCGAGATCTGCGGGACCACGCCGGAGGCCCGGGTGTTGCGGATGAAGATCTCGCCGTAGAGGCCGAGCGAGACCACGCCCTCCTGGATCCGGGCGCCGCCGCCCTCGTTGATGCCGATGATCGGCCGGCCGGTCTTGATCGCCAGGTCCATCACCTTGACGATCTTCTCGCCGTAGACCTCGCCGAGGCTGCCGCCGAAGACCGTGACGTCCTGGCTGAACACGCACACCGGGCGGCCGTCGATGGTGCCGTAGCCGGTCACCACCCCGTCGCCGTACGGCCGGTTGTGCTCCTGGCCGAAGTTGGTCGAGCGGTGCCGGGCCAACTCGTCCAACTCGATGAACGAGCCCGGGTCGAGCAGCATGTCGATCCGCTCGCGGGCGGTCTTCTTGCCCTTGGCGTGCTGCCGCTCCACCGCCCGGGCCGAGCCGGCGTGCACGGCCTCGTCGTTGCGGCGGTAGAGGTCGGCCAGCTTGCCGCTCGTGGTGTGGATGTCCGGGGCCACCTCGGGCACCTGTCCGACCGGCTGCGTCGCACTACTCATCGCGGCACCTCGCAAGCTCGGTGCCGCGCCTCAGACACTGCGCCCATTGATTCGCTCGCAAGCTCGCTCATGGGGCCGGAGCCTAATCGCGCCGTGCCGGCCACGGCCCGAGGAGTGTTGCCCGTCTCTCCGGCGATACCGTGTTGATCCGTGTCGAACGACCTAGACCCGGTCCGGCTCCGGGAGACGCTGGTGGCGCCGGCCGGCCCGTACGCGGCCCTGGACGTCGTGGCGAGCACCGGCTCGACGAACGCCGACCTGGCCGAGGCGGCCACCGCGGGCGTCGCCGACCGGACCGTGCTGGTCGCCGGGGAGCAGACCGCCGGCCGGGGCCGGCGCTCCCGGGAGTGGGTGTCCCCGCCGTCCGGGGTGTACCTGAGCGTGCTGCTGCGCCCGGCCGAGGTGCCGGCCGCCCGGCTGGGGTCGCTGGCCATGGTCGCCGGGCTGGCCCTGGTCCGGACCGCCGCCGAAGCGGGCGTGCGCTCGACCCTCAAGTGGCCGAACGACCTGCTGGCCGGCGGCGCCAAGTGCGCCGGGGTGCTGTCCGAGGCGGTGTCCGGCGGGGTCGTGGTCGGCATCGGGCTCAACGTCGGGGCGCTGCCGGTCGAGGTGCCGGCCGGCCCGGGCGGGCTGCCGGCGACCTCGCTGGAGCAGGCCGGGGCGAGCGGCACCGACCGCACCGCGCTGACCGCCGCGCTGCTGGCCGAGTTCGCCCGGTTGGAGCGGCGCTGGCGGGCCGCGGGCGGGGACCTGGCGGCCGCCGGGCTGCTGGACGAGTACCGGGCGGCCTGCGCCACGGTCGGCTCCCGGGTGCGGGTCGAACTGCCCAACGGCGAGGTGACCGGCCAGGCGGTCGGCGTCGACGAGGCCGGCGAACTGTTGGTCAAAACCGACGACGGCGCCGAGACCGCGATCTCGGCAGGCGACGTGGTGCATCTGCGCTAAAGGGAAGCCTCCGGACAGGTACGGTTACCGCGACAACGACGGTGTCGCTAGGTCGGGAGGAACACCGTGGCCTACCCCGAGGACCTGCTCAGCGAAGGCGAACAGGTCGTCATCCACAAGCACCCGCACTGGAAGATGCTGGTGCTGCCCTATCTCGTTCTGGTCGTGACGCTCGGCGTCGGGATCTGGCTGTTCACCCTGGCCCAGGACGCCGGTTCGCCGTGGGACTCGATCTCGTCCATCGCGATCGGGGTCGTGGCGCTGGCGGTCATCGCCTGGCTGTTCCTCGCGCCGCTGTTCCGCTGGCGCACCACGCACTTCATCGTCACCACCGACCGGGTGATGGCCCGGGAGGGCGTGATCAAGCGGACCGGCATCGACATCCCGATGTCCCGGATCAGCAGCGTCCGGTTCGAGCACGGGCTGATCGACCGGATCTTCGGCTGCGGCACGCTGATCGTCGAGTCGTCCTCCCAGGAGCCGCTGGAGTTCGACGACATCCCGCAGGTGGAGAAGGTGCACTCGCACATCTACCGCGAGGTCAACGACAACCCGTACGACGACTACCGGCCGAGCGGGGCGCCGCAACCGACCCAGCCGTACACCCAGCCGCCGGACCGCCGCTAAGTGTCCGCACGAGCGCTCGGCCTGCCGGTCCGCGCACCCGCGCCGGACCTGCCGGACCAGGTCACGATCTGGGAGGTCGGGCCGCGCGACGGGCTGCAGAACGAGTCGGCGATCGTGCCGGTCGAGGTGAAGCTCGAGTTCCTCGACCGGCTGGCCGGCAGCGGGCTGCGGGTGCTGGAGGCGACCAGCTTCGTGCACCCCAAGTGGGTCCCGCAGCTTGCCGACGCCGAGCAGGTGCTGGCCGGGCTCGACCGGCGGGCCGGGGTGAGCTACCCGGTGCTGGTGCCCAACGAGCGCGGGCTGGACCGGGCGCTGGCCGCCGGGGTGCGGCACATCGCGATCTTCGCCAGCGCCACCGAGACGTTCGCCAACCGCAACCTCAACCGGAGCCTGGACGAGCAGTTCGCCATGTTCGACCCGGTGGTGTCCCGGGCCCGGGCCGAAGGGCTCGACGTGCGCGGCTACCTGTCGATGTGCTTCGGCGACCCGTGGGAGGGTCCGGTCGAGGCGGAACAGGTGGTCGCGGTGGGCCGCCGGCTGCTGGACCTCGGCTGCTCGCAGCTGTCCCTCGGGGACACCATCGGGGTCGCCACCGCCGGCCAGGTCGAGGCGCTGATCGGCGCCTTCCGGGCGGCCGGGACCGAGGTGGCCGCGCTGGCCGTGCACTTCCACGACACCTACGGGCAGGCGCTGGCCAACACGCTGGCCGCGCTGCGCCTCGGGGTGTCCACCGTGGACTCCTCGGCGGGCGGACTCGGGGGCTGCCCGTACGCCGAGTCGGCCACCGGCAACCTGGCAACTGAGGACCTGGTGTGGATGCTGGACGGGCTCGGCGTGCGCACCGGGGTGGACCTGGACCGGCTCGCCGACACCAGCGCGTGGATGGCGCAACGGCTCGGCCGGCCGAGCCCGTCGCGCGTGGTGCGGGCGCTGCGGGGGTAGGCGTGCGGGTCGTCGAGCTCACCGCAAAGACCTGGCCGGCCCTGGAGCGGCTGTTCGGACCGAACGGCGCCGAGGGCGGGTGCTGGTGCATGTTCTTCCGGCTGCCGGGGCCGCAGTTCCGGGCCGGGCAGCACGAGCCGAACCGGGCGGCGCTGTGCGAGCTGGCCGGCTCGGGCAAACCGGTCGGGCTGCTGGCGATGTCCGGCGCCGAGGCCGTCGGCTGGGTGGCAGTGGCGCCCCGGCCGGTGTACCGCAGGCTGGACCGGTCCCCGGTGGCCAAGCCGGTCGACCCCGGCGAGGACCTGTCCGACGTGTGGTCGGTGACCTGCTTCTTCGTGCACCGCACCGCCCGCCGGTCCGGGACCGCCGCGCGGCTGCTGGACGAGGCCGTGCGCTACGCCGCGAAGGGCGGCGCGCGAGCGGTGGAGGCCTACCCGGTGGACACGAAGGGGGAGAAGCGGCCCTCCGGCGATCTGTACCACGGCACCCTGAAGCTGTTCCTGGACGCGGGGTTCGGTGTGGTGGAACGACGCGGCGAGCGGCGGGCGTTGGTGCGCAAGGAGATCGCGTGACGGTTCCGGAACCGGAGCTGGCCCCGGGGCCGCTGCTGGTGTGGCGCTGCGCCACGCCGTGGCTGGCGATCTCGTCGGCGCCGATGGGCGGCGGGCTCGGCGAGCGGCACTGGGTGCTCAACGGCACGGTGTCCCCCGGCTACGGCCGGCTCGACCCGGACGTGCACCTGGCCGACCTCGCCGGCGCCGCGGGACTGACCGGCGCCGGGGTGGGGCTGCTGACCGCCGTGGACGTGCGGCAGGTGGTGCACCAGGCCGACGGCGGCGTGCGGGCCTGGGTGACCACCGGCATCGGCGCGCACCCCACCTGGGCGGCCGCGCCGGCCGAGCCGCTCGGCGACCGGGTGGGCACCATCAACGCGGTCTGCTGGCTGCCGGTACGGCTGTCCGAGGCCGCACTGGTGAACGCCGTGGCCACGGTCGCCGAGGCCAAGGCGCAGGCCCTGGCCGAGGCGGGCGTCCCGGGCACCGGCACCGCCACCGACGCCACCGTGCTGCTCTGCCCGCCCACCGGCCCGGCCGAATCCTTCGGCGGCCCCCGCTCGTTGACAGGTGGGGCGCTGGCCCGGGCGGTGCATTCCGCCATCCATGCGGGTTTGCGCGCCGGAAATTAGCATCACTCGAGCAGCATCAATCGAGCCACGGGGAACCGGATGCCGGTCGACGGCGTCAAACCCCAGCCGGCGCTCGTCAGCACCCGGAGGTGGCCGTGACCGTTGACCACCAGGCACAGGTCGATGAACTCGTTGCCGGGTATCGCCGAAGTCGGGAGCAGCTCGCCAGCGTGCAGCAGGCGCTGGCCGCGGTGCGCGCCGCGGCGTCCAGCGAGGACGGTCTGGTGACCGCGACCGTGGGGCCGGGCGGCGTGCTCGCCGGGCTCACCATCGACGAGCGCGCCTACCGCACCTACCGGCCGGACGAACTGGCCGCCCTGATCGTGCGCACCACGGCCGTGGCCGCGCGCCTGGCCGCCCGGTCGGCCGAGGATCTGGTCGCGCCGCTGCTGCCGTCCGGCGCCGACCCGGCCGCGCTGCTGCACGGCAGTGCTGACCTGACGCCGGCCGAGCTCGCGCCGCCGGCGGTCGCGGCCGAGGAGAGCTTCGAGAACCAGACCTGGATGCGGCGCGGAGGTGTCGAGGACCAGAGCTGGCCGCGGCCCGGAGACCTCGGCGACCAGACCTGGCTACAGCGCGGAGGGACAGCGCGATGACCGATGGCTTCAGCACCGATGCCGACGCGCTGGCCGCCCGGGCCGGCGAGTTCCCCGATCTGGCCGGGCGGGCCGGGGCCATCCACCGCGAGTTGTCCGAGGCGCTGGCCGGGTTCGGGCCGTGCTGGGGCGCCGACCGGGTGGGCCAGAGCTTCGCAGCGACGCACACCGCGCCGGCCGACACCACGCTGAGCGGCCTGGGTGAGCTGCCGGACCGGCTCGGCGCGGTCGGCACCGGCTTCGCCGACGCCGCCGCCGCATACCGGGCCCAGGACGAGGCCGGCGTGGTCCGGATCGACCGGGCCGGCGCATAGGGGGTCGGAAATGGGAATCCAGCTGCCACCGGAGCTCGCCGACGTCGCCACCCGGGCCGGGGTGCAATGGCCGGAGGCCGACGAGGACCGCATGCGCGAGGCGGCCCGGGCCTGGCGGGACGCCGGCACCGGGCTGACCCACCTGACCCGCGACGCCGACCACGCGGCACGGGCGGCGCTGGGCACGTCGGACGGGCCGGCGGCGGACGCGGCCCGCCGGCACTGGTCGACCTTCGTGCACCCGGACACCGGCCATCTCACCGCCGCCGCGCGCGGCTGCACCGCCGCCGCCGACCGGCTGGACCACGCGGCCAACCAGGTCGGCGCGGCCAAGGTGGAGATCGTGCGCAACCTGGTCGACCTGGCCCGCAACACCGACGCCGCGCACCACGCGGCGAACGCCGGCCACCCGAACGCCCTGCTCGGACTGGACACCTCGACCCGGGGCACCGCGGCCAACGTCGCGAACATCACGAACAACCTGGTCACCGCGGTGTCACCGGCCGCGGGCGTGGACATGTCCGGTGTGCGCGATCTGGTCGACGCCAACCCCGGCGCGCACGGTCCACAACCGAACCCGGTGGCCGGGGTGGTGGATTCCGTTGCCGGCACGGGAAATCCGGTCCGCGCCGTGGTCGATCCGGTTGTGGGCGCGGTAAATCCGATAGCGGACACCGTGGCTCCCGTTGTCGGGGCCGCGGATCCGGTCGTAGGCGCGGTGGATCCGGTGCGGCACGTGGTCGATCCGGTCGTGGGTGCGGTGGATTCGGTGGCGGGCCCTGGAGGTCCGGTGCGGCATGTGGTCGATCCGGTTGTGGGTGCGGTGGATTCGGTGGCGGGCCCTGGAGGTCCGGTGCGGCACGTGGCTGATCCGGTTGTGGGTGCGGTGGATTCGGTGGCGGGCCCTGGAGGTCCGGTGCGGCATGTGGTCGATCCGGTTGTGGGTGCGGTGGATTC
>NZ_DASTBH010000485.1:0-66754 GCF_035712165.1 Actinophytocola sp. | reverse complement strand
GCGACGGTCGCCGTGACCGTGGTGCCCGCCCGCCGGTCGGCGAGCGCGTCGACGGCGAGCGTCTGGTGAGCCAGCTCGATCGTGGCGTTCACCCCGCGCTCCGGCTCCAGCCCGGCGTGCGCGGCCCGCCCGGTCACCCGCACTTCGTACATCGACGTGCCCTTGCGCTCGGTCTTGAGGGCGCCGCCCGGGGCCGACGCCTCGAGCACCAGGGCGGCGGTGACGGCCCTGGCCTCCTCCTCGACCAACCCGCGGGAGCTGGGCGAGCCGAGCTCCTCGTCGCCGGTCACCAGCAGGGTGACGCCGTCGAGCCCGGCGGCCGCGTGGAACGCCATCGCCAGCCCGGCCTTCATGTCGAAGCAGCCCGGTCCGCGCAGCGTCCCGCCCTCGACCGTGCACGGGTGGTCGGCCAGCGAGCCCACCGGCCACACGGTGTCGTGGTGGCCGAGGAGCAGCACCCGCGACGGCTCCGGCCCGAGCCGCCAGCGCAGGTGGGTGCGCCCGTCCAGCGCGATCCGCTCGGGTTCGGCGCCCAGGCGCGCGGCGCCGACCCGCGCGACGACCTCCGCCGAGCGGGCGACCGCGGCCAGGTCGTCGGACGGCGACTCGCACTCGACCAGGGCCCGGATGTCGGCGAGCAGGTCGCCCATCAGGCGACCCTCGGGGTCGCGCGCACCCCGAAGTGCAGGTACCGCTCGCCGGTCGCCAACTCGTAGAAGGTGACCGGCATCCAGGTCCGCGTCTGCGGCGCCCGGACCGCGAACAGCGCCGGCCCGACTCCGACCAGCGGGTACTCCTCGACCGGGTCGGGCACCAACTCGGCGAGCGGGCCGGTGATCGTCGTCCGCAACAGTGGCCCGTCCGGGCCGCTCTCGACCTCCATGCGCACCCCGGCCCGCTCGTAGACGCCGGCATAGGGCGTCACGTCGACCTCCACCGGCTCCGCGGGCGGCGCGAACGCGTCGGGCATGGTGACGCCCGCGACCTCGGCGAAGATCTCCCGGTAGAGATCGTCGTAGAGGTCGCGAGCGTGCCCGCCGTTGGTCAGCAGCGCCACGGCCAGCCCGGCCTCGGGCAGCACCCGCAGGAACGCCGACTGGCCGAGCGTGTTGCCGTCGTGGCCGAGCAGCCGGTGACCGTCCCAGCCGAACCGGATCCAGCCGAGCCCCCACGAGTCGCCGAGGACGTGCTTGTCGGGCAGGTCGGCCTGATGCGCGGCCATCTCCGCGCGGCTCTCCGGACTCAGCACGGCGCTCCCCCCGTCGAGGTGCAGGCGCGCGAAGGCCAGCACGTCGGCGACCCGCGCGGTGACCAGCCCGGCCGGGCCGACCGAGCGGGGCAGCCCCCAGGCCGGGACCGGAACCAGGTCGCCGTCCCGTTCGTCGTGGCCCACCGCGGTGGCGAACAGCAGCGCCTCCTCGGGCAGCGTCACCGTGTGGGTCAGCCCGAGCGGGGTGAACAGCCGCTCGCGCATCGCCTGGTCCCAGGTCTGCCCGGTGACCTTCTCGATCACCCGGCCGAGCAGCACGTAGCCCGAGTTGCAGTAGGACCAGGTCGCGCCGAGCGGGTGGTTCTGCCCGGCCTCGCCCAGCACGTCGACGTAGCGCTCCAGGCAGTCGTCACCCCGGCCGGTGTCGGTGAACACGTCGCCGTCGATGCCGCTGGTGTGGTTGAGCAGGTGCCGGGGCGTGACCGACTTCGTCACCTCGGGGTTGGCCAGCCGCAGCTCCGGCAGCACCTCGGCGACCGGGGTGTCGAGGTCGAGCAGCCCCTCGTCGACCAGCGCCATGATCACGGTCGCCGTCCACACCTTGGTGATCGAGCCGATCTGGAACAGCGCGTCGGTGCCGGCCGGCGCGCCGGTGCGCAGGTTGAGCACCCCGTGCGCGGCCTCCACCACCTCGTCCTGGGCCCCGCCCGTGCCGATCCGCAGGATGCCGAGCTGCGCGCCGGGCACCCGGTGCCGCTCGGCGAGCCGGGCCAGGCGCCGCTGCCAGTGGGCGGCGTCGATGCCGGCGCGGCCGGCGCGGGTGACGTGCCGCTCCAGCCAGTCGAGCACCCGGCGGTTGAAATCGAGCCGCTGGGTGGGCCGGCCGGTGAGGATGAACGCGTGCGCGGCGTCCGGGTAGACGACCAGCCGGGTGGGCACGCCCCGTTCGCGCAGCGCGGTGTGCCACTGCTGGGCCTGGCCGACCGGGCAGGTCAGGTCGGTCGCGCCGTGGATCAGCAGGGTCGGCGTGCGGACGTCGGCGACGCGGGACAGCGGTGACATGGCGGCGTAGCGCTCCGGCTCCTGCCAGGGCGGGCCGCCGAGCTCGTAGGCGCTGAGGAAGTGGCTGTCGTCGCTGGTGCCGCCCATGCTCACCAGGTCGGCGACCGTGCCGCCGGCGACCGCGGCGGCGAACCGGTCGTCGTGACCGGTCAGCCAGCAGGCCATGTACCCGCCGTAGCTGTAGCCGGCGACCGCCAGCCGGTCCGGGTCGGCGAACCCCTCGGCGACGAGTTGGTCGAGCGGTTCGAGGAGGTCCTTCGCGTCGGCCACGCCCCACGCGCCCTGGGCCGCGGTGTAGAACGCCTCGCCGTAGCCGTCGCTGGCGCGCGGGTTGACCAGCAGCACCGCCCACCCGGCCTCGACCAGTTCCTGGTGGTAGAGGTGGATCTCGTCGGCGGCCGCGTTCCAGGCGTTGTGCGGGCCGCCGTGCACGTCGAGCAGCAGCGGCCGCGGACCGCTTCGCGCGGGGTCGTGCATCAGCCAGGCCTGCACCTCGGTGCCGTCGGAGATCGTGAACCACCGTTCCTCGCGGGGGTGCAGGTCGAGGCCGGTGCCGTGCCCGGTCAGCACGGTCACGGCGCCGGTCGTGAGGTCCACGACGCCGATCTCGCCGAAGGACTCGGGCGTGCCGAGCGCGAGCGCGGCCCGGCCGCCCGCGACCGACAGTCCGGACACGACCCGGCCGGCGCCGCCCAGGACCGGCCGGGCGTCGCCGCCGTCCAGGGCGACCGACCAGAGGTGGGTGCACCCGTGGTCGCGCAGGCAGAAGAACACCCGGCCGCCGTGCTCCTGCGGCAACCCGCCGGGGTAGGCCGTCGCGCCGGGCATGACGTTGCGGTCGGTGCCCCCGGACAGGTCGGTGACCTCCCCGCTCTCGGTGCCGACCCGGAACAGGCGGGCGTGGCCGGCCGGGTCACCGGACCAGCCGACCACGAGCAGCGCCGAGCCGTCGGCGGTCCAGCCCACGGTGGCGGCCACGCCGCCGGCGAAGGCGAGCACGCGCGGGCTGCCGTGCGGCTCATCCACCGCCAGCAGGTGGACCGGGGTGCGGTGGCGCAGGTCGCTGTCAGCGCCGGTCCGGCAGGTGAAGGCGAGGGTGGCGCCGTCGGGCGACCAGGCCGGGTCACCGGCGTCCTCGGGCCCGTCGGTGAGCCGGCGGAGCTCGCGGCTGTCCAGGTCGATGACGTGCAACTGCTGGCGGACCGCACCGAACATGCCGGCGCCGTCGGCCTGGTAGCCGAGGCCGTCGGTGACCATCGGTCCCTGCCCGCCGGCCGGGTCGACCGGCGCGGTGAACGCGAGCCGGCCGCCGTCCGGGCTCCACCGGGGCGCACCGGCGCCGAGCGGCAGGTCGGTCAGCCGCTCCGGCTCGCCGCCCTCGGCGTCGAGCACGGCCACCTGCCCGTCGCGGACGAACGCGAGCCGGCGACCGTCCGGAGACCAGGCCGGCGCGCTGTCGTGCGGCCCCGCGGTGAGCCGGCGCGGCGCGGAGCCGTCGGTGCCGGCCAGCCACAGCTCATCGACGTTGCGGTCCTGGCCGGCGTCCAGGGTCCGGAGCACGTAGGCGATCCGGCCGCCGTCCGGCGAGAGCGCGGGCTGGGACGGGACCGCCAGGTCGGTGAGGTCCTGGATGCGCATCTTTCGGGTCAAGGCCGGCTCCTTCGCATGGTTCCTCCGGGAACTGCGGCGAGCAGTTCGCGGGTGTAGTCGTGGCTGGGTTCGGCGAGCACCCGTGCGGTGGGTCCCTGTTCGACCACCCTGCCGTCCCGCATGACCGCGACGCTCCCGGCGACGTAGCGGACCACCGCGAGATTGTGCGAGATGAACAGGATCGACAGGCCCAGCTCGCGCTGGAGCTCGCGGACCAGGTTGAGCACCGCGCCCTGGATCGACACGTCCAGGGCGGAGGTGATCTCGTCGGCGATGATCACGCGCGGGTCGGCGGCCAGCGCGCGGGCCAGCGCGACCCGCTGCCGCTGGCCGCCGGACAGCCGGGACGGCCCCACCCGGGCGCTGGCCGGATCGAGGTGCACCAGGTCGAGGAGTCGTTCCACCTCGGCCCGCCGCTGCGCGCGGGAGCCGCCCGGCGGCAGCGCCTCGGCCACGCTCGCCCCGACCGTCAACCGCGGGTCGAGCGAGGAGTACGGGTCCTGGAAGACCATCTGCAGCGGGCGGCGCCGGCCCCGGGTCGGGACCGGCGCACCGCCGAGGCTGATCCGGCCGCCGCTCAGTGGAGCCAGCCCGACGGCGGCCTTGGCGAGCGTGGACTTGCCGGAACCGGACTCGCCGACGAGCCCGACCACCTCCCCCGCCGGCACGGCGAGGCTGACCCCGTCCACAGCGGTCGTCCGTCCATACCGGACGGTCACGTCCTCGAAAAGTAGTTCTGTCACAAGAAATCCACCAACTCGTCGGCGTCGTGCGTCACCGGCAGGGGTTCGCCGGCGTGCCAGCAGGCGACCAGTTCCGCCTCTCCGGGATCTACTGCTGTGGTGGCGGTGAGTTGACAATGCTCGGTTGGCGGGGTGCCGGTGGCTGGGTTGCGCCCCGTTCCCCTTAGGTGCGGTTGGCGGGCACGATGCTGGCGCTCGCTCATGGGGACTCCACCAGTTCGTCTGCGACTCTCGGTGTCGGTAGGGGTTCGCCGGCGTGCCAGCAGGCGACGCGGTGGTCCGGGTCGGCGGTCAGTGGGGGGTCTTCGGTGCGGCAGCGGGCGTCGGCCAGGGGGCAGCGCGCGGCGTAGGCGCAGCCGGGTGGGACGGCGGCCGGGTCGACCGGGCGGCCCGGGATCGTCGCGAGCGGCTCGTCGAGGTCGGTGGTCATGTCGGGGACCGCGGCGACCAGGGCCCGGGTGTAGGGGTGCCGGGCCGCGCCGGCCAGGTCGGCCGCCGGCAGGTCCTCGACGATGCGGCCCGCGTACATCACCAGGACCCGGTCGCAGACCTCGCCGACGACCGCCACGTCGTGGCTGATCAGCATCAGCGCCACGTCGTCCGCCGCGCGGATCGCGGCGAGCAGGTCGAGCACCTGGCGCTGGACGGTGACGTCGAGGGCGGTGGTCGGCTCGTCCGCGACGATCAGCGCCGGGGCGCCCATCAGCCCCATGCCGATCATCGCGCGCTGCCGCATCCCGCCGGAGAACTCGTGCGGGTACTGCCGGGCGCGGGTGGCCGCGTCGGGAATGCGGACGGCGGCCAGCCGGTCCACGGCGCGGGCGAGCGCCGCGCGACGGGTCATGCCCTGGTGGTGGACCGCGACCTCGGCCAACTGGCCCCCGATCCGGTGGGCCGGGTTGAGCGAGGTCATCGGGTCCTGGAACACCATGGCCAGCGCGGTGCCGAGCGTCCGGCGCCGGACCGGGGTGTCCGCCGCGCGCAGGTCATGGCCGAGCAGTTCGAGCCGGGTGGCGTCGACCCGCCCGTCGTCGCCGACCAGGCGGGTGACCGCCAGCGCGGTCAGCGACTTGCCGGAGCCCGACTCCCCCACGACGCCGAGCGCCTCGCCCCGGCGCACCGCGAAGCTCACCCCGCGGACCGGCCGCACCGGCCCGGGGAAGGTCACCTCCAGGTCGCGGACGTCGAGCACCATCTCGGACGGTGCGGCCGGCGCCTCCTCGACGGCGGTCTCGGGTTCCGGCCGGCGCACCGAGGCGGTGTGCGCCACCGCGAGCGGGCCCGCGCCGACGGTGACGCCGAGTCCCTTGGCGACCGACTCGCCGAAGAGGTTGAACGCCAGGCCGGCGACGAGCACGGCCGTGCCGGGGGCGATCGCCGCGGCCGGGTTCACGTAGATGGCGCCGATGCCGTCGTAGAGCAGCCGGCCCCAGTCGTAGGCCGGCGACTGGACGCCGAGCCCGAGAAAGGACAGCCCGGCGAAGGACAGCAGCGCGGAACCGGCGCCGATGGTGGCGTTGACCACCAGCGGCTCGGCGATGTTCGGCAGCACGTGCCGGAACAGGATGCGGACCCGCCCGACGCCGGCCACCCGCGCGGCCGCGACGAAGTCCCGGGACGCGACCCCGGCCACCAGGGTCTGGGTGAGGCGGGCGAACGCCGGGGCGCCCGCCAGCCCGATGGCCAGCACCGCCCCGGTCGCGCCGACGCCGAACACGACCGCGAAGAACAGCGCCAGCAGCAGTCCAGGGAACGCGACGGCGATGTTGACCGCCGCCGACAGCAGCCGGCCGAGCCGCCGGCCGACCAGGAACGGCGCGGACCCGAGCAGCAGGCCGGCGGTCACCGCGATCACCACGGCGAGCAGGGCCAGCACGACCGAGAGCCGGGCCGCGACGAGGACCCGCAGGAAGATGTCCCGGCCGAGGTTGTCCGTGCCCGCCCAGTGCTCGCTCGACGGCGGCGCCAGGATGTTGTCGGTGTCGACGGCCTCGGCATCGGCGCCCCACAGGACCGGGCCGAGGACGGCCAGCCCGAGAACCAGCACGACGAGCACGGTCGCCGTGGCGCCCAGCGGGGTGCGCAGCACCCGCGACCAACGGGAGTTCACGTCCTCAGGCCTCCCGGATCAGCGAGCGCGGGTCGAGCCGGGCGAGCGCGACGTCGACGACCGTGTTGACGACCAGGACGCCGACGCCGTACACGAGCACGATGGCCTGGACCACCGGATAGTCCTTGGTCAGGATCGACCGCACGATCGTGCTGCCCAGGCCCGGCCAGGCGAACACGTTCTCGACCAGGACGGTGCCCGCGACCAGCGCGCTGAGCAGCAGCCCGCCCAGCGTCAGCGCGGCCGTCGCCGCGTTCGGCAGGGCGTGGCCCAGGTAGATCGTCCGCGCGGGCAGCCGTTTGGCCCGGGCCGTACGCACGAAGTCCGCCTCGAGCACCCGCACCATCTCCACCCGGAGGATCCGGGCGAGGATCGCGGCGGGCCCGATCGCCAGCGCCAGCACCGGAAGCACGTACGCCTGCGGGGTGTCGTTGCCGGCCACCGGAAGCCAGCCGAGCTGGACCCCGAAGACGTAGACCAGCCCGACCCCGATCAGGAAGTCCGGGACGGTCGCCACCACGATGCTGCCGGTGGTGAAGGCGAGCTCGGTGCGCCGCCCGTGGCCGCGCCTGGTCGCCACCCCCATCGCGACGCCCAGCGGGATCGCCACCACCACGGCCGCCAGGAACGCGAGCCCGGCCAGGGCCAGCGTGGCCGGCAGCCGCTGCGCGACGATGTCGGAGACCGGCAGCCGCGTGGTGAGCGAGGTGCCGAGGTCGCCGGTGGCCAGGCCCTTCAGGTAGTGCAGGTACTGGGTGAGGATCGGGTCGTTGAGGCCCAGCGCCGCCCGGCGCGCCTCGACCAGTTCCGCCGGCGCGGTGGGTCCGAGCGCGCCGCGCACCGGGTCGCCCGGGATGAGGTGGATCATCGCGAACGACGCGGTCACCAGCACCCACAAGGAGACCAGCAGCCGCCCGGCCCGCCGGGCCCCGAACCGGACCCAGGGACGGGCCTGACTCGGAGCCGCGGCGCTCGCCGTCATCGTCATGCCCTACTTGGCCAGCATGCGGATGCTGGTGGGGATGAGCTGGCCCGGGGTCTCGAACTTGGCGCCCTTGCCGAAGGTCCGCACCGCGGTGTTCGCGAACGGCACCACCTCCGCCTTGGCGATCAGGGCGGACTCCGCGTCGAGCCAGGCTTTGCAGCCGTCCTTGCCGGGGATCGCCATCGCGGACCGCACCGCCGCGTCGTAGGCCGGGTCGGAGATTCCGGCGAAGTTGGTGCCCTCGGGAGCCACCGGGCCGGACAGGAACGGCACGAGCTGGTCGGGGCTGCCGACGTTGAGCGCCACCCAGGCGACGTCCCAGTCTCCCGCGCCGAAGATCGTGCCGGTCAGCGTCGTCTCGTTCTGGGCCTGCGCGGTGGCCCGGACGCCGGCTTCCTTCCACTGCCGCACCGCGAGCTCGGCCGCGGCGTCACCGCTGCTGCCGAGGTTGTTCTGGTAGAGGAAGGTCAGCGCCAGCGGCTTGCCGTCCTTGGCGCGCACGCCGTCGGCGCCTGCCGTCCAGCCGGCCTCGTCCAGCAGGGCGGCCGCGGTCTTGGCGTCGCCCTTCGGCAGCGCGTGGGAGACCGAGTCCCCCGGGCAGGCCGCCGGCTCGTTCGTGGCCATCGTGGTGGCGGTGCCGCCGCGGCCCGCGGTGATCACCTTCTGCAGCTCGTCGAGGTCGAGTGCCTGGGTCAGCGCCAGCCGGACCTTCGGGTCGGCGGTGGCCCGCCCGGCGGCGTGGTTGTACCACTGCTCGCCCACGACGGCCGGCGTGCTGGCGGCGAACAGCCCGGACTTCTCCAGCCGCTCCGCCTCCGGGCCGAGGACCTGGGCGGCGTTGAGGCCCCCGGAGAGCAGCAGGTTGGCCGCGGTCGACTCGTTCTCGACCACCTTGATCACCACCGTGTCGGGCAGCCCCTCGGTCGCGGTCGTCGCGCCGCCCGGTCCCCAGGTGTAGCCGTCGCGGATCGTGTAGGTGTAGTGGTCGCCGGGCGCCGCCTCGGTGAGCTTGTAAGGCCCGGTGCCCGAGGTGGTCTTGGCGAGCGACGTCCGGTCGGCCAGGCCGCTCGGGCAGACGATGGGCAGGCCCGCCAGTCCGTTGAGGACGAACGGCGCCGGCTGGGCCAGCGTGATCGTCACGGTGCCGGCCGCGTCGTCGCCCGCGGCTTTGGCGCCGGCCGGGAAGAAGGTCCCCAGGAAGGGACTCTTGTTGTTCGGGTCGGCGATGAAGTTGAGGTTGTCGGCGACGGCCTTGGCGGTCAGCTTGGCGCCGTCGGCACAGGTGACGCCGCCGGCCAGGGTCAGCGTGACCGTGTCGGTCCCGGTCTCCCACTTCGTGGCCAGCGCCGACCTGATCTCGCCGGTCTTGTCGTCGACGCTGACCAGCGGGTCGTAGGCGAACTGGGTGACGGTGAACAGCGAGCTCCCCGCGCCCAACTGCGGGTCCAGGCTTCCGGGGTCCGAGGAGAGCCCGAGGGTGAAGGTGCCGCCGTCGACGACCTGGGCGTCCCCGCTGCTCGGGGCGGCCGCGCCGCCGCAGCCGGCGAGAGCGGCCGCCAGGCACAGACCGGCAATGGCCACTGTGGACAGTCTCATCGCGTTCATCGCGGTCTTCCGTTCGGTGGGAGGGGTCAGGCGTTCGCGCGCCGGACGGCGCGGCCGAGGTGGAGGTACAGCGCGTGGCCGGTGCCGTCGTCGCCGACGAACGCGTGCGGCATGTGCATGCCGCGATCGGCCTTGAGCGGGATCAACATGTCGTCCCGGTAGTGGACGAGTTCGGTCCGCTCGACCTGTCCGCCCATGTCCGCGAAGACGCCCTTGGGCACCTGCTCGACCCAGATCCGCCCGTCGTCGTCCTGGCTGACGGTCAGGTCGAACACCTCGGCCGAGTAGGTGCCGACGTAGCGCCCGGCGTCGATCCGCCGGGGGTCCGGGGGCGGTGCGGGCAGCGGGGGCAGCGCGAGGCCGGTGAGCTCACCCAGAACATGACCGACGACGTCCCGGTAGAGCGAGACCGCGTTGCCGCCGTTGGTCAGCAGCGCGACGGCGAGCCCCGCGTCGGGCACCATCCGCAGGAACGCGGCCTGCCCGATGGTGGTGCCGTCGTGGCCGATGATCGTGCCGGCCGGCGTGTCGAACCGCTCGAAGCCCAGGCCCCACGACGAGCCCATGAGACCGAGGTCGGGCAGGTCGACCTCCCGGGCGTGCATCCGGGCGGCGGTCCCCGGCGCCAGCACCCGGGCGCCGTCGGCGGCGCGGCCGTCCTCAAGGTGCATCCGGGCGAAGGCGACCAGGTCGCGGGGGCGCATCGCGAGCGTCGAGCCGGCCGGGGCGTTGGATCGCGCCAGCGCCCACACCGGGGCCGGGGCGTAGCCCGCGCCCGGTTCCGGCTCGACGTGGCCGACCGCGGCCCGGAACATGATCGCCTCGTACGGACCGGGCGCGGTGTGGGTCAGGCCAAGCGGTCCGATCAGGTGCTCGCGCAGGCACTCGTCGTACGGCCGCCCGCGCAGCACCTCGACCAGCCGGCCGAGCACGCAGTAGCCGGCGTTGTTGTAGGAGAACTGCTCGCCGGGCGAGAACAGCCGGGGTACCTCGTGCAGGGTCGCGACGTACTTCTCCAGGCAGTCGTCACCCTTGCCGGTGTCGGTGAAGATGTCGCCCTCGAACCCGGCGGTGTGGTTGAGCAGCTGCCGGACGGTGATCCGCGCGGCCGCCGCCTCGTCGGCGACGCGGAACTCCGGCAGGTAGGTGCGCACCGGCGCGTCGAGGTCCACCGAGCCTTCGTCGACCAGTTGCATGACCAGCGTGCTGGTCCACAGTTTGGTGACCGACCCGATCTGGAAGACCGAGTCCACGGTCGCCTCGACCCGGGTCGCCGTGCTGAGCAGGCCGGCGGCCCCGTCGGCCACCTCGCCGCCGTGGCACACCGCCCACGCCGCACCCGGGACCTCGTAGTCCCGAAGCAACGGCGCCAACCGCTCGTCAAGCCAGGCCCGGACATCGTGAAGACCGCTCATACCCCACGACGCTAGGAACGACGCGGGCCGCTGTGTTCATCGCCACCGACAACGTGCCGAACCCGACTTGGTCGGGCCCGACGAAGGCACCCGGTTCGGGCGGCGGTTGGGCAGAATCGGGTGGCCGGTCGAGGCGGGAGGCGATGACCGATGACGCTGCTGCTGATCGCCACCGGTGGCACGATGGCGCACCGGTCGTCGAGCGTCGCCACCGGGCGCGAACTGCTGGAGCTGGCCGGTCCGGCGCCGGTGCGGGTGGTGGTGGAGGACGTGCTGGCCGAGCCGTCCTGGGACACGTCGGTGTCGACCCAGCTCGCTCTGGCCCGCCGGGTCCGCAAGGCCCTTGCCGAGGACGAGTTCACCGCGGTCGTGGTCACCCATGGCGTGGACACCCTTGAGGAGACCGCTTTCCTGACCGACCTGCTGGCCGGCCGGGCCCGCGGCGGGATCGTGTTCACCGGTGCGCTGCGGGCGCTGTCGGCCGCCGACCCCGACGGGCCGGCCAACCTGGCCGCGGCCCTGACCGCGGCGGCCGATCCGGCGCTGCGCGGCGCGGGCGCGGTGGTGTGTCTGGGCGACGAGTTGCACGCGGCCAGGTTCGCGGCTCTCACCGACGGCTTCTCCTCGGCACCGCACCCCATGCTCGGCCGTCTCGTCGACGGCAGGGTCCGGCTCACCTCGGCCCCGCCGCCGCGGCCGCCGGTCGCCGACGGCGCCCCGGAAACCGATGTGGCACTGCTCAAGACCTACCCGGACATGCCGCCCGCGCTGCTGACCACGGTCACCGACCTCGGCGCTCAGGGCGTGGTGCTCGAAGGCACCGGCGCCGGCAACGTGCCGGTGGAGTTGTTCGGCACCATCATGGAACTGTCCCAGATGGACATACCGGTGGTCGTCGCGTCCCGGGCCCATACCACCGACATCGGTCTCGCCGAGCGGATGGGAGCGATCGGCGCGGCCGGCCTGAGCCCGCAGAAGGCCCGGATGGCCTTGATGGTCGCGCTGGGCGCGGGCGGCGGCGTCAAGGCCGCCACCCGCTACTTCAGCGGCTTGCGGAACTGACCCGCTCCGGCGTTTCGCGTTCGGCGGTCCGCAGGCGCGACGGCCACCAGATCCGGGCGCCGATGTCCACGGTGATCGCCGGGACGAGCAGCGACCGCACGATCAGCGTGTCGAGCAGCACGCCGAACGCCACGATGAAGGCGATCTGGGCGAGGAACAGGATGGGCAGCACGGCCAGCGCGGAGAACGTGGCGGCCAGCACGACGCCGGCCGAGGTGATCACGCCGCCGGTCAGGGACAGCCCGCGCAGCGTTCCTTCCCTTGTGCCGAGCGCAATCGTCTCCTCCCGCACCCTGGTCATGAGGAAGATGTTGTAGTCGATGCCCAGCGCGACCAGGAACACGAACCCGAACAGCGGGATCACCGGGTCCGCGCCGGGAAAGCCGAACACGTGGTTGAACACCAGCGCCGACACGCCCATGGTGGCGGCGAAGGACAGCACCACGGTGGCGATCAGGATCAGCGGCGCGAGCAGTGCCCGCAGCAGCAGCGCGAGCACGATGAAGATCACCAGCAGCACGATCGGGATGATCAGGGTGCGGTCGGCCCGCGAGGTGTCCTGGGTGTCGAGTTGGATCGCGGTGGGGCCGCCGACCTTCGCCGCCGCGTCGGGCACCGCGTGCACGGCGCCGCGCAGCCGTCGCACGGTGTCCACCGCGGCCTCGGAGCCGGCCGGGTCGGTCAGGGTCACGTCGATCTCGGCGAGCCCGTCGGCCACCTGCGGCTTTCCGCTGCCGTCGGCCAGCACCCGAACGTCGGCAACGCCGTCGACCCTGGCCGCCGCGACGACGGCATCGGTCCGCCCGGCCGAAGCGATGATCACGGTCGGCGTTCCGGTGCCGCCGGGGAAGTGCCTGGCCAGGACCTCCTGCCCGGCCACCGAGTCGACCGGGTTGAGGAAGACGTCGGACTGTGCGGTGCCGTCGGCCCGCAACTGGGGCAGGAACGCGGCGCCGGCGAGCAGGACCAGGGTGGTGACGATCCAGACCGCCCGGGGCGCGGCGCCGACCAGGCGGGCGACCCGAGCCCAGAGACCGCTGTGCTCGGGGTGGGCCGAGCCCTGCTCCGGCCGGAACGGCCAGAACGCCGTCCGGCCGGTCAGCGCGAGCACGGCCGGCAGGAAGGTCACCGAGGCGGCCAGCGCCGAGGCGATGCCGATGGCGGCGACCGGGCCCAGTCCCTGGTTGGACTTCAGGTCGCTGAACACCAGGCACAGCACACCGAGGATGACCGTGCCGGCGGAGGCCACGATGGGTTGGATGGTGGCCCGCCAGGCGGAGCGGACCGCCGCGACCCGGTCGGGAACGTCGCGCAGTTCCTCGCGGAACCGCGACACCAGCAGCAGTGCGTAGTCGGTCGCGGCGCCGAAGACCAGGATGAACAGGATGCCCTGGCTCTGCCCGTTGAGCGCGAGCACATCGGCGTCGGCCAGCAGGTAGACCATCAGGCTGGCCAGGCCGAGGGCGAACACCGCGGACAGCAGCACCAGCACCGGCAGCACCGGGCTGCGGTAGACCAGGATGAGGATCACGCCGACCACCCCGCCGGCCACCAGCAGCAGCAGGCCGTCGATGCCCGCGAATGCCTCGCCGAGGTCGGCGATCTGCGCGGCCGGTCCGGTGACCAGGACGGTCAGGCCGTCCGGGGCCTGGTCCAGCGCGTCGCGCAGGGCGGTGACCACCTCGCCGGGATCGGCGCCGGGCGCGAGCGCCACGACGACCTCGAGCGCGGCGCCGTCGCGAGCCGCGATCACCGGGGAGTACTTGCCGATTCCGGGGATCCCGTCGATCGCGGCCACGGCGTCGTCGGCGAAGCGCCGGTCGTCCGCGGTGATCCCGCCGGACCGTTCGGCCACCACGATGGCCGGCAGCCCGTCGCCGGTGTCGAACCGCTGGCGCAGTTCGGACACCTCGGTCGCCTCCGCCGATGCCGGCAGGAACGCCGACCCGTCGTTCTGTGCGACCTCGCTCAACCTGCCGGCGAACGGCCCGCCGACCGCGCCGAGCACCAGCCAGCCCAGGACGATCAGCGCCGGAACGAGCCACCGCGTCCGGCTGTGCGCCGGTCGCTGCCGATCGCCCATACTGTTGGCTCCTCACAGGTCCCGATAGTTATTTCGACCGTCGCATAGTTCGACGATCGAAAGATTATGCTGTCCCGGGTGGTTGGGCAACTCGGCCGGCAGGAGGTCGCATGGCATCCGACGAGCCCGGTGGCGGTCCGGACGATCATGAGCTGACCAGGTTGCTGCGGCAGCTCACGGTCGAGACCGACCGGTTCACCGAGATATTCGGCCAGGCCAACGGCCTGCACCGAACCGACCTGAACGCCCTGGCCGTGATCATGGATGCCAGCCTGGGCGGCCGGCCGCTCAGCCCCGGCCAACTGGCGGCGGCGCTGCACCTCAGCGCCTCGGCCACCACCTCGGTGCTCGACCGGCTGGAGGCGGCCGGGCACATCCGCCGGGCCCACAGCCAACGCGACCGCAGGCGCACCGACCTGGTCATCGACGAGCGCGCCCTGGCCATCGGCCACCGCTTCTTCGCGCCGCTGGGCGCCGAACTGGCCGAGGTCTGGGTCGGGTTCACCGAGCCGGAGCGCGCCGCCATCAAACGGTTCCTGCTGGCCAGCATCGAGGCCACCGTCCGGGTCCGCGGCCGGGTCGCCGACCGGACCGGGCAGGACTGAGGCCGGCTCAGGGTTTGCGGCCCACCCCGGCGTAGATGAGCGTGTCGATGTCGGGGTCGCCGGTCGCGTCGCCGGGCTCCTCCGGGCGCCAGTGCGGGGAGCCGACCAGGCCCGGCTCGACCATGTCGAACCCGGCGCAGATCCGCCGGATCTCCTCGGCGGAGCGCGGATGCACGTGGTAGCGGGCGGACTTGTACACCTCGACCGCGTCGGCCAGCCCGCGCGCGGTGGCGTCCGCGGCGACGTTGGCCACCACCACGTAGCTGCCGGAGGCGAGCCGGTCCCGGTAACCGGCCAGCACGGCGGCCGGATCGAGGCTGTCCGGAAGGAAGTGCAGCATCGGCGCCATCACGGCGACCGGCTGGCTCAGGTCGAACAGCCGCCGCACCGGTTCGGACCGGAGGATGCCCGCCGCGTCCCGCACGTCTCCCCGGATCGCCGCGGTCCACGCGACATCCTTGAGCTTCAACTCGCCGTGCGCGATGGCCACCGGGTCGATGTCCACGTACACCACCCGGCACTGCGGCTCGGCCCGCTGCACGATCGTGTGCAGGGCGCCGACCGAAGGCAGGCTCGAGGCGATGTCCAGGAACTGCCGGACTCCCGACTCGACCAGAAACAGCGCGGCCCGGCGGATGAAGGACTGGCTCAGCCGGGCGGAGTGCTCCACTCCCGGCAGGACCTCCCGGATCTTCTCGGCCAGCTCACGGTCCGCGGCGACGTTGTGCCCGCCGCCGAGCCAGTAGTCGTGCATGCGTGCCGGATGCGCAATCGTCATGTCGATCGGGGGCGGCACCCCGCGCGATTGTCCGGTCACGCTCTGCTCAACACCCTTCGGCCGACCCGGGCGGTCCCTTCTCGGCCAATCGAGTGTATTGCCCAGGACGTAACGCGTGCGGCGCAACTCCGGGCTACGGAGCGGCCTGCCGATCCGGCCGGGGGGAGAGCACGCAGAACTCGTTGCCCTGCGGGTCGGTGAGCACGGTCCACGGCACGTCGCCCTGGCCGATGTCGGCCGGGTGTGCGCCCAGCGCGGTCAACCGGGCCACCTCCCCGGCGATCTCCTCGCCCTGGTAGGGCGCGACGTCGAGGTGGATCCGGTTCTTCACGGTCTTGGGCTCACCGGCCCGCACCATCGCCAGCCACGGCATGCCCGCGGCCGGCGGGCGCAGCAGCGCCAGTTCGCGCTCGCGCCACCAGAAGACCGGCCAGCCCACCGCGGCCGACAGGAACGGCGCCAGCCCCACCGGGTCCGCGGTCTGCAGGGCCAGCGCCGCGATCGGGCCGGTCGCGGCGAACGCCGGCCGGGGTTCCAGCACGCAGTACTCGTTGCCCTCCGGGTCCTCCAGCACCACCCACGGCACCGCACCCTGGCCGATGTCGACGCGGCGCGCGCCGAGGTCGAGCGAGCGGGTCACCAGCTCGTCCTGGTGCGCCAGCGAGGAACTGGACAGGTCGAGGTGCAGCCGGTTGCGCACCGTCTTGGGCTCCGGCACCGGACCGAACGACAACCCGACCGCCGGTGCGGCCGGATCCTCGATGTAGGACTCCTCCGCGTCCTCCTCGGTGACCGACCAGCCGAGCAGCTCCGCCCAGAACCGGGCGATCCGCGGCGCATCGGCACAGTCGACCGCGAGATGAACCAACCGGGTGGGCATGATCGTCACCCTACCGGCCTAGGAGACCCTGCGCCGGTAGATGATGATCGCGAAGACGTAGGCGACGATGAGAAGGCCGACACACCAGAGCAGCGCGACCCAGATGTCGGTGCCGAGCGGCTGTCGGGTGAACAGGTCGCGGATCGCGTCGACGATCGCGGTCACCGGCTGGTGCTCGGCGAAAGCGCGCACCGGGCCGGGCATGGTGCCGGTGGGCACGAAGGCCGAACTGATGAACGGCAGGAAGATCAGCGGGTAGGCGAACGCGCTCGCGCCGTCGGCGGACTTGGCGGTAAGACCGGGAATGACGGCGAGCCAGGTCAACGCGAGGGTGAACAGGACCAGGATGCCGGCCACTCCGAGCCAGGGCAGAACTCCCGCCCCCGAGCGAAAACCCATGAGCAGCGCGACGAGCACGACGATCACCAGCGAGATCAGGTTGGCGACCAGTGAGGTCAGCACGTGCGCCCACAGCACGGCCGACCGGGCGATCGGCAGCGACTGGAAGCGCTCGAAGATGCCGCTCTTCAGGTCCAGGAAGAGCCGGAACGCGGTGTAGGAGACACCCGATGCGACGGTGATGAGCAGGATGCCGGGCAACAGGTAGGTGACGTAGGAGTCCGATCCCGACTCGATCGCGCCGCCGAACACGAAGACGAACAGCAGCATGAACGAGATCGGCATGACCGAGGTCGTGATGATGGTGTCCATGCTGCGCGTGATGTGCCGCAGCGACCGTCCCAACAGGACGGCGGTGTCACCGGGGAAGTGTTTGCTCACCGTTGTTCCTTCCCGACGAGCGCGAGGAAGACGTCCTCGAGCGTCGGCTGCTTCTGGACGTACTCGACCGTGGCGGGTGGCAGCAACGCCTTGAGCTCGGCCAGGGTGCCGTTGACGATGATCCGGCCCTCGTGCAGGATCGCGATCCGGTCGGCGAGTTGTTCGGCCTCGTCCAGGTACTGCGTCGTGAGCAGCACCGTCGTGCCCCGGCCGGCGAGTTCCTTGACCGCCCGCCACACCTCCAGGCGCGCCTCGGGGTCGAGCCCGGTGGTCGGCTCGTCCAGGAAGATCACCGGCGGGTTCCCGATCAGGCTCATCGCGATGTCGAGCCTGCGGCGCATGCCACCCGAGTACGTCCCCACCCTGCGCGCCGCCGCCTCGGCCAGCCCGAAGCGGTCCAGCAGCCCGTCCGCGATCGTGCCCGAATCCTTGAGGTGCCGCAGTTTCCCGACCAGCACGAGGTTCTCCCGCCCGGTGAGGATCTCGTCGACGGCGGCGAACTGTCCGGTGAGGCTGATCGACTCCCGCACCCGCGCCGCCTGGGTGGCGACGTCGAAGCCGTTGACGTTCGCCGTTCCCGTGTCCGCTTTGAGCAGCGTGGCCAGGATTTTCACGACCGTGGTCTTGCCCGCCCCGTTGGAGCCGAGCAGCGCGAAGATGCTGCCACGCGCCACGTCGAAGTCCACCCCGCGCAGCACGTGCAGCGCCTGGTACGACTTCTCCAGGTTCCGCACCTGGATCGCCTTGTCCGCGGTCACTTCCGCTCACCGCGCTCCGCGTCCTCGATCGCCCTGGTCAGGCGAGCGCGCTCCTTGTCGATCCACTGCTTGCCGGTGTAGGCCTGCGCGAAGGTCTCGGCGAACTCGACCGGGTCCGCTCCGACGATGTCGCGCACCGGGGTGCCGTCGGCGGCGGCGCGCTCCCAGAGGTCGACGAAGTCGCCCCACATCGCGAGGATGGTCTCGCCGTCGACGACTCCCCCGTAGTACATGAAGTACCGCTGGAACGCCTTTGCGGCCGTGCCGTACGGCTCGGGCAGCGCCGCGAGACGGGCCTTGTACTGCTTGTACCGCTTCTTCTGTTCGAGCGACCCGGTGAGCAGCTCGATCCACTTCGCCGCCATGTCACTTGCCTCCCTTGTGGAGCCGTTCCAGCCGCTCTGCGAGGAAGCTCCACGTCCTCCAGAACTCGTCGAGGTGTGACCGGCCCGCGGCGTTGAGGGAGTACACCTTGCGGGGTGGCCCCTTCTCGGACGGGACCTTCGTCACGTCGACGAAGCCACGCTGCTCGACCCGGACCAGCAGGGCGTAGACGGTGCCCTCGGCGATGTCGGAGAAGCCCTGGTCCCGCAGCCACGCCGTGATCTCGTAGCCGTAGGCGGGCCGCCCCAACAGGATCGCCAGCACGATGCCCTCCAGCACACCCTTGAGCATCTCCGTCATCTGCTTGGCCACGGACCCACCTCCTCGGGCTACTCGGTGTCACTGACTACCGGTACATAGTAACGCTGAATAGCGGAGCCGCAAGGCGCCGCTTCAGGATGTGAGCCCGGTCTCGTCAGTCCACGTCGGAGCGCAGCAGGCTGTAGAAGACCACGTCCCGGCGCTGCCGCCGCGTTTGGTGACACCCCGCAGGACGCCTTCGCGGTGGAACCCGCTCTTGTCCAGGGCCCGCCAGCCGGGGACGTTGTCCACGTCGGTGAAGGCCGGGACCCGGTCGATCTCCGTGGTGTCGAACAGGTATCGAGTCAGCAGGGTGCCGGCGGTGCCGCCCAGGCCGCGGCCCCACGCGGCCGGGACCAGGTCGATGCCGAGGTACCGGGCCGGTAATCGCCCCCTCCGGCCACGACACCTCCCCGTCCGCAGGTGTCGAACCGTAGCCGACCGGACACGGTGCGACACAAGCGGCCTGTCGGGTGCGGACCCCCTCCTCACGCGCGGCCGGAGCCGGCGGTGCGGATGGTGCGCCAGGCGGCGCGGTCGGCCGGCCGCGGTGGGGCGGTTTCGCAGATGACGTAGTGGCGTGGGGTGAGGGCGGTGGGGTGGTTGGCGAGGGCGGCCATACAGCGCGCGTGGGCCTGGTCGGGTGTGCGGATGGCGTCGGTCGCGGTGAGGTAGGCGACGAGGGGCGCCCCGTCGGCCGTGGCGAAGATCCGGGCGACCGCGGGTGCGAGAGCCTCGTCGAGGAGACGCTGGACCTCGGTGAGGTCGACCCAGCAGGAGTCGACGAGGACCCAGTCCGGTCCGCGGGCGATGGGGTCGAGGCCGATGGCGTGCCGGATCTGTTCGGCGTCGAGGTCGGTGTCGGTGGCGGCCACCAGCAGCCGCTCGATCGCCCGGAGCAACGACTCCAGCTCGGCCCGGGGCGCCAGGCCGGTGTCGGCGCTCCACAGGTCGAGATGGAGGTGGCTGTCGATCTGGTTGAGGCTGAACCGGATCGGTGTTCCGTGCGGCGGTACCGGGCGCCACCGCAGTTCGGTGTGCCGCAGCGCCGCGCTGACCCGTTCGGGGTCGCATCCGGCGCCGGCGTCGACCCCCGACCAGCTTTCCGCCACCAGGCTGTTGAACAGCGCGTCGTGCTCGATCCGCAGGCCACGCCGGTGTTCGATGCGTTCGTTCATGGCGGCCCGCTCGCCCGGGTCGTACCTGGCGTGCCGGCTTGCCTCCAGGACCGATCTCCAGGTGCCGGCGACCACCGCGTCGAAGCTGTGCCGGCCGACCTCGACCGTGGCGAGGCCGAGCTGGGCCAGCGGGCCGACATAGTCGGTCAGGTGGGGTTCGAAGCGGTTGCTCGCCATCAGCGGGACCACCAGCTCGCGGCAGCCGGTGCGGCACGCGAGCACGGCGCAGATCGCGGCCAGCACGACGCTGGAACGGCTGGCCCTGGTGCGGGCGGCGACCTGGCGCACCGCCATCGCGGCGGCCACCGACAACAGTTCCACCGCCACCGACTCGGCGGTCTCGCGGGCGTCCGGCACCGCGTACAGGCATCGGGACAGCCGCATCGACTGGCCGTGCAGGTAACGCAGCGCCGCCTCGGCCTGGCGCCGCCCGTCCGGGGTCGCTTCGAGCGCGGCCTGGTCCAACGGCTGATGGCGCGGTTGTCCGACCCGCCGGGCGGCGGGGTCGCGGATCATCTCGGCGAACTCGCCCCTGATGATCTCGATTGCCGCGAAGTCGACGGCCATGTGCGAGAACACGGCGGCGCAGGCGATGACCCGCTCGTCGTCGCCGGACCCGGTGGCCACCGCGACCCGCACCGGAGCCGGTGTCGTGTAGGGAGGTTGCTGGGTTCGCAGCCAGCGGAGGAGCGCCTCGGCCACCGCGGGCCGGTCCCGAGGCCCCCAGGATCCCTCGCCGAGCGCGCAGACGTCGAGCGGTAGCTCGCCGGACGCGGCGACCCGCTGCCGCGGCCGGGGGCCGGTGTCGTAGCTGGTGCGCAGCGTCTCGTGCCGGGACACCAGCACGGCCACCGTCTCGGCGACGTCGTCGACCGACACCCCGTCGGGCACATCGAGTTCCGCACCGAGCACCGCGAAGATCTCATGGGGTTTCGGGTTCAACCAGCCCAGGAAGCTGATCTGGCCGACGGTGAGCGGTCCCTCTGCCTCGCGCGAACCGGTGAAGGCGACCGGGATCGCTCGCCGGGGGCTCAGCTGCACGCGTCGCCGGTGGGCGGGTGTCTCCGAACTCGTTCTGATCCGCTGCATTCTCGGTTTCTCTTCGGCTGCGAACGACGGCCACCATGATCTCGTTCAGTGTTTCAGCACGGTCTGGATCGCGGTGGCGAGGTGGGCGGGATCGGGTTGCACGGCACGGTCGAGGGTGGGGGCGAAGGGAAGGACGGCGCCGTCGGGGCGGGTCACTCGGACGGGTGGGGCCAGCAGGTCGACGGTTTCGGTTGCGGTGGCGAGGATTTCGGCGGCGACGCCGGACGTGCGGTTGGTGTCGTCGACGACCACCAGGCGGCGGGTCTTCCGTAGCGAGGCGGTGAGGGCGGGCCAGTCGAAGGGGTGGATGGTGCGCGGGTCGAGGACTTCGACGGAGGCTTCGCCGGCGAGGCTTTCCGCCACGGTCAAAGCGTCCTGCAGGAGATGGCCGATGGCGACGACGGTGACGTCCGTGCCGGATCGGTGGATTCGGGCCTGTCCCAGGGGAATCGGCGCGAGGGTGGCGTAGTCGACGTCCTCGCGGAGGGCGAGGGCCTGCGCGGGCGCGAACACGGCAACCGGGTCGTCGTCGCGGATGGCGGAGACGAGCAGACCGTAGGCGTCGGTGGGGGTGGCCGGGACGACGGTCTTGACGCCGACGTGGGCGAACAGGGCGTAGGGGTGGTCGGAGTGCTGCCCGGCCCAGCCGGTGCGGGAACCGGAGCCGGGGATCAGGTAGGTCACCGGGACACGGCACTGCCCGCCGGTCATCAGCGAGAACTTGTGGGCCTGGTTGGCGATCTGTTCGAAGGCCAGGTAGAGCAGAGCGGGGATCTGGTACTCGATCACCGGGCGGAGACCGGCGAGTGCGGCGCCGGTGGCGAAGCCGGTGAAGGCCTGCTCGGACAGCGGGGTGTCCAGCACGCGGTCCGGGCCGAACCGGCGCAGCAGGCCGGCGGTGACGTTGGCGACCGCGGCGCGGACGTCCTCGCCGAGAACGAACACGGTGGGGTCACGCGACAGTTCGTCGGTGAGCGCCCGGTTGAGGGCCTTCTGGTAGGAGAGCCAGGGCATCACGCACCGCCGCCCGGGCGGGGACGCAAACCCGTGGCGTAGAGGTGATCCAGGGCGTCGGCCGGGTCGGGGTGCGGGGCGGCGCGGGCGAAGGCGACCGCGTCGTCGAGCACCGCCTCGATCTCGGCATCGGCGCGGGCCCGGTCCTCGGGGGTGAGTCGGGCGGCCTGGATCGAGACGGGGTCGCGGGAACGGGCCCGGCGCACCTCCTCGTCGTCGCGGTAGCGGATCCGGGCCCGGTGCTCCCAGGTGTGGTGGGCGTCGAACCGGTAGGTCAGGCATTCGACGAAGGTGGGCCCGGCGCCGGTCCGGGCCCGGTGCACGGCTTGCCGGGCGGCCTCGAGCACGGTCTGCGGGTCCATGCCGTCGATCGTCACGGCCGGGATGCCGAACGCCTCGGCCCGGCCGGTGACGGTGCCGGCGACCGCGTTCTCGACGGTCAGGGTGGTGGCGTAGCCGTTGTTCTCACAGACGAACAGAACCGGAAGTCGCCACAGGGCGGCGAGGTTCAGAGCTTCCAGGAGCACCCCCTGGTTGACGGCGCCGTCGCCGAAGAAGCTGACCGCGACCGTGTCCCGGCCGGACCGGCGGGCCGCCCAGGCCGCGCCGGCGGTGATCGGGGCGTTGGCGCCGACGATCGCGTTGGCGCCGAGGATTCCGAGCGCGAAGTCCGCGGCGTGCATGGATCCGCCCCGGCCCTGGTTCAGGCCGGTGGCGCGGCCGGCGAGCTCGGCGAGCATCCTGGCCGGATCGGCGCCCTTGGCGAGCACGTGCCCGTGACCCCGGTGGGTGCTGGTGATGAGGTCGTCCCGGCGCAGGGCGGCGCACACCCCGGCGGCGACGGCTTCCTGGCCGATGTACGGGTGGATGCCGCCGACGATCTCGCCGGACGTGACGAGCTCGATCGCGCGTTCCTCGAACCGGCGGATCAGCCGGACCGTTCGGTACAGGCCGGCCGGCGTGTCCGGTGGTGGTGCGGTCATGAGCGCCAGAGGGTGGGGCAGAACTCGGGATCGGCGTAGTCCGGGCTGCCGTGCGGGGTGCGGCGCACGAGGGCGTCGTGGTTGTAGCCGGCCATGGTTCCGTCGGCGAGCGGATAGTCGCGGTGGGTGTTGGCGCCGTCCTGCAGGTGCAGTGAGATGGCCTGCCGGGGCCGGTCGCTTCGGTTGGCGCCGCTGCCGTGGTACGTCCGGCAGTGGTGGAAGCTCATGTGTCCCTTCGGAATGATCATCGGGATCTTGTTGATCTCGGCGCCGTTGTGCGCGGCGTTGGCGGCGAGCAGGTCCTCGAGGTGATCGTTGTCGCGGTCGGCGAAATGTTTGGTCGTGCTGTCGTCCGCACCGACCTCCGCCCAACGGTGGCTGCCGTCCACCATGGTGATCGTGCCCATCTCCTCGCCACAGTCGTGGAACGGGATGAACGCGGTCAGCATCCGGTCCGAGGACGACGATGCCCAGTAGTGCTTGTCGAAATGCCACGGCACGATGTTCGACGGCTCGCCGGCGACCGGCGGCTTGTAGATCAGGGTGGACTGGAACACCCGGATCTCGTCCACTCCGGCCAGCCGTGCGGCGACCGCGCCGATCAGCGGTTTGCGCAGCACCGTGGCGAACGCGTCGCTCTCGTAGTGCACGTAGTCGTTGTGCCGCTGCACGTCGCCGTGCTCCGGCTGCCAGTAGGCCAGCCGTGGCGGTCGCACCGGCAACCGCCGGTCCCGCTCCCCCGCGTAGTACCGCCCGGCCGCCGACGACAGATCGTCGACCTCGTCGTCGGAGAACAGCTTCTTCGACAGGTACCAACCGTGCTCGGCGAAGAACGCGACGTCCGCATCGGACGGCAGCAACGTCCGCTCCCGCTCGGACAGGACGAACCCGGTCATCGCTTGCCGTTCCCGATCAGTTCCCGGAGCACGTCGACGGCTCCGGTGACGGTGCCCATCCGTCCGAGTTGGCTGTCGTCGGGTTCCATGGGCACGCCGTAGCGTTGCTCCGCCTGGTGCAGCAGCCAGGCCAACTCCATCGAGTCGATCCGCTCGGGAATGTCCGCCGCCGGCCGGTCGCCCAGGCTCGCCAGCATCGCCACGATGTCGTCCCGACCGACGTCCATGTCGCTCATCGCGCAACCTCGCAAGCTCGGTGGCGCGACTCGGACACCGTGCCTATTGACTCGCTCGCAAGCTCGCTCATCGGATCAGCTTCCTTCCCGAGGGGCCTGGCCGAGTACCGAACGGTCGCGGACCAGCTTTCCGGTTGTGGTGCGCGGCATCGCCGAAAGCACGTGCAGCCGGCGCGGCCGCTTGTAGGCCGCGAGCCGCTCGGCCAACCCGGCCTCGACGGTCGCCGCCGTGCCCGGCGAGGTGAGTTGCACGTATGCGGTGATCACGCCGTCGTACAGCACCACAGCGGCCACCACTCCCGGCAGTGCCCCGAGGGTCGCCTCGACCTCGGTCAGGTCGACCTTCAGGCCGCCGACCGAGACCTGGGAGTCGAGCCGGCCCTTGACGGTGACCAGCCCGGTGACCGGATCGACCGCGCCGGCATCCCTGGTGTGCAGCCAGCCGTCCGCCCACCGGGTCGGGTCGCTGAGCCCGACGTAGGGCGACTGCGGCCGGCTGACCAGCAGCTCACCCGCACGCTCCCGAACCTCCAGCCCCGGGGCGGGGGCGAGGGCCGGCCGGTGCGCGCCGGACAGGTCGGTGGCGATCACCCCGACCTCGGTCATGCCCCACATGTTTCCCAGCGGCACCCGGTACTTCTCGACGAAGGCGGCCGCGGTCGCGGCCGGAACGAGCTCGCCGCCGGTGGTCATCCGCTTGAGCTGCGGCAGCGCGGGCGGATCCGGGACCGAGGTGAGCAGGCCGATGTGGAACGGAACCCCCAGCACGGTCACCGGTTCCGGCTCGGCGGCCACCGCATGGATGATGCTGTCCCCGGTGAGCCGGTCCGGCGGCCGGATCCGCACGCCGGCGTGCAGGCCGTACAGCAGGCCGCCGACGAGGCCCAGCACGTGCACCATCGAGGCCAGCACGACGACCCGCTCGCCGCGCACCGGCACGCCGTCGATCCGGGTGTACCGGTCGATCTCGGCGATCAGGTCGGCCGCGGTCCGACCGATCACCTTGGACGGTCCGGTCGAGCCGGAACTGAGCTGTATCACGGCATGCGGCGTCGGCGCGGGCCGGCCGGGATGTGCTGCGACGGACTCGGTGACATCGGCGAACATTCGCAGCGCACCGCCCCTGGTCCGGTCCGGGGCGACCACCACCTGTGGCGCGAGCCGTTCCAGCGCGGTGTCCACCTCGAACGGGGTGAGGCGATGGTCGAGCAGGATGACCTGAGCACCGAGGCGCCAGCCGGCGAGCAGGTTCGCGACGTAGGCGAGCGACGGCGGCAGCCGCAGGGCGAGCGAGCCGCCCGGACCCAGCCCGGCCGCCGCCAGCCGGGACTGGCGCTCCCCCACCATCCGGCGCAGTGCCGCCCGGTCGATGGGCGCGTCCGAATGCAGGCAGACGTCGGTGTCCGCGCCACGCAACAGGATCTCGTCGACCCAGTCCGGGCTGGTCGCCGCGAGGTCACCGGACAAGAAGCACCTCCAGGCGGTCATAGCCGCGGAGCATGAAGTGCCGGCGCGGGCTCGGTTCCACGGCCAGGGTGAGGGACGGGAAGCGGGACAGCAGCCGGGGTAGAGCCAGCTTTCCTTCCGCACGGCCGAGGGCCGCGCCCAGGCAGTAGTGCGGGCCGGCGCTGAACGCGTAGTGGTGGTTGTCGGTGCGGCCCGGGTCGAACCGGTCCGGGTCGGGGAAGCGGGTGGGGTCCCGGTTCGCGGCGCCGGTGAGGACGAGGACGGATCGTCCGCGTGGCACGGAGATCCCGGCGACGTCGGTGTCCTCGGCCGCGAACCGGATGGCGAAGTGCACGGGCGGGTCGAAGCGGAGGATCTCCTCGACGTAGGCCGGCGCCAGCGCGGGGTCAGCGCCGAGCTTCGTCCTGGCGTCGGGGTGCGCGAGCAGCAGGCGCAGGCCGTTGCCGAGCAGGTTCGCCGTGGTGCGGAAGCCGGCGTTGAACACCACGATCAGGTTGGCCAGCAGTACGGGTTCGGGCAACCCGCCGTCCGCCAGCGCGGAGATCAGGTCGTCGGCGGGGTGCGCCCGGCGGGCGGCGAGGAGACCGGCGAAGTAGGCCGTCAGCTCCTCGGCCGCGGCATCGGCGGCCCGCAACTCGCGGAACGAGCGCTGACCGACCTCCAGGATCGCGTCGAAATCCCTTACCCGCCGCGGAAAGCCGGCCCGGTCCGGCTCGGGGATACCGAGCAGTTCGCCGATCACGTCGCTGGGCAGGCGCAGGGCGAACTCGGCCATGAAGTCCACCGGGACGCCGTCCGCGCCCAGGGCCGCGAGCCGGTCGACCAGGCCGCCGGCAATCCGGTCGATCATCGGTTCCAGCGCGGCCGCCTTGGTGGCGCTGAACACCTGGCCGAACAGGCGGCGGGTGCGGGCGAGGTTCTCGCCACTGGCATGGAAGACGGAGTCCTGCATGGTGCGCACCGCTGGATGCGCACGCCACCGGGTGCTGGTCCGGTCCAGGTACTCCGCGTCCAGCACCCGGAAGTCGGGGTCGCGCAGCACCTGGCCGACCGCCTCGTAGCCGTGCACGATGGCGGCGTGCCGGCTGCCGGGCGGCAGCGCCACGGCCGGCCCCAGTGCGTGCAGCCGGGCGTAGAGCGGATACGGGTCGCGCCGGCCCGGTTCGCTGAGCAGTTCCCGCAGCCAGGGCGTGGTCGACGTGGTCACGACGGGTCTCCCCGGGCGGTGCGGCGGCGGTCGCGGGCGGCCAGGGCGGCGCGCAGCAGGTCGTCCAACTCGTCGTCGGACAGCGTGGCAAGCTCGGCCTCGCGGTCGGTTCCGGTGCTGGGCGGGGGCAGCTCCGCCGACACGAGCGCGGCCAGGTCCGCGATCGTCGGGGTGGCGAAGATGCGGTGCATGGGCAGGTTCACGCCGTAGGTGTCGGCGATCCGCGCGGCGAACCGGATCGCGGTCAACGAGCCCCCGCCGAAACCGAACAGGTTGTCGTGCACCCCGATCGGCTCGCCCGTGCGCAGCAGTTCGGCCCAGATCCGGGCCATGGCCGCCTCGACCGGATCGCGTGGCGGCACCCGGTCCGCGGCCGGCGGCGCGGCCCACCCGGGCGCGGGAAGTGCGGTGCGGTCCACCGTCCCGTCGGGGCGAAGCGGCAGCGCCGGCAGCCCGACGATGAGCGCGGGGATCAGCTGGTCGGGCAGCGCCGCACGCAGGTGCGCCCGGAACAGCGCGAGCAGGTCCGTCTCCGGCCGCGCGGCCGGAGAGTCCGGATCGGGCACGACATAGGCCACCAGCGCGGTCTCGCCGGCCCTGGGCATGCCGGTCACCGCCACGTCGCGCACCGCTGGATGCGCGCGCAGCACGGTCTCGACCTCGCCGCGGTCGACCCGGACGCCGCGGACGGTGAACCGGCGCCCGGCGCTGCCGGCCGGTTCCAGGTCGCCGTTCTCCCGCCAGCGGCCGAGGTCGCCGGTGGCGTACATGCGTGCCCCCGGTTCGGTTCCCCAGGGGTCGGGCAGGAACTCCGCCGCCGTGTGGCCCGGCCGGCCGAGGTAGCCGCGCGCCAGGCCCGGGCCGGCGACATACACCTCCCCCACCACTCCGACCGGTACCGGCGTCAGGCGCTCGTCCAGCACGTAGCGGCGGACGTGACCGAGATCGGCCCCGGACACCAGGGGCAGCAGCAGGTCCGCCGGAAACCCGTCGACCAGGGCGACGCCCAGGTCGCGGGTCGCGGCGAGCACGGCCAGGACGGCCCGGTGTTCGATGTCGACGCCGACCGGTCCGGCAGGACCGGACGTGAAGACGGTGCAGGCCAACGCCTCCGGCGGCACCGGCACGGGATCCAGCGGTTCGGCGGCGGGCTCGTCCGCCATGATCACCGTGACCCCGCCGCCGACCGAGCCGGCCAACCCCGCGTGCGCGCCGTCGGACAGCACGATCCGCAGCCCGGCGTCGCGGGCCATGATCTCCAGCCGGGCCAACGGAAGTTCGGGCTCCAGCAGAACGAACGCGGCGCCCGCCCACCACACGCCGAGCAGCGCGGTCAGCAGGCCGGCGTCCCGGCCGAGACACACGCCGACCCGCGTTTCCGGGCCGGCCCCGTGGTCGGCGAGCACCCGGGCGAGCCGGGCGGCCCGCTCGCACACCCCCGGCATCGCCGTGGCGGCCGACGCCGCCAGCAGCCGCCGCACATCGGACGGCGCCTGCGGCGCGGGCCGGCCGGTGGTCAGGGCCGCGCGCTCCGCGGGCGTCAGCAGCGGCAGGCCGGCCACCGGCGTGTCCGGCGCGGCCGCGGCGTGCTCGAGCACGGTCAGCACCGAACGCAGGAACCGGCCGGCGAACGCTTCGTCGAACAGGTCGCTGCGGCACCGCAGCGTCAGGGTTCCATCGTCGCTCGTGGACAGGTCGAGATCGGACTCGGCGATGCCGGTGGCCGGCTCCAGGGTCCGAGCGGCCACGCCGGGAAGCTCCAGCGCGGGCGCCGCGGACGCCGCGGGGACGAACCGGACGGCGGGCTCCACGCCCAACTCCTCGGCGAGCTTGTCGAGCGGAAGTTCGCCGTGCGTCTCGGCTTCCGCGACGGCATCCCGCACCTGGCCGAGCACCTCGGTGAACGGGACGGTCGCGGCGAGACACAGCCGGACCGCGACCGTGTCGGCGAACCGGCCCGCGATCGGTTCCAGCTCCACCCGGATCCGGCCGCGCACCGGGACACCGATCAGCAGGTCGGCCTGCCGGGCATACCGCGACAGCGCAACCGCGTAGCCGGTGAGGATGGCAATGGCCGGCGTCGTGCCGGCCTCGTGGGCGATCGCACGCAGCCGGCCAGCCGCGGCCGCGTCGAGCGCGGCGGTCGCCGTGACGGCCTGAACCGACCGCGTCACCGGCCGGGGCCGGTCGCTCGGCAGGGTGAGCCCGGGGGGCACGTCCCGCAGCCGCTCACGCCAGTAGTCCAGTTGGCGGGACAGTTCCTCACCGCGCAGCCGGTCGCGCTGCCAGACGGCGTAGTCCCCGTAGTCCATCCACAGTGGCGGCAACGCCTCGGAGTCCTTCTGGTACACAGTGGACAGTTCGGTGAGCAGCATGGCCAGGCTCGCCTCGTCGGCGATGATCTGGTGCGCCACCAGCACGAACAACGACCGGTCGGGGCGGGCCCCGATCAGCGCGGCCCGCAGCAGGGGGCCGCGGGCCAGGTCGAACGGCTGCTCGGCCAGCCCGGCCGCGACGACCTCGGCCCGCGCGGCGGCGTCCGGGCCGTCCGGCAGGACGACGTGGTCGATGGGCACGCTCACCCGATCGGCGACGACCTGCTCGGGCTCGTCGCCGCCGGCGACGATGCTGGTGCGCAGCGCCGCGTGCCGGGCGACCACGGCGTCCAGCGCGCGTTGCAGGACGCCGAGCTCCACCTGGCCGTCCAGCCAGGCCGCGTACCGCAGGTGCGACGCGGGACCACCGGGCGCGAGCGTCTCGCGCAGCCACACTCGCCGCTGCGCGAACGACACCGGGTACCGCACCCGCTACCTCCCCCGCGCTTCGGCCAGAATCCGTTCGCGCATCAGGAACTTGCGCACCTTGCCGGTCGGCCCCATGACCACGTCGTCGTCCAGGACCACCTCGATCCGCCGCAGGGTGGCCGAGGCCGCCGGGCCCAGCGCGGCGCGGACCGCCTCGCTCCGGTCGAGCGCGGGATCGGCGCCGGCATGCAGCACCAGCAGCACGTCGGTGACCGGGGGGCCGCCGTCCTGCCCGGCCGCGATCACGCTGCAGTCCCGCACGTCCGGGCAGCGGGTGAGGATGCGTTCCTCGGAAAGCGCCGTGTAGAGCCAGTTCCCGCCGCCGAGGTCGACCGCGTCGCTGGCCCGGTCGACCTGGTAGTAGAAGCCGTCCTCGTCCCGGTACATCAGGTCCCCGGTCAGGTAGTAGCCGTTCAGCCGGGTGCGGAAGGTGGTGGCCGAGTCGTTCCAGTAGCCGAGCGCGAGCGTCGGGGACCGCAGCCCGCACTGACCGACCTGGCCGACCGGAACCTCCTCACCTGTCGTCACGTCCAGCAGGGCCACCTCGGCGAACGGGTACGGCTTGCCGACGCAGCGGTCGTAGCGGTCGCTGCCCAGCCGGTGGGTGACGAAGAACGCGCTGTGGCCCATCTCGGTGGAACCGAGCATGTCGATGAACTTCGAGCCGGGCACGCTGACCACCCCGTCCCGGGTCCAGGCCAGGTGACTGCCGGCCGCGACCAGGCGTCGGACGTGCGCCTCGTGCGCGCAGTCCCCGGTGCTGGACCAGTTGCGCACCGAGCTGACGTCGCGAGTGGACAGGTCGAACCGGGCCAGTTCGGACCAGGTCACCGCGAACCCGAAGACGGCGGTCGGCCGCCACCGCTCGATGGCGTCCAGGATCACCTCGCCGCTGCGCTGGAACGGTCCGCCCTGGCCGGACACACAGAGGATCTGGTAGCCGTTGCACAGCGCCTGGTTCAGCACGATGATGCCGGCGGCGTGCGCGGCGGGCAGCGCCGACAGTTCGCGTACCTCGCCGTACGGGCGGGCCTCGGTGAGCCGCACCGCGCGGATCGCGGCGAACAGGCTGTGGTGCGAGTGGACCACCGCGGCGGGCGTGCGGGTGGTGCCGGAGGAGTGCGTGATCGTCACCGGGTCGTCGCCGTGGTGCCGGAAGTGCGGCGGCGCCAGTTCCGGATCGCCGGTGCCGGTCTCGGCGGCCTCGAAGACCGGTACGCCGAGATCATGCCCGGTGAGTTCGGCATGGTCGGCGTCGATCACCGCCCCGGTCCCGCGCAGTCTCCGGATGAACTCCGCGGCCACCTCGATCGGCATGTTTCCGTTCATCAGCGCCGGAATCGCGCCCAGCCAGGTGAGCGCGAAGAAGTTGAGGAACACGTCGGCCGCCGAGGTGGTGTACACCGCGACCGGGTCGCGCCGCCGGACTCCCTTGCGGACGAACCATTCCGCCCGCGCCGCCACCCGCTCGGTCAGCATGCGCAGGGACAGCGGTGTCCACGCGGCGATCCCGTCCACATCGACGTCGAAGGTCACCCTCGGCGAGTCCGGATCGACGCCGTGCTCGGCCAGCATCGGCAGCACGTTGCCGGCACCGACCCGCATGTCCCCGGCCAGCGCGGCCCGCAGCTTGCCCATACTCATGAGACCTCCCGGTTGAACAGATGAGCCGACCAGGCGACGCTCACCGCGCAGGCCGTGAACGCGATCAGCGTGCCCTGCCAGACGGCCGGATCGGTGATGTTGCCGGCGAACAGGGCGCGCAGGCCGTCGGTCGCCCAGGCGAACGGGTTCCACAGCGCCACGTCCTGGACCCACAGCGGCGCGAGCGTGAGCGGGATCAGCACGCCGGCCAGCAGCGACACCGGCTGACCCACCGTGTTGATCAGCACGCCGAGGCTGTTGTCGTTGCGCACCAGCAGGGCGATGTCGTAGGAGACCGACGTGCTCAGCAGCACCACCATGGCCAGCAACAGGTACGCGAGCAGCAGGTGACCCGGGTTCACCCGCAGGCCGAACGGCAGGGCCGCGATCGTGATCACGATCGCCTGCACCTCGATCAGCGCCACGTGCGTCAGCGCCCGGCCGAGCAGCAGGCCGGTGCGGCTGACCGGGGTCACCCGGCAGCGGTCGATGACGCCCGCCCGTAACGAGCTCAGCAGGCCGTAACCCGAGAACAGGCCGCCGAACAGGCCCATCGCCACGAACAGCCCGGGCACGTAGACCTGGTAGGCCTCGGCGTAGGTCTCCACGCCCTGGTTGGCCATGGCGACCTTGAGGAACGGCGCGAACAGGATCAGATAGGCGATCGGCTGAGCCAGGGTGAGCGCCACCAGCGCCGGATTGCGCACCATCCACCCGGCCTCGTGCTGGAAGATCAGCCAGGTGTCGCGGAGTGCCCTCATGCCACGCATGCCGCTACTCGTCCAGGGTCCGGCCGGTCTTGGCCAGGAACACGTCGTCGAGACTGGGCCGGCGGGACTCGATCGCGCCCGGCTCGATCCCGGCCGCGATGAGCGCGCGGATGACCAACGGGATCGCGGTCGCGGCACTGTCCACGTAGAGCCGCAGCGTGGTGTCCACCGTCTCCTGGCTGTGCACGTAGGGCTGCACGGTCAGCACCTCGGCGGCGGCGCGCAGGGCGGCCTCGCCGACCACACCCGCGGTGTCCGGCGCGGCAAGGTCCACCACGACCACATCCCCGGAGATCTCCCGCTTGAGCGCCGACGGCGTGCCCTCGGCGACGATCAGTCCCTTGTCGATGATCGAGATCCGGTCGCACAGGGCGTCCGCCTCGTCGAGGTAGTGCGTGGTGAGGAAGATCGTCATACCCTCCTCGCGCAGCCGCCGCACCTCCCGCCACATGCGCGCCCGGCTCGGCGGATCGAGCCCCGCGGTCGGTTCGTCCAGGAACATGACCGTGGGCCCGTGAATCACCCCCAGCGCGACGTCGAGCCGCCGGCGCTGCCCGCCGGAGCAGGTGTGGATGCGGCGGTCGACGAACTCGGTGAGGTCGAAGGCCGCGATCGCCTTCTCCGCCAGGGCCACGGCTTTCGTCTTGGGCAGACCGTACATCCGGGCCTGCAGCACCAGTTCGCGGCGGCCGGTGGCCTCGTCGTAGGTGCCACCGGTCTGGGCGACGAACCCGATGACGTCCCGGACCCGCGCCGGCGCGCGCACCAGATCGGCGCCCCCGATGGTGGCCTGCCCGCCGTCCGGCCGAATCAGCGTCGCCAGCATTCGCAGCGTGGTCGACTTACCCGCGCCGTTGGGTCCAAGAAAACCGAAAATTTCGCCGGTCCGCACAGCGAAGTCCACACCGCGCACCGCTTCGACCGGTTTGGCCTTCCGGCCACGGGCCCGGTAGGTCTTTCGCAAGCCCGTAGCCTCTATCATCAGGGCTTTTGGTGCGGAGACGGCGGCTGGGCCCGGTTCGGCGGCGGCGTAAATCGGCAACGGCGGTCGCGGACTCACCAGGTGAGGCTAATTTGGTCCGGCCCCTGATGACAATCATGCATTTGGTCGTGATTCATTCGGACCGAGCCGGCCGTCGAGTTCGTCGCCGATCCGCGCGACCGGTTCCGGCAGCAGCATGTGCTCGTGTTTGCAGTCCACCTCGACGACGTCGATCGGGCCGTCGTAGTACGGCCGCCAGGTGGCGAGCTTCGCGTCGGTGTCCGGGTCGATCCGGGTCGCGGCGAAGAACAGCATCGGCGCGCGGACCCGGCCGGGCCGGTGCCGCTGGGCGATCGCGATGTTGTTCCTGATCACCCTCGGCAGCGCCAGGATCCGGCGGTCCGGCCACTCGTCGAGGCCGAGGCCGGGCCGCGCCCGGATCAGCTCGAGCATGCGTGCCACCGGTTCGGGTTCGTCCGGCTCGATCGTCGGCTGGTAGCCGAACTCCCGGAGCACGAAGTCGCAGAGCAGCCAGGTGTTGTCGTCCGCAGGGCTGATGCTGTGCGGCAGCAGCGGCGTCGCGTCCCCGATGGCGAGCAGCCCGACCTCGTGGCCGCGCCGCTCGAGTTCCTCGGCGATCGCGTAGGCCATGTTCCCGCCGAGGGACCAGCCGAACAGGTGGTACGGGCCGTGTGGCCGGGTGATCCGGATCTGGTCGGCGAAGTCGCGGGCCAGTTCGGCCATGTCGACCGGCAGCGGCTCCGGCCGGCGCAACCCCCGCGACTGCATGGCGTAGACCGGGTGATCGGGCCCGATGTGCGGCAGCAGCGCCAGATAGCACCAGCTCACGCCGACCAGCGGCGGCGGGCAGAACAGCGCCGGCCCGTCGCCACCCTCCCGAAGTGGCAGCACCAGGTCGAGAATTCCGCCGGCCACGCGGACATTGGCGCGCCGCTGCCGGGCCCACGCGAAATCCTCGCCGGTCGGCAGCGCCATCAGCCTGGGTTCGTCCACCCGGCCATCCTCGCGGTCGGGGGCGGCTGCGCGACAGTCGCGAGCGCCACGAGTTCGGCGGCGGCCGCGGCCGCGCCCCCGGCGGCGGCGAACTCGGCGGCGATCCGCTTGGCGTGGTGCCGGTAGCCCGGTTCGTCCAGCACGGCCCGCAGCGCGGCGGCGATCCCGTCCGGCCCCACCTCGGCCATCGGAATCTCGATCCCGGCGCCCGACGCGGCGACCTGGTGGGCCAGGGCCACCTGCTCGGCCCGCACCGGCGCCACCACCAGGGGAACACCGCAGGCGAGCGCCTCGTTGACCACTCCCCCGGCGTGGCACACCACCGCGTCCAGCCGGGGCATCAGGTCCAGCATCGGCACCAGCGGGGCGGCGATCACGTTGTCCGGCCACGGGCTTTCGGCGACCCCGGAGGTGACGAACACCGCCTGCACCTCGCCGGCCATGGGCGCGAGCGCCGCCGCCGTCCGTTCGTAGAAGTCCCCGATCATGTGCCCGACGATGGTGCCGACCGTCACCAGCACGTGCCGCCGGTCCGGATCCCAGGCGTGCCAGGGAAAATCCGGGGCGTTCGGGCGCGGACCGGTGGCCGCGCCGGTGAGCACGCAGCGGTCCGGCAGTTCGGCGTCGCCGGTCAGGCCACGGGTGGTCAGGGCGATCACCAGGTGCGGCGAGAACCTGGGGTCGATCGGGTCGCCGGCCAGGCCCGCCATCGCCACCGCCTTGGCCACCCGCTCGGCCACGAAGTCCGCGAACTCCGGAAGTTCCGGCGGCGGGGTGAGCTCGAGGGTCCCGGTGCACAGCGTCGCCCACGGCACGCCGCGCCGGTGCGCCACCAACGCGCCGGCCAGCGCGTACTGCTCGGTCACGATGACGTCCGGCCGGTGCTCGGTCACCGCGGCGTCGACGGGGCCGAGGATGAACCGGCTGAACGGGATCAGGTAGCCGTCCCAGAGCGCCCGCAGCCCCGCCATGCCGGTCTCGTCGTAGCGGCGGAACGTGCGCAGGCCGGTCGGGTGAATCGTCGCGTCCGAACCGACCATCGGTCGCAGCACCGACTCCGGACCGCACCAGACCACCTCGTGTCCACTGTGGACAAGCTGCTGCCCGATGGCGAGCATGGGATAGAGATGACCCGGCAGCGGCAGCACCACGAGCAGGAACCGCGACATCGGGCAATGATGGCACGCGTTGACGGTGGCCGGAACCGCGTGGTGAGATCTCGCGATATGACCGCCCTGGACGCGGTGTCGGTGTACACGCCGGCTTTCCGTGTGCCCATTGAGAACCTGGCGGATCCGCTCGGCCTGACCGACATGCAGGTCAGGCTGTTCCGCCGGTTCCACGGACTGGGCGAGATCCGGTTCGACCCGGACCGGTCGCTGGCCGATCTGCTGCGCACCGCCGCCACCGGGATCGACGAGCTGCGCGGCCGGGAGCACCGGGTCCGGTACGTGGTCTACGGCCGGGCGATGCCGGTCGTCGTGCCGTATCCGCGAAACCCGCTGCACGAGGTCTGCGGTGAGCTGGGGCTGGGCCACGCGCTGACGTTCACCGTGACCCAGCAGAGCTGCGCCAGCGGACTGCTGGCGGTCCAGCTCGCCGGCCGGTTGCTGGCCGGGGATCCTGCCGATGGAGCCCTCGCGCTCGTCCTAACGGGCGAGAAGGCCTTCACCCGCGATGCCCGGTTGCTGCCCGGCACCTCGATCTTCGGCGAGGGCTCGGCCGCGTGTCTGGTGAGCGCCACCGGAAAGCGCGACCGGCTGCTTTCCTACGCCTGCGACCAGCGCGGCGAGTTCGACGCCGAGCTCGGCGAGCCCAACGAGCGGTTCCAGCGCGAGTACCGCCCGGCGCTGGCCGAGGTGATCCGGCGGGCGGTCGCCGATGCCGGCCTGACACTTGACGACATTCGGCTGGTTCTGCCGCACAATGTGAACATCGTGACCTGGCAGCGTTTGTGCCTGCTGCTCGATTTCCCGGTGGAGCGCGTGATGCTGTCGAACGTGCCGATCAACGGCCATCTGTTCTGCGCCGACGCGTTTGCCAATTACCAGACCGCCCGGGAGCGCGGGCTGCTGTGCGAGGGTGACCGTTACCTCGTCGCGGCCGTCGGCGCCGGGGCCGGGGCGACGTTCGCCGCCATGGTGTTCCAGCACTGATACCGCACGTCCAAGGAGGCCAGGATGACCGCGCCCGATGCCGAGCTCGACACCGTCGATGCCGAGTTACGGCAACGCGTCGTCGATGTCATGTCGACGGTGTTGCAGCGGCTGCTCGAGCGCGAGGCGCCGGTGACCGAGGACATGCACCTGGCCGACGAGCTCGGTCTCAGCTCGTCGCTGGGCCTGGAGTTGCTGCTGGAGCTGGAGGAAGGGCTCGGGATCCAGATCGACGTGGAGACCATGAACCCGGACGAACTGCAGACCGTGGGCGAGTTGGCCACGTTCATCGCCGGGCACAGCCGGCCCTGGTAACCCGGGATGCGCCTGATCCGGATCGAGCGCAGAACGTTCACCGCGCCGGCCGTGTTCCTCGCCGACGACGGGCAGCGCGCCGAAGTGGACGCCTACTTCGCGGACCTGACCCGACCGTTCGGCACCGAGCCGCACCGGGTCCGGTCCGGCCAGTCCTACGGGGAGATGGCCAGGGAGCTTCTCGCCGCGGTCGCGCCCGCGGAGCCGGTCGACCTGCTGGTGCTGGCGTTCTCGATCCACGACCTGTGGCCGGGCCGGGCGACCGCGACCTACCTCAGCCGGCTCTGTCCGGGCACACCGCTGTCGTTCGCCGTCTGCGACCAGGGCAGCGCGGCGCCGTTCACCGGGCTCCGGATCATCCGTGACTACGGCGCGCCGCGCGCCCTGCTGATCGTCGTGGAGCAGGCGACGCTGCCCTACGACTCGACCGCGCCGACGCCGGCCGAGCATCGCGGGGTCGCCATGCTGTTCGGCGCGATCGGCGGCCCGCGGGTCACGGGCCTGCGCCAGCACCCGGCCGTGGCTCCGGAGGCCGTTGCCGGGCAGGCGGACCGCGACGTCACCGAACTGGCCGCCGGCAGCGACGGCGTGCGGGTCGTGCGCTCCGACGCGCTCGCCGCGGCGTGGACCGGTCACCCGGACCACACGACGGTCCCGGCCGGGCAGCCGACAACGGGAGTGTGGTGGCACCTGGCCGACGCGCTCACCGGCTCGGCGGGCCTGGTGGTGGCCGCCGACTACGACCCCGACCTGCGCTATCTCTGCCTGGCCGGGATCGAGGTGCGATAGCCCGCCGTCATGGACGAAGGAGAGGTGTTCCGGTGATTCCGCTTTTCAAGGTGGCGATGTCGAAATCCGCGCCGGCGCTGCTGGAGCAGGTCCTGCTGAGCGGCTTCATCGGGCAGGGACAGAAGGTCGACGAGTTCGAGCGCGCCCTCGCCGTCCGGATCGGACACGCCAACGTGTCCACGGTGAACAGCGCCACCTCGGGGCTGCACCTCGCCCTGCACCTGGTGACCGGTGGCGGCAAGGATGGCGGCGAGGTGCTGACCACCCCCATGACGTGCAGTGCCACCAACTGGCCGATCCTGGCCAACGGCCTGCGCATCCGGTGGGTGGACGTCGATCCGGCCACCCTCAACATCGATCTGGACGACCTGGCCCGCAAGATCACTCCGACCACGAAGGCCATCGTCCTCGTGCACTGGGCCGGATATCCGGTGGATCTCGAACGGCTGCGCAAGATCCTCGACCGGGCCGAGCAGACCCATGGCGTCCGGCCGATGGTGATCGAGGACTGCGCGCACGCCTGGGGCGCGACCTTCCAGGGCCGGCCGCTGGGCAACCACGGCAACATCGCGGTGTTCAGTTTCCAGGCCATCAAGCACCTCACCTGTGGCGACGGCGGCCTCATGGTGCTGCCCAACGACGAACTGCAGCGCCGCACCCGGTTGTTGCGCTGGTACGGAATCGACCGGGACAGCAACGTCCGGTTCACGTTCAAGAACGACATCGCCGAGTTCGGCTTCAAGTTCCACATGAACGACATCAACGCGAGCATCGGTCTGGCCAACCTGGAGCAGGCCGACGAGAACCTGCGCGCGCACCGGCGCAACGCCGCCCACTACGACGCCGAACTGAGCGATGTCCCCGGTCTCGAACTGACCGAGCGCTCCGCGGACCGGGAACCCTCGTTCTGGATCTACACCATCAAGGTCGAGGACCGGGACGGGTTCATGCGCAAGATGGACGACGCCGGGGTGATGGTCAGCCAGGTGCACGAACGCAACGACGTCTACAGCTGCGTCCGCGAGTTCGCCTCGCTGCTACCCGGACTGGACAGCGTCAGCGAGCGCATGGTGTCCATCCCGGTCGGCTGGTGGCTCTCCGAGGAGGACCGCGCCCACATCGTGGCGACCATCAGGTCAGGCTGGTGAGGTGGCTTCGGAGGAAGGCGCACAACCGGTCGTTGGTCTCGTCCGAACCGACGGTGATCCGCACGCCCCGGCCGTCGAGCGCCGCCACCAGAATTCCGGCCGCCCGGGCCGACTCGGCGAACGGGGTAGCCCGCTCCCCCAACGGCAGCCAGAGAAAGTTCGTCTGACTGGGCGCCACGGTTAGGCCGAGACCACGAAGTTCGGCGGCGAGCCGGTCGCGGGAGGCCACCAGCGTGGCGCAGCGCCGCTCCAACTCGGCGGTCACGTCCGGTTCGAGCGCGCGCAGCGCCGCGGCCTGGCCGAGCGCGCCGGGAAAGAACACCGCGCCGGCCATCCGCACCGGGCCGGCGAGCGCCGGCGGCACCACCGCGTACCCGATCCGCAGTGCCGCCAGACCGTACGCCTTGGAAAAGGTGCGCAGCACCACCACGTTCGGGTAGGCGTGGTAGAGGTCCAGCGCGTTCGGCACGTCCGGGTCGGTGACGAACTCCCGGTAGGCCTCGTCGATGACGACCGGAACGTCGGCCGGAACCCGGTCGAGGAACGCGGAAAGCTCCGCCCGGTGCAGCACCGCGCCGGTCGGGTTGTTGGGGTTGCAGATCAGCACACACCTGGTGGTGCCGGTCACGGCCGCGGCCATCGCCGCGAGGTCGTGCCGGTAACCGTCCATCGGCACCGGGACACCCTGTGCGCCGGCGTTGCCGATGATCAGCGGGTAGCCCTCGAACGACAGCGCGGCGTGCACGACGTGCGGCCGGGGGCCGAACGCCTGCACCAGATGCTGGCAGAGCCCCGCCGAGCCCGGGCCGACCAGGATCGCCTCCGGTCCGACGCCCAGCCGCCCGGCCAGGCCCGCGGTCAGTGCGGCGGCGGTCCGGTCCGGGTACCGGTTGAGCCGTGCCGCGCCCTGTTCGACGACCCGGCGCAGAGTCGGCAGCGGCGGGAACGGCGTCTCGTTCATCGACAGGTCGGTCGACTCGTCGGTCTCCACGGCGGTCATCGGGCCTCGCTCCGGTCCGTAGCGGTGACGGGTGGGGTGTTGGCGTGCCGGTCGACCAGCAACCCCAACTGGTACAGGCGGTCGACGAGGGTCAGCGGCCGCACGTCGGTTCCGGACAGGTTGCCGGCGGTCTGCCGGAGCAGCCGCGGGTTCGCCGCGGTCCGGCGCATCATCCGCGCGCCGAGCAGTTTCGGCGCCCCGGACAAGGCGGTAATCATGCGCGCGGCGTTGTGGCTGACCGTCGCGATGTGGTCGAGCCGCGGCCGGCGGTCCGCCTCGTACGCCTCAAGCGAATTGTCCACAGTGGACTCACTGGTCACCGCCCCGGCCAGGGTCTCGGCGTCGCGGAGCGAACTGTTGACGCCCTGCGCGGCCATCGGATGCACGGCGTGCGCGGACTCGCCGACCAGCGCCAGGCCCGGCGCGGACAGCCGGTCGGCGCGCAGCCGGTACACCGCGAACAGCTGCCGGCGGCGCAGGCTGGCCCGCACGGCCGAACCCAGGGGCGCGATCGCCGGCACGTCGGCGAGCAGCGCGTCGCACCACGGGTTCAGATCGGCCATTCCGGACGCCCGGAACTCGTCCGGTCGCACCTGGACGTAGAGCCGGCAACGGTTTCCCGGCAGTGGGTACACCAGGCACAGCCCCCGGGCGGTGCGGTAGGCCGCGAGCTCGGCGGCCACGTCCACGCCCTCGACGTCGAGCGCGAGCAGCCGGTGCGGGTACTCCTGACGGTCCACACCGACCCCGGCCGCCTTGCGCAGCGGGGACGACATGCCGTCCGCGGCGACCACCAGGCCGGCCCTGATCTCGGTGCCGCCGGCACCGGCCCCGTCGCCGACCGTGTGCACACCGGACACCCGGCCGGCGCCGTCCCGCAGCGCGCCGGTGACCCGTACGCCCCGCAGGATCTCCACCGTGCCGGGCATTCCACCGGCCAGCACGTTACGCAGATCGGCGTACTCGGCGCAGAGCACCTGCCGGTACGGGCCGGGCAGTTGGCCGTAGTCGATGGACAGCAACGGTTCTCCGTGCGGGTCCCGGATCGCCAGGCGCTCGACCGGGCGGGCCCCGGTGGCGCGCAACGCCTCCAGCACGCCCCACTCGTCGAGGATCCGGACCGACTCCGGCTGCAGGATCTCGCCCTTCGCCACCGGGGTCGGCGTGCGCTGGCGGTCCAGCACGAGCACGGTCCGCCCGGTCGCGCCGAGCGCGCGCGCCGCGGCCAGTCCGGCGGCGCCGGCGCCGGAGACGACGACGTCGACCGAGTCCGGGATGGTGGTGGTCATCGGGCGACCGCACCGGGAACGTCGGCGGCGCTGCGCGCGGTGGCGGCCCGGTACTCGCCCAGCGCCTTCAACGCCACCGACTGCGTGATCACCGCGTTGGCGTAGTGCATGTAGTGACGGATGTAGTTGCACACCCGGGTCGGTTCCCAGCCGTGGTCCGGCGAAGCGGCCGCCACGAGCCAGCCGACGCCCCGGCCGACGGCCCCGGCGACCTCGGTGCCACCGCCGGCCGCGAGCAGGCCCTGCACGGCCCAGCCGGTCTCCTCGACCGATCCGTCGGTGCCGTCGCCGGGACCCCAGGAGCCGTCCGGAAGCTGGGTGTCGCACAGCCACCGGACCGCCCGGCGCACCACGTCGTGGTGGGCGTGGCCGACCCGGGACAGGGCGCCGACCACCACGGCGGTCCCGGAGGTGTGGTCGCGGTACCAGAGGTTGTCGAAGGTGCCGTCGGGGTTCGGCACGGACAGCAGCCATTCGGCCGCCGCGACGATCGCGGGATGCTCGTCGGCGTGGCCCGACTCGTGCAGCGCGGTGATCGCCTGGCTGGTGATCGCCGGGCACGGCCCGTCGTTGGCGAGCTTGGTGTCGCGCACCCACAGGCTCCACGAGCCCCGGGAGTCCTGCCGGCCGATCAGCCACTCGGCTCCGCCGCGCAGCACCGGATCCGTGCCGGCGTCCGGGAACCCGGCCAGCGCCGCGACGATCTCCGCGGACTCCAGGGTCACCGGCCAGCCGCGCTGGTTGGAGAAGCTCCATCCGCCCGGCGGCACGTCCAGGATCTCGAACGACTCGGTCTTTCGCGTGGCGTGCAGGAAATCCCTGGTCGGGCCGAGCCGGGGGTCGGCGGCGTAGCCGGCCGCGATCAGGCCGGTCGCGGCGTAGCCGGTGCGGGTCAGGTCGAGGTTGGTGACCGCGTCCCAGGCGCCGTCCGGACGAACCGCCCGGCGCAACCAACCGGTGATCGCCTCGGCGATGTCCGGGGCCTCGCCGGACCGGGCCAGGCCGAGCAGCACCAGCGCGGCCGGCCACGGATCTTCGCTCAGCGCACCGGTTTTCCCCTCATGGTCGTAGACCGAACGCACCAACCGCAGTGCGGCCGGTCGGGCGCGGGCCAGCGTGTACCGGCGTAACCGGCTGGCCGGCAACAGATCCGCCTGCATCAGGGCGAGGCCGACGAAGGGCGTGGTGCGGAACGAGACCAGCCGGCGACGCACCCGGTCGACGGCGACGATCTCCAGCGGCAGCCTGCGCAGCGGGCCGGCCTCCTCGGTCATCCCGGCCATGGTGAGGAACTGCCGGCACATCAGGGTGACCGCCCGGTCGGTCACCGTGTCCACCCCGCCGAGCGCGGTGATCCGGGCGCGGCCGGCCTCGATCGCCTCGGCGCTGGCCTCCGGCGCGGTCATCGCCAGCGCCGCGGTCGCGATCGACGTGGGCACGATCTCGCTCGGCGCACCGGCGACGCCGCCCCAGCCGCCGTCCGGGAGCTGGTTGTCGCGCAACCACGCGGTGCCCGCCGCGACCAGGTCGGCCGAGCCGTCCGGATCGGCCGCGTGCAGCGCGGCCACGGTTCCCGCCGTGCCCAGGACCGACGCGGGGGGATCGTCGCCGAACACGCCGTTGTCGCGCTGACGGGCGAACAACGCCTCGGCGCCGCTCTCGATGACCTTCACGACGTCGGCGTCGGACACGGCCTTCATGAGACGTCCTCCACGGGTATTCGACGAAGCGTTGCGGTAGTGCCCAGTTCGTGCCGTGCACGCATGGCGGACTGAGTCCACCAGGTCAGCGCCACGATGGGAATGGCCAATCCGAGTTGGGCGCCGGGCCCGAGCCCCACGCCGACCACCGCGGAGGCGAGCACGACCCGCTCGACGACCAGCACCTCGTGCGCCCGCAGGGCCACGGCGACCGGCAGGTCGCCGCGCCGCCGGAGCAGCGGGGCCAGCGCGGTCACCCCCAGCGCCATGACGATTCCCACCGTGGTCAGGTAAGCCGGCCGGGCGTCCACTTCGACCAGCGCGGCCGCCGCGAACGCGACCACGATCATGGCCGCGTAGAGCCAGAACACGGTCCAGACCGCGAACGGGGTGCCGCGTCGGACCGGCAGCGTGGCGTAGCCGCCTGCCCGGTCACCCGCCACGTCGCGCAGCGTGCCGACCAGGTTGGACATGGTGTCGTGCAACCAGAACAAGGCGGCCAGCACCAGCAACAGGGCAAGTGCCGCGGTCGGCGGCCAGACGCCCACGGCACACGCGCCGTAGATCAGCGCGATCGCGCCGAGCGCGCCCCGGACCAGGTTGCCGGCCAGCCCCCGGGCCTTGAGCCAGCGGCTGTAGGCGACGATCCCGCACACGCCGAGCAGCGCGACCGCCAGGGTCCCCCAGCCCCCGGCCACCGCGAGGGCGACCAGCACGCCGATGCAGAAAGCGCCGCACAGCAAGGCGGTGCGCGGACTCAGCCGGCCGGACGGGATCGGCCGGTGCGGCTTGCCGATGGCATCCAGGTCGCGGTCGAAGTAGTCGCCGAGGTAGTGACCGCCGAGCCAACCCGCGGTCGGCGCCGCCCAGGCCGCGAGCAGCACCCACGGATGCCCGGCGCCGCCGGCCACCGCGGCGCCGCCGAGCCCGACCAGCCCGACGTACCCGAGCGTGTAGGGGCGCCACGTCTCGACATGCGCCCGCAGCACCTCCCCTACTTTCACAGGTTCTGGCTCGTCGTCCACCGCGCGATGCCCGTGAGCACGGTGACGCTCGGGGACGGGCTCAGCACCGCCAACTCGGTGACGGCGCGCTCGACGTGCCCGGCCATCTGGCGGTACGCGCCGGCCACCGCGCCGGTGTTCGCGACGAGATCACGGAGCCAGGCCAGGTCGCGGGGGCCCGCGCCCCGGCGGGCGAGCACCGCGCACAACTCGGCGCGGTCGGCGTCGCCGGCCGCCTGGTAGGCGAGGATCAGCGGCAGCGTCGGGCGCCCGTTGGTCAGGTCGCTCGTGGCGGACTTTCCGGTCTGTTCCGGTGTGGCCACGAAGGAAAGCAGGTCATCCCGGATCTGGAAGGCGATGCCGATGTGCTCCCCGTAGGCGGCGAGCCCGGAGATGGCGTCGGCGTTCCCGCCGCCGAGCGTCGCCCCGATGTGGCACGCGGTCCGAAACAGCGTCCCGGTCTTGCGCCGGATCATCTCCGGGTACCACCGGGCGCCGGCCTCGATGTCGCCTACCAGCTGGGATTCCAGCGTCTGCCCCCGGCACAGGTCCCGTCCGGCCTCGGCCAGCTCGCCGACGGCGGCGATCACCCTGGCCGGCGACGCGACCCAGGGTTCCTCCACAATGGACTCGAAGGCGCCGAAGATCAGGTGGTCGCCGACGACGATGGCGTTCGGCACGCCGTACGCGGCCGGAACCGAGGGCCGGCCGCGCCGCACCGCGTCACCGTCGATGATGTCGTCGTGCACCAGGGTCGCGGCATGCAGATACTCCAGGCCCAGCGCAGCCACCAGGAGATCCGCCGGATTCCCGCCGACCGCCTCCGCGGCGTGCAGCGCCAGCAACGGCCGGAGCAGCTTGCCGGCGGGTAGCAGTGCGTACCGGGTGATCACATCGAGTTCGTCGGTCGTCTCCGGCCAGCGATGACCCAGCTTCGCCCGCAGCAACCGGGCCGACTCGCTGCGGGCGAGGCCTTCGATGAAGGACTGATCCGGCCTGGAAGTGGAATCGGCGACGGCCATTGGGTCCACCCTTCGAGAATGGTGATGTTGCCACCCAAGGCGACCGTACGACGCGCCAATTCCGGTCACAAGCGAGCGATCAGCCGAACTCCATCAACGTCAATCCGGCCGCGCCCCGAAAATTTCGGCGTGGCGCGAGCCCGGCCGCCGCGGCCAGGACCACGTAGTCGTCCAGACCGCGCTCCCGGCCGCCGACCTCGACCAGCATCCGCAGATCGTAGGAGGACAGATGGGGCACATGCGGTTCGGTCGGCAGCACCTCGACGATCAGGATCCGCCCGTCCGGCCCGGCGGCTTCCGCGCACCGGCGCAGGATCGCGGTCGCGTCCCCGTCGTTCCAGTCGGTGAGCGCCCGGGAGATCAGGTAGACGTCGGCGCCCGGCGGCAGCGGCTGGAAGAAGTCCCCGGCCACCAACTCGACCCGGTCGGCGAGCCCGCGGTCGGCGAACCTCCGCGCCGCCGTCGCCACCGGCTCGGCCCGGTCGACCAGAATGCCGCGCAGGTGCGGGTGCGCGGTCAGGAGTTCGGCCAGCAGCGCGCCGGAACCGCCGCCGACGTCGGCGACCGTGCCGATCTCCGGCCACGGATAGCGCGCCGCCACCTCGGGCGCGGTGGTCCGTTGCAGACTCTCCATCAACTCGTCGAAGTGCGCCCGAAACTCCGGCGTGGCATCGAGGTCGGCCCAGAGCTCGCGACCGTGCACGGCGGCGTAACCCGGCCCCCCGGACCGAACGGCGTGCGGCAGGCCGAGGACCGCCAGATCCAGCCGGGCGGCGAGTCCGTCGAGGTCCAGGCGGGTGCCGTAACCGCCGGCGCTGCGGTCGCAGAGCAACTCGCCGACCTCGGTCAGTCCGAACACATCCGGCGACACCTCGACGAACACCCCGCGATGGGCCAGATAGCGCAACAGCCGGCCGAGCGCGTCCCGGTCGGCCGCGCACGCCGTGGCCAGGTCGTCGAGCTTCGTCGTGCCGCCCGCGACCTTCTCCGGTACCCGCAGTGTGACCGCCGTGCGTACGGCCAGCGGGGTCGCGAGGTCGGTGAGCAGGTCGAGTCGCGCGGCCGGATCGCCGGATAGCATCGGAGTAGCCTTCCCGACTCCGCGAGCCGCCGTCAAGGCGTGGACCTTTCCGTTGCCGTGGCACAGAATGGGCCGATGACCAGTGTGACCGCGCCGGAGGTCCGGCTGTCCACGGGCGCCCTCGGCGCGCAGATCCACGGCATCGACCTCAACACGCTCACCGACGACGAGTTCCACCTCATCCACGACCGGTTGCTGCGCCACCAGGTGATCTTCCTGGCCGGGCAGGAGAATCTGACGCCCGAGGCGCACATCGCCTTCGGCCGGCGGTTCGGCGAGGTCGAGCTGCACCCGTATCTGCCCAGGCTGGACGGTCATCCGGAGATCGTGATCATCGACTCGGAGGACGGCGCCAAGGTCGATGTCTGGCACACCGACATGACCTTCCACCAGAGCCCGCCGATCGCCTCGATCCTGCACCTGATCAAGGTTCCGTCCCCCGGCGGCGACACGATGTGGACCAACCAGTGCCTGGTGTACGAGTCGCTGTCGCAGCCCTTGCGCGACCTCCTCGACGGGCTGACCGCGATCCACACGATCCGGGTCGGCAACGAGTACAGCAGCCGGGCCGAGCACCCGGTGGTCCGGGTGCACCCGGAGACCGGGCGCCGCTCCCTGTACGTCAACCGGCTGTTCACCTCGCACATCCCGCAGTTGACCCGGCACGAGAGCGACGCGCTGCTGGAGTACCTGTTCCGGTTCTCCGAGGGCCCCCAGTTCAGCTGCCGGTACCACTGGCGCGCCGGTGACGTCGCCATGTGGGACAACCGGGTGACCATGCACTACGCGGTCAACGACTACAGCGAACCCCGCCGGGGTCAGCGGATCACCATCCTCGGCGACGAGCCCACCGGCAACCCGCCGCGCTGGGAGCACTACGTCGCCCCGCCCGGCCAGCGCTACTGGCCGGACTCGGTGAACGCCGTCGAAGGCTACTGATCCTCCTGCCAGACAACCGGAAACGACACGATGCCGCCGTTGATCCGGTCGTGCCGCCAGGGCAGTTCGTCGATCGGGACCGCCGGGGCCAGCCCGGGCAGCCGGCGCAACAGGGTCGCGGTGGACAGTTCGACCTGCATCTTGGCCAGTGCCGTGCCCAGGCAGAAGTGCGGGCCGTAGCCGAACGCGAGATGCGGCACGGTCGGTTTGCGGTCGATGTCGAACACGTTGGGTTCGGGGAAGATCCGGGGATCGCGGTTACCTACCCACGGAATGGCCATCACGCGTTCACCGGCCCGCATCGCCACCCCGCCGAGCGAGAGGTCCTCGGTCACCACCTGGACCCGGAACATGCTGCTGACCGCGGTGTACCGGAGGATCTCGTCGATCGCCGCGCCGATCTTCTCCGGCTGGCGCAACACCTTCGCCAGCTGCTCGGGATGCAGGAACAAGGCGCGCAACCCGGCGGCGGTGGAGTTGACCTCCAAACCGCCGCGCAGCAGGCCCATCGCCAGCACGGTCAGCTCGTGGTCGGTCAGCCCGTGCTCGTCCTGCCCGTCCAGCCACACCGAGAGCAGATCGTCGCCGGGGGCCGTGCGCCTGGCGGCCAGGTGCGCCGACAGGTACACCCACAGTTCCTTCGCGGCTTCCGTGGAGTTGTAGGTGAGCACCGAGTTGAGGCCGGCGAGCCAGCCGTGGAACCGCTGCCGGTCGGCCGCCGGCACCCCGATCACCTCGCAGATCACGAGCAACGGCAGCGGCGCGATCAGACCGCTGACCAGGTCGGCCGGCCGGGGGCCGGCGACCATGGCGTCGATCAGGTCGTCGATGATCCGCTGCACCCGGGGCCGGTAGCTGTCGATGCGGCGCGCGGTGAACGCCCGGCTGCCCACCCGGCGCACCGCCGAGTGCGCCGGCCCGTCCATGTTCAGATCCCGGGGTTCGTCCCCGCCCGGCCCGGCGCCCGGCGGGAGGCGGGAGAACCGCCGGTCGGACAGGACCGTGCAGCAGTCCGCGTAGGAGAGCACGAGCCAGGCCGGCTGGCCGTCCGGCAACCGCACCCGGCTCACCGGGTTCGACTCGATCATGTCGAGCAGTTCGTCCGGGAGATCGCCCGTGAACGGCGTGAACGGATATTCGCGCAGCTCGGAAACGACGGCCATGGACGGTAAGCCTCCGGCACGAATCCGTGCCACGTCAACGGATTCTCCTGGCTTCGACCGGCGGGTTAGAGTGAGCGATGCGGATTCTGATGTCGACCTGGGGCTGGCGTTCGCACTTCTACTCCCTGGTGCCGCTCGCCTGGGGGCTGCGGGCCGCGGGGCATGAGGTGCTGGTCGCCAGCCACCCGTCGATGACCGGCGTCATCACCGGCGCCGGGCTCGCCGCGGTGCCCCTGGGCGCGGACGTCGACTTCGCCTCCGTGTTCAGCGGCCGCATCGGAAAGGTGGGCCGGTTCGAGGCGAACGGTGACGACGGTTCCCTCGAACCGCGGATCAGCCCGGACGGCGGTGTGGTCCGGATGGCCGATGCGCTGTTGGACGATTTGGTCGCGTTCGGACGGTCCTATCGGCCGGATCTGGTTGTCTGGGAACCGTTCAACCTTGCGGCCCCGATCGCCGCCGCCGCACTGGGCGTGCCGGGCGTGCTGGCGCTGTGGGGGCCGGACTACACGGTGAGCCTGCGGCTGGACACCGAAGCGGTGGTCGGGCCGCTGGCGAACCGGTTCGGTCTGGCCGCATCCGAGGTCAGCCTGACCGGCACGATGATGCTCGACCCGGTGCCGCCGCCGATGCAGGTGCCGCTCGCCGGCCCGAGCCGGCCGATCCGGTACGTGCCCTACAACGGCACGGCCGTGCTGCCGGCCTGGTTGCACGAACCGCCGGCACGCCCGCGGGTCTGCGTCACCGGCGGCACGGTGGCAGGCCCGGGCCTGTCCGAACGGACGGAACTGACCGAGGTCATCCGGGGGGTGGCCGAACTGGACGTCGAGGTGGTCGTGGCCGTGATGCCGGCCCATCGGGAAACCCTCGGGCCGCTGCCGGACAACGTCCGGGTGCCCGACTCGCCGATCGCGCTGCGCCTGGTGCTGCCCACCTGCGCCGCGTTCGTTCAGCACGGCGGCGCCGGCACGATCATGACCGCACTCGTTTACGGTGTGCCGCAACTGATCCTGCCGCAGATCACCGACGAGCACTTCAACGCCGAGCGGCTCGCCGCGACGGGAGCCGGGACCTGGCTGGACAACCCGGACGCGGCGACCGTGCGCGACACCGTGGGCACGCTGGCCGGCGACGGTCCCTGGCGGGCCGCGGCCGGGCTGATGCGGGACCGGATCCACGCGATGCCGGCGCCCGCCGAGGTGGCCGGATCGCTCGCCGAACTCGTCGAGGCGGAAGGAGCCCGCGCGTGACACGGCCGGAGCCGGCGCCGATCCGATTCCCGCTCACGCCCGCCCCGGCGAGCTACCAGATCTCACCGGACTACGCGCGGCTGCGCGACTCCCACCCGGTGCCCCGGATCGAGCTACCCGACGGGACGGTCGCCTACCTGGCCACCCGGCACGCCGACGTGCGCCGGGTGTTCACCGACCCGCGGTTCAGCCGGGCCGCCGCGTCCGGGCCGGACCGCCCGACCGGAGAGCTCGGCTCGCTGGCCTCCGATTCGCTGCTGGGCATCGATCCGCCGCGGCACACCAGGATGCGGCGGGTGGTCAACAGCGCGTTCACGGCCCGCCGGGTCGAGCGGCTGCGTCCGGTCGTCGCCCGGCTGCTGGACGGGATGATCGACCGGATGGTGGCCGCCGGCCCACCCGTCGACCTGATCACCCACGTCTCCGCGCCGCTGCCGATCTACGTGATCAGCAAGCTCTTCGGGGTGGCCGAGGAGGACCAGGGCCGGGTCAAGGAGTGGTCCGACGCCCTCGTCGCAGACTGGGAGGCCGACCCGGACACTCCTCGGGCCGCCCTCGCCGCCTTCGGCGAGCTGATCGAGCGGCGCCGCGAGCGCCCCGGCGACGACCTGATGAGCGCGCTCATCGCGGCGTGGGACGCCGAGGACGACCTGACCGAGGCCGAGCTGATCTCGGTCACCGCCGGCATCCTGGCCGGGGGCCACGAGTCGACCACCAACCAGATCAACCTGTTCCTCCTTGTCCTGCACCAGAATCCCGACCAGCTCGCCCAGCTGCGTCCGGACGACCCCGTCGCGATGTCCCGCGCGGTGGACGAGCTCACCCGCTACATCCAGTTGGGCGAGAACGGAATTCTCCTGCCCCGGGTCACCACCGAGCAGGTCGAGCTCGGCGGACTCACCCTCCCCGCCGGATCGGCCGTCCTGCCCGCCGTGGTCTCCGCCAACCGCGACCCCGCCGTGTTCGCCGAACCCGACCGGCTCGACCTCACCCGAACCGCCAACCCACACCTCGGTTTCGGCGCCGGCCCGCACTACTGCATCGGCGCCGCCCTCGCCCAGATGGAGCTCGAAGAGGCCCTCGGCGCCCTGCTCCGCCGCCTGCCCGGCCTGCGCCCCGCCGTCCCCGAGGCGGAGCTCCGCTTCAAACCCGGTCTCGTCGTCCGCAGCCTCGAAACGCTGCCCGTGACCTGGGATACCTGACCACGCCGGCTAACCGGATACCTGACCCGGAGTCACCCGGGTAGGCGCGGCGGGGTTGAAGGCGGCCTCGATGGCCACCTCTTCCACACCGCGCAGCAGGGTTTCGACCTGCTCGGTGGTGAAGACGGCCATGTCCCAGACGAGTTGCAGGTACACGGTCTCGGGATGGTTCTCGACGTTGATGAAGGCCTGCTCGGGCAGGTGGTCGACGGTTCCGTCCCACACCAGGAAGGTCTCCCCCAGCTTCGCCCGGATCATCTCCGGGGTCACGGCGGCGCCCTGGGCCACCTCCTCGGACGGCGGGCGGGTGGTCAGCCTGCGGTCGTTGTACCGGCAGGTTATCCGCGCCGGGTGACCGCGCTCGGCGTCGAGGCGGGCGGTCAGCTCGTCGAGCTGGTCCGGGTCGTAGTAGCCGTGCAGCCAGGCGACCATCGCGGCCTGGCGGGTCCGGGCGACCACGTCGTCGACGGTGCCGCCGAGGTCCAGAGTGAGCACGGAGTCCTGGCCGAGCGGGCCGATGACCTCGGCGAAGCCCGGCCGGAACCGGTTGCTCACGATGACGTTCGTGGTCAGCGGGTCGATGCCGGTGGCCCGCCCGATCGCGATGGCGATCACCGCGAGCAGCACCCGCGAGGTGTCCGTGCGGGTCCGCTCGGCGATGGCGAGCACGGCCAGGTACGCCGCGGGCGAGTTGAACCGCCCGTGCCAGAAGCGCTCGCCGAGCCGGCCGGGATAGCGGGGCTCGCCGAACGTCTTCGGCGGCAGCGATCGCAGGTGCCCCGCCCAGTAACGCATGGCGCGCTCACTGACCCGGCGGGCCTGGGGCGTCTGCTCCCGCCGGGCCAGTTCGAGGGTTCCGATCGCGTCCCCGTCCACCTTGCGCCCGGCCAGCTCTCCGATTCCGAGGTCCGACATGAACAGCAGGGTGCCGGTGCCGTCGGCGACCACGCTGTTGACCGCGAGCACCATGTACACCGCGGCATCTCGGTGCCGCATCACCGCCATGCGCAGCAACCACGGTGTGTGCGGAGCGAGCGGGGTCATCAGCCATTCGCGCCACAGGGTGTTGCCGTAGTCGATGGGCGCGCGGGGGTCCACGTCGTCGGCGAACGTCGCCACCTCGAGGTCGATCTCGCCGGAGGCGCAGATCACCTGGCACGGCCTGCCGTCCGCGTCGGTCGCCAACCGCATCCGCAGCACCGGAAACCTGCTCATCAGCACACCGAGGCGGTGCGCCAGGTCCTCGACGGTGGCGCCCTCGGGCACCGGATGCGCCCCGCTGTTGTTGTGCGGCCAGCCGGTCGCCCGCATGTCCTGCAGGATCGCCTTCTGCCCCCAGGTCAGCGGCGCGGTGCCGGCGCCGGGCCCGGAGAAGGCGACCGGGATCCGCTCGACGACGGGCTCGGTCATGACGCCGGGCCGAGGATGAGGCTGACGTTGTGGCCGCCGAAACCGAACGAGTTGGACATGACCGCGCCGACCCTGGCCGGCAGCGGTTCCTTGCGGACGTGGTTGAGGTCGCAGGCCGGGTCCGGGTCGTCCAGGTTGTAGGTCGGCGGCAGCAGTCCGTTGCGCAGCACCATGATGCTGATCGCGGCCTCCACCATGCCGGAGACGCCGAGCAGGTGTCCTGTCACCCCCTTCGTCGAGCTGACCGGCGGCATGCCGTCGCCGAACACGCTCCTGATCGCCTTGGCCTCGGCGGCGTCACCGGCCTTCGTGCTCGTGCCGTGGGCGTTGAGGTAGCCGATGTCGCCCGTGGACAGGCCGGCGTCCCGCAGCGCGAGGCGCATGCTCTCGGCCGCGCTGGAGCCGTCCGGCCGGGGCGTGGTCGGGTGGTACGCGTCGCTCGTCGCCGCCCAGCCGAGCACCTCGGCGTGCACCCGCGCGCCCCGCGCCCGCGCGAACCCGGGTCGCTCCACCACGAACACGCCGGCCCCTTCGCCGAGCACCAAACCGTTGCGCCGCCGGTCGAACGGGCGACTCGCGACGGTGGGGTCGGACCAGCCCCGGGCCAGGGCGAGCGCGTTGCCGAACGCGTCGGCGAAGGTCGGGAACAGCGGCGCCTCGGTGCAGCCGCACACCACCACGTCGGCGTCCCCCGCCCGCAGGATGCGCATCGCCTCGCCGACCGACTGCCCGCCGGCCGCACACGCCGTGCCGACCGAAGAGGTGTACCCGCGCACGCCGAACCTGATCGCGATCCGGGCCGCCGCCATGTTCGGCAGCGTGCCGGGCAGCATGAACGGGCTGACGCCCAACCGGCCCCGCCGCGATCGCTCGACCGCCTGGCCGGCGAGCGTCCCCAGGCCGCCGACGCCGGAGAGCACGACCGCGACCCGGTACGGGTCGACGTCCCGGCCGACCTCGATCCCCGCGTCCGCCAAGGCATCCCCGGCGGCCCGCACGGCCAGCACGATCGACCGGTCCACGATCCGCGCGTCCTTGGCCGGGATCACGCTCTCCGGGTCGATGGCCGGGCCGATCGCGGCCACGTCGACGACGCCGTGCAGCGCGTGGTCCGCGGGCGGTCGCACCAGCCCGGACCGTCCCTCGCACACCGCGTCGAACACCTCGGTGACCGCACCGCCGACCGCGCTCACCAGCCCGATCCCGGTCACCGCAACGTTTTCGCGCACCGACGTGGTCACATCGCCGAGGCGGCCTGCGCCCGGTGTTCCACCGCGACACAGAACTCGCCGACGGTCATGGCGGCGAACGTCTCCGCCTCGTCCTCGTCGAACCGCACCCCGTACCGGTCCTCCACCCGCATCGCGAGTTCGGCGAGGGCGAGCGACTCCAGGTCGACCCCGGCCGGGCCGAGCACCGTGCCGTCGTCGATGTCCTCGGTGCTGTACTTCATCTCCGTCAGCGACTCGAGCAGGAACTGGCGGATCTCGTCGACCATGGCGGACGCTCCCTTTCCCCGACCGATCAACGAAATCCTTTTCCATCGGATCGGGACCGTCAAGCTCCATTCTTCGCGGGCGCGGGCTATGGACCGCGATCAGTGTCGCCAGCAGAATGTGTCCGTGGCGCCGGCGATGCTCGACCTAGTGACGCATGATGACGCGTCGCCGCGCTCGCCGGCCGTCAAACTGACCGGCGGCCGGACGCTGACCTACGGCGACCTGGCCAAACGCCTCGCAGACGGGCAACGGTCGCTGCGCCACGACAGCAAGGCGCTGGTGCTGTGCCCGGGCGACCGGGACCTGCCGACCCTGCTGGCCTACCTCGCCGGACTGCGGCTCGGCCACACGGTCGCGTTTCTTCCGGCGTCCACCGAAATTATCGATGCCTACCAACCCGAGTTCGTCGTGCCGACGCGCGGCGCCGAAAACGGCCTGACCGGCCTCGGTTACCGCCCCGGCGAAGAGGTGGCCGACGGCGTCCCGGTGTTCCGGCGCGCCGCGTCCGCGCCGGAAGGCGACATCCACGCCGACACCGCCCTGCTGCTGGCCACCTCGGGAACCACGGGCAGTCCCAAGGCGGTGCGGCTGTCCTACGCGGGGCTCGCCGGCAACACGGCCGCCATCATCGAGGCACTGGGCATCACCGCCGCGGAATGCGCGCCGACCACCTTGCCGATCACCCACGCCTACGGGCTTTCGGTGCTCAACACCCACCTGCTGGCGGGCGCGAGCGTGGTGCTGAGCGACCGGTCACCGCTGTCGCTGGCGATGTGGGACCACCTGACCCGGGCCGGCGCGACCTCACTGGCCGCGGTGCCCACCACCTACTCGGCGTTCGGCCCCACCCACATCAACCTGTTGGCCCACACGAACATCCGCACAATGACGCAGTCCGGCGCGCGTCTGGACGAGGAGCTGACCATGCGCCTGGTGCGCATGATGGAGCAACGGCGGGGCCGGTTCTTCGTGATGTACGGCCAGACCGAGGCGACCGCGCGGATCGCCTGCCTCGACCCGGCCGACCTGCCCGCCCGGCTCGGGTCGGTCGGGACCGCGGTCCCGGGTGCGACGATCACGATCGGACCGTCGAGCGCACACCACCGGGCCCGGCCCGGGGAGGGCGCCGTCCACTACCGCGGGCCCGGCGTCATGCTCGGCTACGCCACCGGCCGCGCGGACCTGTGCCGGGGCGCCGAAGTGGACGTCCTGGACACCGGCGACCTCGGGTACCTGCGCGACGGATACCTGTACCTGACCGGACGAACCAAGCGCATCGTCAAGGTGCTCGGCGTCCGAACCAGCCTGGACGACCTGGAGCGCATGGTGGACCGGCCGGGCCAGCCCGCGGCGGTGATCTGCGGCGACGACGACGTGGTGTATCTGGTCGGCGCGGGCGATCCCGCCGTGCACGAGGAGCAGCGCCGGCAACTGGCCGAGACGCTCGGGGTGCCGAGCCGGCACGTGGTCTTCCGGTCCGTCGACCGGCTTCCCCAGACACCTGGCGGAAAGGTCGACTACCGGACACTGGCGACGGTCATGGAAACGCGCGGGAGGTCGGACGGTGGAGTTGACGGACTGGCAACCCCTGTCCGACCGGGGACCTGACCTTGTGCTGTGTCTGGACTTCCCGGGCGGGCGGGCCGAGGCCGGCTTCGCGGAACTGGCGGCCGCGGTGCCGGTGGACGCGTGCTTCCTCCACATCGGACACTCCGGGTTCGCCGGGGTCGAGTCGCTGGACACCGGCGTAGCCCGCTGGGTGGCGCAGGCCAGGTCGACCGGCCGGCCGGTCCGCGCGGTGCTGGGATACTGCGCCGGAGCCGCCCTGGCCACCGGTGTGGCCGACGCGGTCGCCGCGACCGGACCGCCGCCCGTGGTGCTGCTCTTCGACGCCGTGGCAACGGCCGGCGGTTCGCTGTGCGGTGAGTTCATCGCCGCGGTCGAGTCGTCGGCCGGGCACCTGACCGCCGACGAGTTGGACGGCGCCCGGCTGCTCGCGGAGGAACTGCTCGAGTCGCGTCCGGACGACCTGCCCGGCCTCGCCGCCGAGCTGCGTGACCGGTACGACCGGCTGATGGGCGCGGTCGCACAACGGCTGTCCCTCAACGAGTTCTTCCGCCAGGAGCTCACCAGGGGGTTCACCGCGTACCTGGACTACCTGCTGCTGGCCAGCCAGGGCCGGTTCGAGCTGCGCGACGCAACCCCGCTGTTCCTGTCCTCGAAGGACCATGAGCCGCCGGCGGACGGCGTCCGGAACATTTCGCTCGATGCCGGCCACACCGAACTTCTGCGTGACGCCGAGGTGCACAAGCTCGTCGCCGGTCTGCTGAGAGGAGAACAACAGTGGTGAGGCTGTCCGAGATTTCCGAGGTGCTGACGGCATATCCCGGGGTCGGCCGCGCCGAGACCGCCACCGTGCGGCACGACGGGCAGGACGTCACCATCGCGGTCGTCGAGACCAGCGAGTACCTGAGCGGGCCGTTGCTCCGCAACCACGTCCGGCAGCGGCTGGGCGCGGACGGCGGGCTGGCCGGAGTGCTCATCGTGGAACGCATTCCGATGTCCGGCGACGCGGTCGACCTCGCGTACGTCGCCGCGGCCGTCGCGGACGGCCGGTGCACGCTGTTCGAGGATCCGCGCGACGAGGTCGAGCGCCGGGTGGCGGCGATCTGGTCGGCGCAGATGGAGGTCCGCTCCATCGGCGCCAACGACGACTTCCTGGAGCTCGGTGGCGATTCGCTCTCGGCGCTCGCGATCATCGCCGCCATCGAGACGGAGTTCGACCGGTCGCTGGACGTGTACGAGTTCATGAGCGCGTCGAGTGTCCGGCGGCTGGCCGAGATCCTCCGGTAGCGATGATCCGTTCCGTTCGCCAGCGCATCTCGGACACCGGCAGCGCCGTGCCCGACCAGCCGGCCCTGGTCGGCTTCGACGCCGACCTGGCCGAGCAGGCCCTGTCCTGGCGGGAGTTGGCCGGCCTGGTCGAGACCGGGGCGGGCATCGTGCGCGCGGAGCTCGCGGGGCGCGACCGGCCGTGCGTCGTCGTGCCGGCCGGCAACACCCTGGCCGCGGCCACCGGCATCGCGACCGCGCTCGCCGCCGAGGTCCCGGTCTTCCCGATGAACCCGGCGACCCCGCCGGCCGAACGGGACATCCTGCTCGGCCTGCTCGGCCAGCGGTTCAGCCACGTCTACCTGATGGCGGAGGACCACCGGCCGCACCGGGTGGACCAACCGGCCGGGTCCGCGCCGGCCGGCGCCGGCGCCGTCGGCTACCTGCTGGCCACCGGCGGGAGCACCGGCATCCCCCGAATCTCCGCGCGGCCGGGGCCGATCCGCTACGACCCGGCCCGGACCCCGTCGATGGTGATCAGGCAGACCGGCTGGCGCACCGGGCAGCGGCAACTCATCGTCGGGCCGCTGTACCACGCAGCCCCGTTCACCGCTTTCCTGGATGCCCTGCTGGACAGCAACACCGTCGTCCTGCAGCCCCTCTTCTCTCCACAGTGGACGGTCGAGCTGGTGCGGCGGTACGCCGTCGAGTGGATGCAGCTCACCCCGACCCACATGCGTGAGATCCTGCGGCTCGCGCGGCCGGATCCGGAGAGTTTCGCCGGCCTGCGGGCGATGCTGCACACCGCCGCCCGGTGCGACCCGGACACCAAGCGCGGCTGGATCGACCTGCTCGGCCCGCACCGGGTGTACGAACTGTACGGCGCGACCGAGGGAATCGGCGTGACCCTGGTGCGCGGCGACGAGTGGCTGGCCCGCCCGGGAACGGTCGGCCGCGGCTTCCTCACCCAGATCCGCGTCCTGGACGGCGCCGGCCGGCCGGTCGCGCCGGGCACCTCCGGCACGGTCTACCTGCGCACGCCGCACCGGATCGGCCGGTCCGACTACGTCGACGACCGGTCCATCCGCACCACCCCGGACGGGTTCGCCACCGTCGGCGACCGCGGCCGGCTCGACCGGGACGGCTACCTGTTCCTCGAACCCCGCGACCACGACACCATCAACGTCGGCGGGGAGAAGGTCGACCCGAACGAGGTCGAGGCGGCACTCCTGGACCACCCCGGGGTGCTCGACGCGGTGGCCATGGCCGTTCCACACCAGACACTCGGCTCGGTGGTCGGCGCGCAGGTCGTGCTGCGCCCCGAGACCACGCTGCGCAAGGCGGAACTGGCCGCGCACTGCGGGCGCCGGCTGGCCGGTTACAAGATCCCGAAACAGTTCACGTTCGTCGACCGGATCCCTCGGTCGGCGGCCGGAAAGCTCCAACGCTGGCGACTCGACCCGAACCACGAAGGCGGTGCACCGCGCGATGAACCCAGCCGTTGACGACGCGACCGGCACCGGCTACCTCCACCCGCGAAACCCGGTGGAGCTCTGGCTGGCCCGGCAGTGGCAGGAGGTCCTCGGGTTCGGGGTCGGGATCCGGGAGAACTTCTTCGAGATAGGCGGAAACTCGCTGGACGCCGCCCGGATCATCAACGCCGTCCTGGAGGAGTTCGGCGTCCAGCTCCCGTTGAACGTGATGACCGAGAACCCGACCGTCGAGGCGCTCGCCGACCGGCTCGGTGCGCTGAACGAGCGGCTTTCCGGTCCCCTGCAGCAGATTCAACGCGGCGACGGGAGCCTGCCCGCGCTGTTCCTGGTCCATCCGGCCAGCGGTCAGGTCGGCTCGTACAGCGCCCTCGCCCACGAGCTGGGCGAGGAGTTCACCGTGTTCGGGCTGCAGGCCGCCGGCCTGTACACCGGCGCCGAGCCGGTCCGCACGGTGCCGGCCATGGCGCGCGCCTACCTCGAGGCGGTGCGGGCGGTCCAGCCCACCGGTCCCTACCTGCTCGGCGGCTGCGACACCGGCGCGGCGATCGCCTACGAGATGGCCACCCGACTCGGTCCGGCCGAGGTGCGCCTGCTGGCCGCGATCGACGCCGGACTCGTGCCGCAGGACGAACCGGCCGACGCCGCCGGGGTGTGGCAGGCCAACCGGGACGCCGTCCGGGACTGGCGACCGGAGCCGTACCCCGGCACGCTGGACGTCCTCGGCAGTGGGTCCACTGTGGACTGGCCGGCGACCGTGCGGGTGCACGACTGCACGGCGGACGGGCGGCCGCTGGCGGTCGTTCTCCGTGAGCTGATCGGCGACCCGGCGTGAGCACCCCCACCGGCACCCGCCGGCGGCGAACCCAGCTGACCCCGCTGCGCACCGTCGCGGTCGAGTTCACCGGCACGCGCGCTGCCGAGGGTCCGCTCACCCTGGGACAGCTCAACATCCAACGGTGGCTGATCCGCACCCCGGACCACTACCTGGCCTACGTCTTCGGCGAGCTCGAGGTGCCCGCCGGGTGTTCGGTCGACGGCGTGGCCGGGGCGCTGGCCGTGCTGCTCGGCCGGCACGAAAGCCTTCGCACCACCTACCTGCACGACGAGCCCCCTCGGCAGGTCGTCGCCGGCTCCGGCGTGCTCACGCTGGAAGTCTGCTCGCTCGGGGAGGGCCAGTGGGGACCGCGCGACCGGCCCGCCGTGGCCGAGGCGCTCATCCGGTGGCTGCGCGGATCGCCGGCCCCGCCGGGACTTCCGCTGCGGGTGGCGGTGGCGCTCGGCCCCGGCGAGCGGGTCATCGCCTGCGCCGCCGGCATCTCGCACATGGCCGTGGACCACCAGGCACTGGAGATCGTCAGGCAGGAGTTCGCCGAACTGGTGCGCGACCCGGCCGCGCGGACCGGCGAACCCCGCCACCAGCCGCTGGACCAGGCGGAGGCGGAGGCCACCCCGGCGGCGCGGCTGCGCGCCGAGCAGGCGTTGCGGTACATGCTGGACCAGACGCGGCGCCTGCCCCGGTGCCTGTACGCGCTGCCGGGCGCCCGGCCGACCGGCGAGTCGCTGGCGGTGGAACTGTCGTCCGGGGCGGCCGCGATCGCGATGGGCCGGGTGGCGGCGCGCACCCGGGCCAGCCGGTCCAGCATCGTGCTCGCCGCGATCTGCGCCGTGCTCGCCCGCCGGCTCGGTTACCGGGAGCTGACCTTTCCGCTGATCTCGAGCAACCGGTTCGAGCGCCGCCTGGCCCGCTACGTCGGACCGCTGGCCCAGGGCGCCCTCGTGACCGTGGACGTCGGCGAGCGCGACTTCGACGCGCTGGTCCGGCAGACCTGGACCGCGGTGATCGAGGCCAGCCGGCACAGCGGGTACGACGCGGCTCAGCGGGCCGATGCCGACCAGGAGATCGAACACGAGCGCGGCCTGCGGTTCATGTACGACCCGCTGTTCAACAGCCTCGTCGCCGAGTCCCGGTCCGCGCTCGCCGCCGGCGTCCGGCGTGACCCCGCGCAGGTGCCGCCGACCGAACTGCGGTGGCGACCGGTGCCGCGCAACGGAACCCTCGTGCGGTTCGGCCTCAACCAGGTGGACGGCCTGCTCAAGCTGGACCTGTGGAGCACCGACACCGGCCAGGTGCCCCGCACCGAGATGGAGTCGCTGCTGCTGGCCGTGGAACGCCTGCTGGTCGCCGCCGCCGACGGTGATCTCGACGCCGCCCGGATCGGTGCGACGATCGCCCTGGAACCCGTGTCCCGCGGACCGGACTGGATCCTGCTCGACTCCTGCTGGGTCGATGTGGCGCAGGTGCAACAGTTGCTCGATGCGGCCCTCGCCCCCGCGGTCGCGCGGATCTTCGCATCGGCCGGCGGCGAGCCCCTGGTCGCCTACCTGACCGCCACCGAGTCGGTCCGCACCCCCGAACAGGCCCACGCCCGGTGCCTGGCCGTCCTCGACGAGTTCCCCGTCGCCCTGACCCCGCGCCACTACGTCATCTGCGCGACCGCCCCACCCGACCCGGCCGACGCCACCGCCTGGCCCCCACCGCTGGCCACCGGCACCGGCCGGCCATAGCCATCCGCTCAGCCGCAGTCGATGTCCTGCACCACGGCGTTGTCCAGGCGCCGGACGTAGGCGCCGCCGCCGGCGGCGGCACTCCTCCGGCAGGCTCCGTCCTTGCCGGCGAACGGTCCGTAGTAGACGGCGTAGACGTCATGACCGTACTGGTCACGTCCGCGCAGCGCGGGGCAACCGGTGGAGGGGACGTGCAGATAGTTCGCTCCGGGGTGGGCGTCGAGCGACGCCTGGACTTCGCGCTGGTAGCGCTCGGGGTCGACCGCGGAGCCGACGACGACGATGTACCCCTCGCAGGCCGGCCTGGACAGCGGGACGGAGACCGAAAGATCCGCCGCCGGCGCCGTGGTCGCGGCGGTCGGGGTGGCGGTGGTCGGGGTCGTGACCGGCGTGGAGGCCGGGCCCGGGGACCTGCCGGCGGTCGAGTCGGGTAGCAGGAACAGTGCCACCGCCGCGGCCAGTGCGACCACCGCCAGCGCGACGGTGCCGGCCAGCCACCAGCGGCCGGACCGCGCGGGCGGCGTCGGGCGGGGATCAGGAATGGGCCGGGTCGGCGTGGGCCCGGGCGGCGGCTGGGCCAGGGCGTGCCGGGCGGCCGCGGACAGCGCCGCGGCGCTGGGGAACCGGTCTTCGGGACGTTTGGCCATGCCGGTGGCGATGACGCGGTCGAAGTCGGGCGGCAGGCCGGGCCGGATCGCCGTCGGTTTCGGCGGGTCCAGATGCCCATGGGCGTGGATGAGGGCCAGCGTGTCGCGGTCGGGAAACGGTGTGCTGCCGGTCAGGCACTGGAACAGCAGGCAGGCCAGGGAGTAGACGTCCACCCGGTGGTCCTGTGGCCCGGATGTGAAGCGTTCCGGCGCCATGTGGGCGAGTGAGCCGATCGGCGTGCCGGTCGCCGTGATGTCGGCGTTTCCGGTCACCGAACGGGCGATGCCGAAATCGACGAGGTAGGCGAACCCGTGGGCGTCGAGGAGCACGTTCGAGGGTTTGACGTCGCGGTGCACGAGCCCTTCGGCGTGGGCGGCGTCGAGGGCGCCGGCAACCTGGCTGATCACGTCCACGGCGGCGGCCGGGTCCAACGGACCGCGGGCGGCCAGTATCGCGCCCAGGTCGTCGCCTTCGACCAGGCGCATGTCGAGGTACAGGCGGCCATCGATCTCGTCGAAGTCGTGAATCGGGATGACGTGCGGTTCCCGCAGGCGTGCCGCGGCCCGCGCCTCCCGCATGAAACGCCGCCGGTACTCGTCGTTGGCGGCGAGGTGTTCGGCGAGCAGCTTGACCGCGACCACCCGGTCGTGCCGGGTGTCATAGGCGCGATAAACCTCACCCATCCCCCCACGGCCGAGCAACTCCTCCATCCGATAACGGCCGAACTGCCACGCCACCTGCCGCACTCCCTGCCTGAGTCCGCACCACGCGGAAATCCCGTGGCCGCTCGCGATCCTATGACCGGAGCAGAGACCGGTCGGCAGGGAAAAGGTCGATCAGTCCAGTTGGGCGACGGTGATCACGACGTTGCCGATCTTCTGGCCGGTCTCCACATACCGGTAGGCGTCGACGATCCGGTCCAGCGGATACCGCCGGTCGATGACCGGCGTGAAGTCCCCGGACTCGATCAGATCTCGCAGGTGGCCGACGATGGCCTGGTTGTCGTGCGGGTAGGGGAACTTCACCTTCCTGCCCCGCAGCAACGGGGTGACCAGGGCCAGCAGGAGGTTCTGCGCCCACGGCCCGAGTTCCGCGGACAGGTAGACCCCACCGGGTTTGAGCAGTCGCCGGCAGCGACCGAAGGTGCTCTTGCCCACCGTGTCGAACACCGCGTCGTAGGTCTGCTCGTCCTCGGTGAAGTCTCCTACCGTGTAGTCGACCACCCGGTCCGCGCCCAGGTCCTTCACCAGCGCCAGGTTCTCCGTCGCGCACACCGCGGTCACGGTGACGCCGAGACTCTTCAGCAACTGCACGGCCGCCGAGCCGATCCCGCCGGTAGCGCCGTAGACGAGGACGTCCTGTCCGGCCCGGGTCCCGGCGTGCCGGATGCAGGCCAGCGCGTAGTGCGCCCCCTCGGTTCCGGGAGCGGCCTGCTCGAAGGTCACGCCCGCCGGCATGGTCGCGATCGAGCCGTCCTGCGGCACCGACAGGTACTCGGCATGCGCGCCGAACGCGCCCTCGCTGTACCCGAACACCCGCTCGCCGACCGTGAAGGACGTGACAGCGCGGCCGACCGCCTCGACCTCCCCGGCGAACTCGGTGCCCATGATCGTGCGCCGGGGCCGGGTGATGCCGGTGAGCAGCCGCGCGAAGAAGGGCCTGGCCGCCCGGTAGGCACAGTCGGTCCGGTTCACCGTCGTCGCGTGCACCCGGACGAGCACGTCGGAGTCCCCGACCGGCGGCCGGTCCACCTCACGGATCGACACGACCTCCGGCGGGCCGTACCTGGTGTGCACCGCGGCCTTCATCGCAGCCCCTCCCCGCGCTCGACCTTACCGCGTAAGGTAATCATACGCTGTAAGGTCAAGGCAAGGGTGAGGAGGGTCCAGTGGCAACGAAGGCATCCCGCACACCGCTCAGCCGACAGCGGGTCCTGGCGGCGGCCGTCGTCCTGGCGGACACCGAGGGCATCCCCGCGCTGACGATGCGCCGGCTCGCCGCCGACCTCGATGTCGAGGCCATGTCGCTCTACTACCACCTGCCTGGCAAGGAGGCACTGCTCGACGGCCTCGCCGAGGCCGTGCTCGCCGAGATCACCGCGGCGGCCGACCACGCCGACGCCCAGGGCGGCTGGCGGGTGCGGTTGCGCCGGCGGTTTCTCGCCGCGCGCGCGGTCATGCTGCGTCATCCGTGGGCGCCCGGGTTGCTGCACTCGCGCAGAACCGTTCCGGCGGGCATGTACGCCTACTGCGACGGGATAGTCGGCACGCTCCTCGGCGCCGGGTTCTCCCATCACCTCGCCCACCGGGCACTGCACGCGCTGGGCAGCCTGCCGCTGGGGTTCGCCCAGGAGGTCTTCAGCCCGGAACCGGCGGGCGCGAGCATCGCGGACGAGACCGACCTGGCCGCGATGGCCGCGACCCTGCCGCACCTGGCGGCCATGGTGGCGGCCGAAGTCCACGACGTCACCGACCCGACCCTCGGCTGGTGCGACAGCCAGACCGAGTTCGAGTTCACCCTCGACCTGCTCCTCGACGGCCTCGAACGCCTGCACCGGACCGGGTGAGCCCGGCGCGGCGGTCACCGGTGCGTTCGCAGCTCGATGACGGAGCGGAACTCGACCGGATGGACCGCGATGACGGTCAGCCCGGCGGCGGCGGCGAGCTCGGCGATGTCGTCCAGGCCGCGCTCCCGGCCACGAAAGTAGGCGAGCATGCGGAGATCCATGGCGGTGCGCGCCGATTTTCCGCCCTGGCTCTGGGTTTGCTCGATCAGGATCACCTTGCCGTTGCTGCCGGCCGCGGTGGCGCACCGGCGCAGGATCGCGAGCGCGGCGTCGTCGTCCCAGTCATGGATCACGGAGGACAGCACGTAGCCGCCGGCGCCGGGTGGCAGCGGCCGGAAGAAGCTGCCGGTGACGACCTCCGTGCGGTCGGCCACTCCGGCCGCGGCGAAGGCCGCCCGCGCCCTGGTCGCCGGTGCGTCCAGCTCGACCAGGGTCGCGCGCAGACCGGGATACCTGGTGAGCAGCGCGACCAGCAGTGATCCGTTGCCTCCGCCGACATCCACGACCGTCCCCAACGCACCCCAGTCGTAGGCCGCCGCGACGGCCGGGTGGCCGATCTCCTGCGAGCTCATCAGCGCGTCGAAGGATGCGGACAGCTCCGGGTCGGCCGCCAGTTCCTCCCAGAACGTCCGCCCGTAACGCTTCGCGAAGGCCGGCCGGCCGGTCCGCACCGTGTGCAGGAGCTCGACCAGACACAGGTCGGCGTGGCCGGTCGCGCCGTCGAGATCCAGCCAGGCCCGGACGTCCCGGGAGTCGTCCCCGCGCAGCACTTCGCCCAAACCGGTCAGGCCGAAACCGTCCCCATCCTGCCGAACGAGAAATCCCGCCATCACCAGGTGACCGAGCACGCGTCCCAGGGCGTCCTCGTCGCTGTCGGTGACCTTCGCCAGTGCCGCGCAGGTTCGGGCGCCGTCGGCGATGTGGTCGGCGAGGCGCAAGGTCGCGGCCACCCGGATCACCATGGGGGTGAGCAGATCCGCCGCCATGCGCACCCGAGCCTCCAGGCCGGGGTCGTGCGCCATCGTGACTCCCCCTCAGCTCGGAGGTCCCTCAACCCTAGGAGAAGCCTCAGGCACACAACGGAAATGCCGGCAACCCCGCGACCCGTCCTCGACCAGGACCGGAGTCGCCAGGGGCATTCCGAGTGGGTACCCACGTATCAGGCGGGCGTCTTGGCCCTCCGACCCAGTGCCGGCAACGGAACTGGAGACGCCATGACTACCTTCCTGGGTCAGCCGTGTGAGAACGGGGTCGATCCGTCGATGGTCGCAGCGCTGGCGGCGGTCGAGGAGAACCTGCGGGAACTCCACCGCGCCGCCGGTGTCGAGAGCCCGTTCGAACAGTGGGCCGGGATCCACGAGCCGCACAAGGGAATCTATCCCGGCGGGCACCACGCGGCGGGGATCGCGGTCGACCTGAACTACACCACCAATCCCTATGTGGCCACCCGCACCGTGCACACGTTCGGCGGCGAGCGTGGCTCGGCGGTCGCCGTGCGGCGCGCGGCGGTGGAGGTCTACGACCGCGCCGTCGCGTTCACGTTCAGCGAGACCGACACCTCCGACACAAGCTGCCGGATACACGACAGCATCGGGGACATCTACGACCACTTCCAGGTGGCCTCGGACTGCCTGGTCTACTACCTCGGCGCCGCCTTCTCCGCCGACCCGCGCAGGGTCGACCGGCGGCCCGTTCCCGGTGTGGCGGAACTGGCCGACGGCGACCCCGCCTTCGACGTGTTCGGCGCGGAGCTTCCCGGCGGTCTCGCGGCCGCCGACGCCGTCATCGCCGCGCTGGACGGGCAGATGTCCAGCGACGGCTGGCGCGAGGCCCATCCGAACTGGCCGTACACCCCGGCCCAGCAGTACTGGCAACTGTTGCGGGACTTCGAGTTGGTCCGCACGCCGATGGTGTTCGGCAGCCCGGCGGACGTCCGGTCCACCCGCAACCCGGCGCGCGGCTTCCTCGACCTACGCCGCGAGGTGGTCCTCGCGCTGGTGGAGGTCGGCGGCATGCGTTGGGGCGCATGCGACTTCGGGCCGGACGAGAGTGGCGACATCATGCATTTCGATCTTGGATGGTGATCCTGTGTCCGATGAAGACTTCGACGCCGAGGCCGCGCTCGACGGCAAACTCGCGCAACTGCTGGCGATCGGGTTCGACCCCGGTGCGGCCACCGGTCCGACCACCTACTCGGGTGCGGGCGCCTGGCGCGGCCACGAGTTCGCCACCCTGTGCGCGCATCCGCGGTTCGGCGCGCACGAGGTGCACGGCCTGATCGGCGCCCACTACCTCGACACGCTCGGCGGACCCGCCGGTTCCTGGGGATTCCCGCTCTCCGACGAGTATCCCGACGGCGCGGGCCGGACGAGCGATTTCGAGGGCGGCTCGCTGTACTGGACGGCCGAGGACGGCGTGCTGGAGATCTACGCGACGCCGGGGCAGCCGATCCCGCCGGAGGTCGACTGGACCACCGTCGGCGGATCCCAACGCCTCGCCTACGCGGTGCGGGTTCTGGTCGACAACTACGGATATCCGGCCAACGGCGCCGCGGGCATCGTGGGCAACCTCTGGGCGGAGTCCGGCGTGCTGCCCAGCCGCATCGAGGGGAGCGCCGCCAGCACCCCGATGCGCGCCAAGGGATTCGACGACCGCACACACGACTTCTCCGCCGCGGACATCATGAACCGCGACCGGGCGGCGCGGACCGGACCCGCGCTGCCCGGGGTCGGCCTGGCCCAGTGGACCAGCGGCGCCCGGCGGGCCGGGCTGTTCACCCACGCCTACAACGGAACCGTGCTCGGCCCGGACGTGCTGTCCAGCATGGATGCCCAACTGGACTACCTGTCCGGCGAGCTGGCCGGCAGCTATCCCGGCGTGCACGCGGTCGTCGCCGACCCCGCCGTGAGCGTGCCGGACGCCTGCGACGACGTCGTCTACCGCTTCGAAGTGCCCGGCGCGATCCTCGACGGCGGAACGAAACTGCCCCGGGACGACCCGCGCGTCCAAGCCGTCTTCCAGCAACGCCGCTCGTTCGCCGACCGCGCGCTGCGCGAGTACCGGTTGGAGGGATGATGGCCGGAAACCTATGGGAAGGCCGGGCACTCGCCCCGGACGCCATCGCGTCGACCGCGAGCGGGGACATCTGGCTGTCGCCGGCGCTGATCGCCGTCGTCCCGGCCGACGACGCCTGGTTGGGGCTGCGCGAACTGCACTTCGCCGCGATCGGCGAGGTGGGTCACAAGTTCCAGACCGACGCGGGCGCCCTGCTTCCGGACGAGGCGCAGGCGGCCTACAGTTCCGCCGTCGCCGCCGTCCTCGGCCAGATCGGTGCGACAGATCCGGCCGCGGGCGACCGGTTGCTCGAGTCCCTCTGTGGCGCCGCCGGCCTGTACGAGGGGTTCGACGGGCTCGAGGGCCCGGCGTTGTCGGCCCTGCTCTCCGCCGGGCGTGCAGGTGAACCCTCGCAGGCGATGGAGGAGTTCCATTGGCTGCTTTCCGGTATGGGAATGCCGGAGGTTCCCGGCGGCGGCTACGCGAGCACGGCCCTGCTCAACCCGCAGACGAGGGACCTGGGGCTGCTGGACGGCGGCCGGCTCGGACAGTTGGGCAACCATCCGTCGACGGAGCAGTTGTGGCACCACGTCGAGGACCTCGCCCGGGACGGTGTGTCGAGCGCGCTCGGCGCGTTGGGACTCAACCCCAGGGCGGCGAAGGACGCCGGCGCCGCGATCACCGCCGCGGCCGAGGGTGCGGCCCTCGGGGCGAACCTGGGCGGCCTGCTCGGTCCGGCCGGCAGCCTCATGGGGGGCATCGTCGGGGGGCTCATCGCGTTCTTCGGCGAGCTGTTCGGCGATGACGAGGCGCAGCAGCGCAGCGCGGCCCGCGATGTCGCCTCCGGCGACCGGGTTCCGGTGCACAGCGACCTTCCGCTCGAGAAGGACGGTCAGCGGACTGTCGTGTCCCAGACGGTGACCACGACGACGACC
>NZ_DASTBH010000484.1:0-6100 GCF_035712165.1 Actinophytocola sp. | reverse complement strand
GAAGCTGCAATGCATCGTCATGACTGGTCAGCCGGCGAGGAGTTGTTCGAGGGCCAGCGGGTCGGACAGGTAGACCGCGCCGGCGCCGGCGGAGGCGTCGTCGGGCCAGATGACCTGCTCGCCGGCGGTGATGCCGGCGATGATGCGGGCGGCGACCTGTTCGGGTGCGGCTTTGGTGGCCTCGATGCCGGCGAGCATGTCGGTGTCGATTCCGCCGGGGTAGGCGCCGATCACTTCGATGCCGGTGTCGCGCAGTTCGGCGCGCAGTGACTGGGTCATCGAGTGCGCGGCTGCCTTGGACGCGCTGTAGCCGGCCATGCCGGTGGCGGGGGCGAGCGCGATGAGGGTGAGCACGGTGGCGATCGCACCGCCGCCGTTGCGCTTGAGCACCGGGACGAAGGCGCGGGTCGCGCGCAGGGTGCCGAGGTAGTTGGTGGCCAGGTCGCGTTCGAACGCGGTGAGGTCGCCGTCGAGGACGCCGCCGAAGGCCAGGACGCCGGCGTTGTTGATCAGCAGGGTGACGTCCGGGGCGGCTTTCGCGGCGGCCTCGACGCTGGCCTGATCGGTGATGTCGAGGGCAAGGGGGTGCACGCGGGGGTCGGCGCGGACGTCGGCGGCGATCGTGCCGGACGTGCGGGCGGTGGCGTAGACCTTCGCCGCGCCCGCGCGCAGCAGTTCGGCGACGAGTCGGGCACCCAGGCCGCGGTTGGCGCCGGTGACCAGGACGGTGGAACCGTTGATGTTCATGACAACACCGTATGAGCCAGCAAGGCAACAGTTCGATGTGTGATCAGCTCAGTTCCTTGTCCATTCGTCTCACACCAGCGCAGACGAGCGTAGGCTGGGGGTGTGGATCCGCTCGCGGACGTGCTCGCCCTGGCGCAGGTCCGGGGCACGGTCGCGGCGACCGTGCACGCCGGCGAGGCGTGGGGTCTGGACATCGTCGATGTGCCGGGCGCGGCGTTCCACGCGATCACCACCGGCACCGCGTGGCTGCGGCTGACCGGACGGGCCCCGATCCACCTCATGCCCGGCGACGTCGTGCTGCTGCCGACCGGCGCCGGGCACGCCATCGCCAGCGATCCCGACCAGCAACTGGAGCCGTTCGACCACGCCGCGGCCGCCCGGGCCATGGCCACCGGCGGCCGCCTGCTGGTCGGCGCGGGACCGGTCCACACCCGGATCCTGTGCGCCTCCTACCGGCACGACCCGACCGTCATGGCCCCGCTGCTCGGCCTGCTCCCCAGCCTCGTGCATCTGCGGCCCGGCACCGATGGCGAACCGGTGGACAGCCTGGTGCGGCTGCTCGGCCGGGAGATCACCACCCCGCGGCCTGGCGCCACGGTGGTGCTCGACCGGCTCCTCGACGTGGTGCTGGTGCACATCGTGCGGGCCTGGCTGGACACCGCCGACGCCGACCACATGCCCGCCTCCTGGCTGCGCGCGCTGCGCGACCCGGTCACCGCCGCCGCCCTGGCCGCCCTGCACGCCGACCCCGCCCGCGCCTGGACCCTCGACACGCTCGCCCGAGCGGCCGCCACCTCCCGCGCCACCCTCGCCCGCCGCTTCCCCGACCTGGTCGGCCACACCCCCCACGGTTACCTGACCCGGTGGCGTATGGACCTGGCCGCCCACCGGCTGCGCACCAGCACCGAGGCGATCGGCCCGATCGCCCGCTCCGTCGGCTACAGCTCCGAATACGCCTTCAACCGAGCCTTCGCCCGCACCACCGGTCTGACCCCCGGCCGCTACCGCACCCAGCACCACACCACCACACGCACCACGAACTGACCGCGCCACGGAAGTGTTCGCAGACGGTAATTTCCGCGCGCTGGCCGGATCGGCCGTTCTACCTTGCGGCCATGCCTACCGAAAGACGGCCGCTGTTCTGCGATGCCGCGCTGGCCGAACGGATCGAGCGGCTGGAGGCGCGGTTGATGGCCGACTGTGCCGCGGCGGCCGCCCGCCGCGATGCTGGTCGGGGTTTCGTGATTCCGGTGGCGGGCGGGTTCGCCTGCTTCGCTGGGGAGGGTTCGCCGTTCGACAAGGTCGCCGGCTGGGGTTTCGGCGGCCCGCCCAGCAACACTGATCTCGAGGCGATCGAGCAGGCGTTCGCCGCCCGATCAGCGCCGGTTCAGGTGGAGTTGGCGCACCTCGGGGATCCGGCGATCGCGGCCCTGTTGACCGCCCGCGGCTACCAGTTGACGTCGTTCGAGAACGTCTCCGGTCTGGCCCTGGCCGACTGGGGAGCGCCCAGCAGGCCATCGGATATCGCGGTGCGCCGCAGTCCCGCCGGGGAGTTCGACGCGTGGGTGGACCTGGTCGCCGAGGGGTGGCCTGTCCCGACGAGCAGGGGCTGCCCGACCACGAAACGTTTTCCCGCGCGGACATCGCCGATGCCATGCGGGCTTTCGACGCGGCGGGCGAGGTGCGCTACACCGCCCTGCGGGGCGGGGCGCTCGCCGGTGGCGCCAGCATGCGACTGGCTGAGGGCGTGGCCCAGCTCGGCGGGGCGGCGACCGCACCCGCGCACCGCCGCCGCGGCGTGCACACCGCGTTGCTGGCAGCGCGGCTCACCGAGGCGGCCGCGGCCGGGTGCGATCTTGCGGTGGTCACCACCCAGCCCGGATCGAAGTCCCAGCACAACGTGCAACGGCACGGCTTCGTCCTGCTCTACACCCGCGCCATCCTCACCAAACAACCCCGCCACATGAGGTGAACGACATGCGGATCCGTTCAGCACAACCAGGCGACGCGGTCGCGGTGCTGGCCTTGGCCGAGGCGTTCTACACCGAAGGCGCCTTCGCCACCAAGCCCGACGAACTGGCCACCAACCTGCCGATCCTGCTCGACAGCGACACGGTGCGGGTCGCCGTCGCTCTCGAGGGCGCTGCGCCGGTGGGGTTCGCGATCACCACGGTCAGTTTCGGACTCGAACATGGTCGGATCGCGATCCTGGAAGACCTTTACGTCACCCCCGGCCAGCGCCGGCACGGCATCGGCACGGCCCTGATCGACGACAGCGCCCACTGGGCGGCCACCCTGGGCTGCCGCCACCTCGAGCTGGTGGTGGCTCCCAACGGCCAGGAGGTCGGCCACCTGTTCACCTACTACACCCGGCTCGGCTTCCTCGACGACGGCCGCCGACTGCTCAGCCGCCCCCTCGAGAGTGCCCGTCGATGAACGAGATCCAGGTGCAGCTCTACACCGGTTCCCGGGCGCAGCTGCGGCCGTTGTTCGAACTGGCCGAGGATTCCGAAAGCCAGCTCGACTCCTACCTCGACGCCGGCCGGATCCTGGTGGCGCGGCAGGGATCGGAGGTGATCGGGCACCTGCAACTGGTCGACACCGGCCAGCCAGGTCAGGTCGAGATCAAGAACATGGCCGTGCGCGAAGACCGGCAGGGCCGCGGCGTCGGTGCCCGGCTGGTGCGGGCCGCCGTCGAACTGGCCGCCGCCGAGCACAACACCACGCTGCTGGTCGCCACCGCCGCCGCTGACATCGGCAACCTCCGGTTCTACCAACGGCAGGGATTCCGGATGCGCACGGTCGAACGCGACGCGTTCACCCCGGCCACCGGCTACCCACCCGGCAGCCACATCGACGGCATCGAACTCCGCGACCGGGTCTGGCTGGACCACCTGCTCACTGCGCCCAGTGCCGATTAGGGTGTTCGCGTGTTGCGTCCTGGAAGCTGGATCAGGCCAGCGGGTGGAAGTCCCATCCGGGTAGGTACCGGAGCGCCCGGTAGTAGGCCCCGGTTCGTCATTGAGAGGTGGCGGGCTGAGCGGGGTGTCGAAAGCCACGGTGGTGGGAGCAAGCGCGCGGGCCGTAGCGTGAAGCGAACCTTGCAGCCTCGTCACACTCACGATGGAGGAGCCGAGCCGGTCACTTCACGGCGAAGGCCATGTCTGTCAGGCCCTGTTCCGGGGTCAGCCTGGCGGGTCCTTCCGGGGTACGGAGGGCGGCACGTGTGCACGGTCTGGTTCGGAACAGGAGAGGCCCGTCTGACCATGCCTGTCGTCAGGGTGGAGGCCGGACGTATAAGCCGATGGTGAAGTCGTTCGGAGGGCAGCGGGAGTCCGATGGGGTCGTAGTACCGGGGATCGGCGTGCAACAGAACGCGTCGGGAGGGAAGGACCCCAACTTTGATCACGTGTGCGAAACGGGTAAGCGTCAGGGCATGACCGGATTTGTCCGGTCCAACTACCCCGGCCGGTCACAGCCGGTCGTAGCCGAGGAGCGGCTGGTGCCGGCCTTGGTGAAGGTGCGAGAACTGCAACGCACGCTATGGGCTGCGGCCAAGCAGTCTGCGGGTCGGCGTTTCCACGCCCTGTATGACCGGGTCTACAGGGGTGACGTCCTGTGGGAGGCGTGGGAGCGGGTGAAAGCGAACAAGGGCGCGGCCGGGGTGGATCGGATCACCTTGGACGCGGTGGAGGTCTATGGCGTGGACCGCATGTTGCGTGAGTTGCGCGATGACCTTCGGGCAGGCAGGTATCGTCCCGCGCCGGTGCGGCGGGTGGACATTGTGAAACCACAGGGCGGTAAGCGGCCGCTGGGGATACCCACCGTCCGTGATCGGGTGGCCCAGCAGGCGACCAGACTGGTGTTGGAACCGATTTTCGAGGCGGACTTTGCGTCGTGCTCGTATGGGTTTCGGCCTAAGCGGTCGGCCACGCAGGCGATGGAACGGCTTCGGGTCGGCTTCATCGAGGGCGTCACCCATGTCGCGGAGTTCGACATTCGTAACTTTTTCGGCGAGATCAACCATGACCGGTTGGTTGAGCTGGTGGGTCGGCGGGTGTCGGATCGGCGGGTGCTCAAGCTGCTGCGACTGTGGCTGCAGGCGGGAGTGATGGCCGCGGATGGGGTGCGGGAGCGCACGGTCGCCGGCACCCCGCAAGGGGGTGTGATTTCCCCGCTGTTGGCCAACATCTACCTGCACGTACTGGACACCGAACTCGCCGATCGCAAGGTGGGTGAGTTGGTGCGCTACGCCGATGACGGTGTGGTGCTCTGCGGTGATGAGCGGCAGGCCAGAGCGGCCCTGGACGCGGTCGAGGACAACCTCACCGAACTGGGGCTGCGGCTACACCCGGATAAGACGAAAGTGGTCGACCTGCGGCAGGGCCGGCAGGGTCTGGACTTCCTTGGCTGTCATTTCCGAGCCCGCATGTCGGGTCGGCAATGGGAGCAGCGGCGCGTGATCCGCTACTACCTGCACCGCTGGCCCAGCCAAGCGGCGATGAAGCGGGTCCGCGCCAAGGTCGCAGACCGGACCGGCCGCAAGCGGGTCGGGATCAGTGACATCCGCAGCATCATCACGGAGCTCAACCCGATCCTGCGCGGCTGGGGCAACTACTTCCGCACCGGCAACGCCGGCCACAAGTTCCGCCAGATCGACGACTACGTCGTGTGGCGGCTGCGCCGCTTGCTGATCAAGAAGCGGGGCCGCAACCTGCGCGCCGGTCAGGCGGCACAGTGGACAGAACAGTGGTTCAACCAACACGGCCTGCACCGGCTTCGCGGCACCATCCGCTACCCAAAGGCAGCGTAACCATGCCAAGAAGATCATCGGTAAGCCGTATGCGGGAAAACCGCACGTACGGATTGAAAGGGGGACGGGGAAACAGGCCCTTCGCGGCACTGCGCCCCTGACTACCAATGGCAGCTGTGTCCGCAACGGAGCCGACTGCGGTCGCCGCGCGGTTCAATGACAGCATCAACCGCCGGGACGTGGCTGGTCTGGCGGCGTTGATGTCCGACGATCACAGGTTCATCGACGCCGAGGCGAACACCGTGTCGGGTAAGCAGGCCTGCCTGGCCGCCTGGCGGGGTTTCTTCGACGCGTTTCCGGACTACCGCAACGTCTTCACCACACTTTCCGCGACCGACGATGTGGTCGTCATCGTGGGGTACTCGGAGTGCGCGGAACCAGGCCTGGCGGGGCCGGCGCTGTGGACCGCGACGATCGACGGCGAGGTGGTCACCGAATGGCGTGTCTATGCGGACACCCCGGAGACCCGGGCGGTACTGGGCATCGGTTGACCGTCCCATATGGACGGTCTGACTAGACCTGGGGGTGGGTCTGGGTGCG
>NZ_DASTBH010000483.1:0-7477 GCF_035712165.1 Actinophytocola sp. | reverse complement strand
CCTCGGCGCCGCCGTCGACCTGGCCGGCACGCTGCTGCGCGACGGCGTCCCGGCCGGCGGCGCGCTGGCCGCGACGTTCGCCCGGACCGAGCGTGCCCTGGCCGGTCTGCGCTACCCGCTGGCCGCCGTCGCCGACCTGGCCGACCAGTTGTCCGCCTACCGGGCCAGGGCCGCGCACTACCGCCCGGAGCGGGTCGCCGACCTGATCGCGGAGCTCCACGCCCGGGACCGGGCGGTGCGCGCGGGCGGAGCCACCCCGGCCGCCCGGGTGCTGGGCAGCGACGAGCCCGCGGAGACACCGCTGCACCGGGTCCGGCTGACCGGCCTCGGCTGCCGGGTCACCGGCGGGACCGCCGAGGTGTACCTGGCCGATCCAGCCGGCATGGTGCTGGTGCTGCGCGGGCACTGGCCCGGCGGGCAGACCGGCGCCGAGCTCGCCGGCCGGCGGATGGGCGGGTCCACCCTGGCGGCGCTGGCCGCCGGCACCGTGGTGTCCGAGTCGGCGACCCGCAGCGCCAGCCGCACCGTCCGGCTGACCACCGGGCGGGTCGGCAAGACCACGGTGACCCCGTCGACCGGCTGGGACGCGCTGTCCGGCGCGGTGCTGGTGCGTGACCTGGCCGCGCTGGACCGGGCGCTGGCGCAGGCGCCGCCCCGGCTGGTGCGTCCCCGGGTGGCGGCCGAGCACCTGCGCGCCGTGGCCGTGGCCGAGGTGCTCGGCATCGGCTACCACCCCGGCGACCAGCGGCTCGAGGCGCTCGTCGCCGACCCGGCCGGCGGCACGGCCCGGGTGTCGGCGACCTACCGTCCGGCCGCGCCGGGCGCCCTGGACGCGCTGGACTCGGCGCTGCGGGCCGATCCCCGGTTCCTCGCCGGCACGGTCCGGCGCACCGGCGGCACCGTGGTCATCGACCCCACCGCCGTGCTGGTGGGCAGCGCGGTGGTGGTCCCCGACCTGGCGCCCGGGGACGGCGCCGCCGACCTGTCCGGCGCCACCCCCGAACCGCCGGACCGGGTCACCGCCGCCCTCGACGCCGCCGTCGCGGTGTGCGCCGAGGCCGCCCACCGCGGCCTGCGCCACCTCCCGGCCGGCTTCGCGGAGCGGGTCGGCGACGCCGCCGCCGACCTGCTCGCGGTGGGGCTGCCCAAGGCGGCCGCGACCCTCACCCGGTTCGCCGAGGCGCTCACCGACCCGGTCACCGCCGGTACCGCCTGGGTCGACGCCCAGATCCGGATCAGCACCACCCGCGACGCCCGCTGAGGTGGCTAACCTCTGCGCATGCATCGCAGCCGACTGGTGGGGATCCTGATCGACACACCCGCCGAGCAGGCCGGGGCGGCCACCGAGTTCTGGTCCGCGGCGCTCGGTGCGCCGGCCTACCCGGCGCCGGGCGAGGAGCAGTTCACCGTGCTGGTCGGTGCCGCGCCCAGGCTGCTCACCGTCGTGCAGGCGGTCGGTGACGGGCCGCGCTACCACCTCGACATCGAGACCGACGACCTGGCGGCCGAGGTCGCCCGGCTGACCGCGCTGGGCGCCGAGCCGGTGGCCCAATGGCAGGAAGCGCACACGTTGCGCGCCCCCGGCGGGCACCTGCTCTGCGTGGTACCCGTGCACAGCGACCCCGAGACCTTCGCCGGCAACGCCCGAACCTGGCCGTGAACTAGTCCGGGGGCACGGCTTCCCACGAAGATCCGCAGGACGGGCCCCTAGCCGGGCGTGGTGACCAGGTCGGACAGGACGATCCGGCCGAGCAGTCCCTCGAAGAAGCTCAGGTGGACGCCGTTCTCGGTGACCCAGGCCTGGGAATCGTCGCCGTCGTAGAGCTTGGTCATGATCGGGTCCAGCCGCCAGGACACGCCGGCGGCGGCCAATCTGGACCGGACGGTGGCCATCGCGCGGCGGTCGGGGGGCCACAGGCCGGTGGTGTCGATGGGGCCGGTGCCGGGCGGGCCGTGGTCGGGCAGGCCGAGGGACACGGCCGTGAGGTGGCGCCGGTGGAAGCGGAACTCGAGGTCGTCGCCGTAGAGCAGCGTCATCGGCGTGGAACGCCGGTACGGCTCAAGGTGATCGGCCGCGCCGAACGCCTCGACGACCTGTTCCGGCGTTGCGTCCAGACCGATCGTGCCGAAGCGGCCCTCGACGACGAAGCTCTCCAAGTCGACCGTGTCCGTCACATCCGATCCAGTGCCTTGAGCAACGCCTTGAACTCGACGATCTTACTGCGCTGGCCGATCGCCCGTTCCCACGCTTCTTTCACCTTGGGATGCGGGCTGTCGCCGAGGGTCGGCAGCGACACCGACCGGGCCTGCTCGATGCCCGCCTCGGCGTGTTTGCGCACCCAGTCGCGGAACTCCTGATGCTCCATGGCGTTGCGGACCTCCCGCACCGCGGCGTCCCATTCTCTGGGGTGCTGCGCGGCCCGGCCGGGATGCGCGGGTTTGAAGGTGACTCCGCCATCCCTGGTCGGCACGATCTTCACCTCCATGTTGCCGGCCCGTCCGTACACGCTGACGTGCACCCCCTTGTCCAGCAGGTCGGGCGCACCACGCTTCTGCGAGCGCATCAAGTCCCGCACGCACTGCGGGGTCAGGCCGAGCGGGTCGGACCATTCGACGGGGTTGGGCACATAGGAATGCGGACCCGTCCCGCCGGACAGGCCGAGCGGGTCACCGCTGGCGAACCGGCTGGACTCGGCGTCGTAGTACCGGTACAGGTTGTAGGCGAGGCCGCTTTCCTGATCGTGGTACTGGCCGGGAAACCGTAGTGGGCAGTACGGCCCGTCCGGGACGGCCAGACTCTGGCCCCAGAGCGTACGCGGCGCCGTTCGGGCGACGTTTCCCTGCGGGTCGACCATTTCGGTGGGTGTGCCGACCAGATCCGTGACCAGCGCGTAGAACTGGACGTCGATCCAGTCCTGCGGCGCGGACGCGACCCGCTCGATCTGGGTCACCGGACGGGCGTTGTCCGGGTCCCAGTCCCAACTGGTCGTTGTCGCGTCCGGGTAGTGGGTCTGCTCGGCGAGCAGGAAGCCGTCCCATACGAAGACCGTCGACTCGACCGCGGCGCCGGACTCGTCGAGGCGCTGCTTGCCGACCCGGCGGCCGATCGCGTCGTAGTCGTAGCGCCAGCGGGTGCCGTCCGGGGTGGTGAGCCCGATGAGCCGGTCGTCGGCGTCCCAGGCGTAGGTCCATGCCCGGCGCTGACCGGACAGGGTGCGCTGGTGCCGTTCGACCACGCGACCCTGAGCGTCGTGCCGGTAGGTCGTGTTGCCGGCGCGGCGGATCAGCGTGCCGGCGTACTCCCGGGGCCCGGTGGTGGACGTGGCGTCCGGCAGGGTCGCCGACGTGGGGTTGCCGGCGGCGTCGTAGGCGTACCGCTCCGTCCAGTTGCGACCGTGCACCGCGGTCACCCGTCCGGCACGGTCCAGTTCGAACCGGCGCGATCCGGCGAGCTGATCGTCGACGCCGATCACCGCGCCGTCCGCGCGGTAGTGGTAGACCCGCTGTTGCACGGGGTTGGCGCGAGCGGTGATCCGCTGCGCCCGCAGTTGGTGGTTGACGTCCCAGGACTGGGTCAGCACGGCCGCGCCGAACTCGCGGCGGATCTCCCGCCCGGCCGCGTCGTAGCCGAACCGGACGGTTCGTCCGGCCACCTCAAGGGCCAGCGGCCGGTCGTCGGCGTCGTAGGTCCAACGCGACTCGGTGCCGGACGGGGTCAGCCGGCGCAACCGGCGTCCGGCGGCGTCGTAGGCCGACCGGAGCGTGCGGCCGTTGACGGTCTCGGCGATCACGTTGCCCAACGCGTCCCGCTCGTAGGACAGCGCGATCTCGCCGTTCGTGGCGGCGGTCAGCCGGCCGGCCGGGTCGTAGGCGAAGGTGGTCGCCGCGATGTCGGACCGCTTCGTGATCACCTGCCCGAGCGGATCGCGGGTGAACGCGACGGTCTCTCCCGCGCCGTTGGTGCGCGCGACCAACTGACCGGCCTCGTCGTAGGTGTAGCCGACGGCGCGGCTGTTGAAGTCGGTCTCCCGCACCAGGTTGCCGGCCGCGTCGTACTCGTACCGCCACACCAGGCCCTGCGGGTTCGTGACCGATGTCAGCCGCAGGACGTTGTCGTAGCCGAACTCCAGCCGGGCGCCGTCCGGACCGGTGCGCGCGACCGGCAGGTCCATGCCACGGTACTCGTAGCCCGTCCGCCGGCCCGTGGCGTCGACGTGCTCGACCATGTTGCCCTCGCCGTCGTAGGCGTACCGCTCGACGCCACCGTCCGGGCTGGTCCGGGAGATCAGTTGACCCTCGACCGTCCAGCTCAGCCGGAACACACCGCCGAGTGGGTCGGTGACCGCCACGACCCGGCCGAAGGTGTCCAGGTCGAGACGGGTGCCGTCCCCCGTGGCCACGATCAGTCCGGCCGGGTTCGAGGTGAACTCCCGGACCACGCCGAGCACGTCGGTGACCGAGGCGAGGTTGCCCCGCTCGTCGTAGCCGTAGCGGCTGGCCGCCCCGGCCGGGTCGATCACGGCGCGCACGTTGCCACGTTCGTCGTACTCGCGGCGCCAGACCGCCCCGTCCGGCTCGACGACGGTGACGGGCAGACCGAGATCGTTGTACCCCAACAGGATCTGGCTGCCATCCGCCCGGGTGATCGTCGTCGGGTTGCCGTCCGGGTCGTACTCGTAGCGGGTGGTGCGGCCGAGCGGGTCGGTACGGGACAGCAGCCGGTCGAACTCGTCCCATTCGGAGGTCGTGGTGTGCCCGAGTGCGTCGGTCTCGGCGACGACGTTGCCCCGCTCGTCCAGTCGGTACGTGACCGTGTTCGCGAGGGCGTCGGTGAACCGGGTGGTCCGGTTCTCCTCGTCGTAGCTGAAGGTTCCGTTCAGGTATCCGCCGGAGCCCTGGTTGGCGACGCAGCGGCCATGCTCGTCGTAGAGGTAGCGGTACCACTCACCGTTGCGGTCCGTCCAGCGCGCCAACCTGCCCGCGCGGTCGTAGCTGAACCGCATCGGCCGGCCGGAGGAGTTGACGACCTCGGCCAGATTCCCGGCCTCGTCGAAGCCGAACCGCGCGATCCGGATGCCGGACCCGTCCGGGTTGCGCAGGCGCAACCCGGTGACATGGCCCGCGGCGGAGTCGAGATCGACGTGATAGCCGCCGGAATGCCGGGCCGCGGTGACCAGCCCGGCCGCATCGCGGTCGAAGTCGATCCGATGGTCGTTCCGGTCGGTGATCGCAACCAGCGGGCACGCCGCCCGCCCGGCGGCGAAGTGCAGTGTGCGGCCGGTCTCGCGCTGGGTGATGGTGAACCCCGCGGCGGTGCGGGACAGTGGCCAGCGCGGACCGTGCACGGGCAGCACCGGCCGTCCTACCGGCGGATGCGGGTACACCAGCAGCATGCCGTCCTCGGCGACGAACACCATGCCCTCTTCGTCCGACTCCAGGCGCTGGTCCACGGTCGACGCCCAGCTGGGGCCGAAGGAGAGTCCGGCCCGGTAGGAGGAGACGTGCGTGCGACGCAGCACCAACGGCAGCGCGCCGGGCAGCGTGATGTCGACCTGGGTCAACAGCACCTCGCCGGTGACCACGTCCACCGGATCGTTGCAGGTTACCCGGTTCGGTTCCGGGGTGCTGGTCGACTGCGGGTCGGTCGGGCGGGCGCCCGCGCCACCCGTCGGGGAGTCGCCGTGGGGACGGGTGCCACCTGGGCCGGCGCCGGGCGCGTCCGGCGAGCCGGAGGTGTCCGGAGTAGACGATGGGGAGGTGCCGTCGGGAGCGTGCGGATGCGCCGACGGTTTGTCGCCGGCGTGCCGGGCCGGGTTGGTGCCACCGGGGGCATCGGCCTTGCGCAGCAACTTGCGCAGCATGGCGATGATCTCGTCAAGCTTGTCGATGATCTTGCGGATCCGCGGCGCGACGTTGCCGATCGTCTTGACCAGCTTGCGCACCAGGTCGGCGACCTTGTTGACCACCTTCGTGATCGCCGTGGTCGCCTGGGCCACCACCAGCGGCGTGGCCAGCCCCAGCGTGGCCACCGTCTCCAGCGCCCACGAGATCAACCGCCCGACCAGCTCCCCCACCAGATCCCGGATGAACTCCCGAACGAAGGCCACCACCTGGCCCATCACCATCACGCCGACCGAGATCCCGTCGGCCAGCGTGCCCGCCCCGGCCACCGCGTCCGCGGCCTGCGCGGCATGGCCCCGGTAGGCGTCCCCGGCCGTCCCGGTCCACCCGGCCGTGCCGCCGTTGACCTCGCCGGTCAGATCCTGCGCCACCGCCCCCACCTCGGCGGCCACGTTGCCCCACGTCTGCGAGAACGACTCGATCACCGGCGGGTCGCCGGCGAACCAGTCCAACGCCTCCTTCAACGGCCGCACATGCTCGATCAGCCAGGACACCCCGTACGACGCCAGCGTGCCCAACGGATCGATCACCATCGACAGGACTTCCAGTCCGACGCCCAACCCGCCGAGCCCGGCCTCCACCCAGTCCCCGTTGGACACCCCGTTGGCCAGGTCCACACAAGACTCCGCGATCCCGATCCCGGTCACCGCGGTCGTCTGCGACACCGGTGCGGCCACCAATGGATTGCCGTCCACCATCGCCTCCCTCACCCCTCCGGCCACAGCCTGGCGTTTTCACCGACGATCACATCACGGGTTCGGCTCCACTCGGGTCGCGAATTAGCCCGCCCGCCGCATCCGGTTGCGCTGTTCGGGCTAGGCGCGGCTGATCAGCGCAGGACGAAGCCGGGGAACAGGTCGTCCGCCGGGTCGGCGGTGAAGAGGTGTTCGCCGGTCTTGTGGGCGGTGCCGGTGACGACGGGGATCACGGCCGGGTGGTCGTGCACCGTGAGGTGGCGCTCGACACGGGCCAGGAAGCGGGAGCCGACGATGGAGTCGTGGATGAGGTGGCGGTCGCCGGGTAGGCGGTGGGTGGCGGCGAGCATGGCCACCCGGCTGGCCGTGCCGGATCCGCACGGGGAACGGTCCACCTGGCCGTCGGCGAAGATGGTGACGTTGCGCTGGTGCGGGTTGCCGGCGGCGTCGGTGCCGAGGTCGTCGTAGAGGATCGTGCCGTAGATGCCGTCGAGCCGGTCGTCGGTGGGGTGCCGGGCATACGGGGTGGGGTCGAGCGCGTGCTTGATCTCCCGGCCGGCGGCGATCAGGTGGTTGAGGTTGTGGGGTTGCACGGTCAGGCCCAGTGCGGCCGCCGGGACGTGCGCGTAGGTGGCTCCGCCGTAGGCGATGTCGGCGCGGATCTCGCCACGGGTGGTGGATACCGGGACCTGTTCGGCGACCGGCCAACTGGCGACGTTGACGAAGTCCACCCGTGCGACGCGGCCCTCCGTGGTGTGCACGCGGGCCGTGGTCCGGCCGGACGGGGCGTCGATGGTCACCGCCGTGGTTCCGGACGCCTCGGCGGGAACCCGGCCGGACTCGACCGCCCAGGCGCCCAGTGCCATGGTGCCGTGGCCGCA
>NZ_DASTBH010000482.1:0-18752 GCF_035712165.1 Actinophytocola sp. | reverse complement strand
GCTGGCCGGGGCGGTGGCCGGGGTGTTCGTCGGACACGCCGGGTTACAGCTGGGCATGCTGGCCGGCGCGCTGTTGCTCGGCGTGCGGGTGCACCGGGTGGTGATCGGGGTGGGCCCGCGCTGCCTGGAGTGGGGCGGTGCGGCGCGGCCGGTGGTGCTGCGGGCGCTGCCGGTCCTGGTCTCGGTGTCGGTCGGGCCCGGCCGGTCCCCGGTCCGGCCGCGGCTGTGGGGCGCGGCGCTGTGCTCGGCCCTGGGTGGGGTGGCCGCGGCGGCGACCGTGACGGCCGCCGCGCGCGACAGCGGGAACCCCGTCACGCACGGGCTGGCGATCACCGCGGTCCTGGCGGTCGGGTACGGCCTGGTGCCGCGCAAGACCGCAGGCTCCACCTCGACCGGCTGGATGCTGCTGCGGCTGCACCGGCTCAGCCACCGCCAGGCGCAGCAACTCGAGGCCGCACCGCTGACCGGGCAGGCGATCGACGCGGCCCGCAACGGCGACCTGGCCACCGCCGAGCGGATGGCGTTGCGGCTGGCCAAGTCCTACCCCGACCTGCGCACCGCCCTCGCCGCGCGGATCGTGGTGCTGGAGGCGCAGGGCCGCTACGCCGAGGCGATGGTGCTCGCGGTCAAGCTCGCCTCCGAGCTCGACCAGGAGCCGGACGAGGCCGCGCGGTCCTTCGCCGCGCTGGCCGGGCTCGCCTGCACCACGGTCGAGGCCGGTCAGCTCGACTCGGAGCTCGGCCTGTCCACCGCCACCACGGCCCTGGACAACGCCGAGACGCTCGGCTATCCGAGCCACAAGCTCAACGGGTCGCGGGCACTGCTGGCGCTGCTGCGCGGCAACCTGGACCGGGCGATCTCGCTGGCCCGCCGGGCCGCCGGCACCGGTGACGACGTGCTCTGCCGCGCCGACGACCTGGCCACGCTCGCCCGCGCCCACATGGCCGCCGGCGACAACCGCACCGCCCGGGCGATCATCGGCGAGGCCGAGAAGCTGGTCCCGTGGTGGCCGCGGGTGGCCAAGACCCGCAGCCGCCTCGAGGTCTGCTGACCCTCAGGTGACCGCCGGGGTGGGGCCGGCGGCGGTGGGCAGGCCGGCGGCGTGCCAGGCGCGGTAGCCGCCGATGAGGTCGGTGGCGTGCCGCAGGCCGAGGGCCCGCAGGTCGCGGGCGGCCAGGCTGGAGGAGTAGCCCTCGTTGCACACCACGATCACGGTGGTGTCCTCGGTGAAACCGGGGATCCGGTGCTCGCCGCGCGGGTCGAGCCGCCATTCCAGGACGATCCGTTCGACCGGGACGGCGCCGGGGATCTCGCCCTCGGCGGCGCGGTTGGCGTGCGGGCGGATGTCCACGACAAGAGCGCCGTCGGCCTGTAACTCGGCGGCTCGCGCGGGGTCCACCCGGTCGAGGCCGGACCGTGCCTCGGCGAGCACCTCGTCGATTCTGCTCATGGCTCCACGGGTTCCAGTCGGAGTTCGGCGAGCGAACGCCGGGCGGGCAGCGGCGGGATCTCGTCCGGAATGTCGCGCAGGCTAACGTACTCGCGAGTGGGCACCAGCGGTGGCGAATACGCGTGCACGCTCGCCGCCCGCGCCGGTCCGAGGTTGCGCACCTGGTGCGCGCGGCCGGAGCCGAACCCGATCGAGACGCCGGTGCCGTGCGACTCCTGGCGGATCGGCCCGGACGGGTACCGGAAGGTCTCCGCCAGGTCCCCGAGCAGCACGGTGAACGCGCCTGCTGCGCCGCCGTGGTCGTGCGGCGCCGTGCCCTGTCCGGGCAGCCAGGACAGCAGCCACAGTTCGACCTCGTCGGTCAGCGCGAGCCGGGCCCACCACCGGTCCGGGCTGGCGAACCGCAGGATGTCCAGCAGCGGTCCGGTGAGCTCCACCGCGACGGCCGTGGTCAGGCCGCGCAGCTCGGTCGGCGTCCACAACGGACGCCGGGGGGCGAGCAGTTCGGCGAGGCGGGGTAGGCGGGCATGGTGGTGCAGGTCGATCTGGGCGACCGAAGCCGTCATCATTCGCTCCAGGTAAGGGTTTGCCAGAGAGGGTGCGAACGGCGCGGCACGAAGCCGGTCAGCTGAGCCGATCTCCGGGCCGCATGGCGGTACAGCCGCACGACGCCACCAGCAGCAGGTCGATCGCGCGGTCGCGCCAGCAGAACAGGTTCGGCGACCGGGTCATGGGCACGATCGTGGCATGGCCGTTGATCCGGGGGCCAGGCGTCTCAGGTGGTGGTACGGGTCGCGCGGTACACCAGCAGGGCTCGAGCGGGCAAGGTGATCATGTCGCCCGGCCGCAGCGGCGGGGTCGGGACGCCGGTGCCGACCCGCGAGGTGGTGTCCAGCACCGGCTCGAACCGCTCGCCGTAGTGGACGCTGGGCAGCACCACGTCGACCGGATGATCACCGGCGTGCAGCAGCAGCAGCCACGAGTCGTCCGGCACCTGCACGCCCTCCCGGTTCCGGGACAAACTCTGCGACCCGTCGATCCACATGCCGAGCGTGCGCCGCGAGTCGTCGAACCAGTCGGCGCCGGTCATCGGGTTGCCGTCCGGGCGGAACCACACCAGGTCCGGCTCGCCCGCATGGGTCGGCCGCCCGTCGAAGAACTGCGGCTGGCGTAACGCCGGGGACTCGGCGCGCAGCCGGGCGAGCCTTCTGGTGAACGCGAGCAGGTCCTCGGCCCGCTCCTCGGGCGTCCAGTCCACCCAGGACGTCTCGTCGTCCAGCACGTAGGGATTGTTGTTGCCGTGCTGGGTGCGCCACCGTTCGTCGCCCGCGCACAGCATCGGCGTGCCGGTGGACAGCAGCAGCGTGGCGAGCAGGTTGCGGGCCTGGCGGTCGCGCAGGGCGAGCACCGCCTCGTCGTCGGTCTCGCCCTCGACACCGCAGTTCCAGGACCGGTTGTCGTTGGTGCCGTCCCGCCCCTCCTCGCCGTTGGCCTCGTTGTGCTTTTCGTTGTAGGAGACCAGGTCGCGCAGGGTGAACCCGTCGTGCGCGGTGATGAAGTTGATCGAGGCCCAGGGCCGGCGGGTGTTGGCCGCGTACAGGTCCTCGGAGCCGGACAACCGGTAGGCCAGATCGCGCACGCCGACCCCGCCGCGCCAGAAGTCCCTTACCCCGTCCCGGAACCGCCCGTTCCACTCCGTCCACTGTGGGGCGAACTGGCCGATGCGGTAGCCGGCGGCGGTGGCGTCCCAGGGTTCGGCGATCAGCTTGCACCGGGCCAGCACCGGATCGCAGGTGATCGCGGTGAGCAGCGGCGAGTACGGGTCGAACCCGCCGCCGTGCGGCCGGCCCAGCGCCGTGGCCAGGTCCAGCCGGAAGCCGTCCACGCCCAGTTCGGTGGCGAAGTAGCGCATCGAGTCGGTGACCATCCGGACCACGGTCGGCGAGGCCGGGTTGAGCGTGTTGCCGCAGCCGGTCAGGTCGACGTCGAGGCCATGGGAGTCGAGCAGGTAGTAGGCGGGGGCGTCCAGGCCGCGCAGCGACAGCGTCGGACCGTCGATCCCGCCCTCGCAGGTGTGGTTGTAGACCACGTCGAGCAGCACCTCGATGCCGGCGGCGTGCAGGGCGGCGACCATGGTGCGGAACTCGGCGATCTCCCGGCCGGCAACGCTCGCGTAGCCGGGATGCGGGGCGAAGAAGCCGAGCGAGGCGTAGCCCCAGTAGTTGTGCCGGCCGCTGCGCAGCAGTTGCGGCTCGTCGACGAAGGCGTGCACCGGCAGCAGCTCGACGGCGGTCACGCCGAGCCGGACCAGGTAGTCCACGACGGACGGATGGGTCAGGCCGAGGTAGGTGCCGCGCTGGTGCGGCGGCACGTCCGGGTGGCGCATGGTGAAGCCGCGCACGTGCAGCTCGTAGATCAGGGTTTCCTCGAACGGGGTGTCCGGCTGGGTACCGGTGTCCGGACCGCCGGGCGAGGCCACCACGGACAGCGGCACGTGGCCGAGCGAGTCGACCGGGGACGGACCGCCGGTGATCGGGTGGTCGAGGTAGCCCAGCGCCTGATCGAGCTCCGGCCGGACCGGGGTGATCCGCCGGGCGTAGGGGTCGACCAGGATCTTGGCCGGGTTGCAGCGCACGCCGCGGACCGGGTCGTAGCGGCCGTGCACCCGGTAGCCGTAGCGCTGGCCGGGGGTCACGCCGGGGACCAGACCGTGCCAGATGCCGAAGGTGCGTTCGGTCAGCTCGACCCGCCGCTCGGTGCCGTCCTCGGCGATCAGGCACAGCTCGACCGCCTCCGCGGTGGACGAGCTCACCGCGAAGCGCACACCACCCGCCTCGGGATGGGCGCCGAGGGGGAACGGTCGGCCCGGCAGAACCGGTGCGGTCGAGGTCGGGAGCGCCACACGTACATCATTACCGGATCCCGCACGACCCGGCCGAACCCGTCCGCCGGTCAGAGGCGGTAGGTGTGGGTCTCGTAGGAGGGGTCGTCGGCGGGTGGGAGGTCCGGCGTGGCCTGGGCGGAGGCGACGAGCTGGGCGAAGAGAAGCTGGTGGACGGGCCAGCCCTCGGGGGAGGGGCTGGCCAGGGTGAGCAGGAGCATGCGGCCGGTGCCCGGTTCCGGGATGAAGGCCTGCAGCTGCAGGGCGAGCGGGCGGCGTTCGCGGGCCTGCTCCCGGCCGGGCACGCGGTGCACGATGACGGCGGGGCCCAGGCCGGTGTCGACGGTGATGGTCTCGCGCACGTCGGGCCCGCCGACGTCGTCGAGGGAGTCGCGGAGCTGTTCGGCGGTACCGGCCGACCACGAGGGCGGGACCTCCAGCACGGTGCCGGTGAGCAGCGCGGGGGCGGCGTCGGGCGGGGTGACCACGGCCATCATGAAGGCGCCGCCGGCCAGCGCCGCGTCGATCGCCTCGGTGGCCACCGCCTCCAGATCGGCGGCGGCGCCGTCGGGCGCGTCCCGCAGCTCTCCGATGATCGTGGCGAACTCCTGGACCGCTCGCTGCGGCTGCTCCAGCGGCAGCGAACGGACGGTGTCCGGGACGGCGAGGCGCATGGTCACTTGCCCTTGATCGTGTCGGTGGTCACCTTGATTCCGCTGTTCTCCAGCTGTGCCTGGGTCGGGTTGGCCAGGATCTTGAGCATCTCCAGCTCGCGCTTCTGCTCCAGGGTCAGCTTCGTGCCGGACGCCTCGATGGTCCGGGCGGTGGCGTCCACCGACTGCACGAACGCCTCGGCGGCGAGCTTGTCGTTGCCGCTGAGCACCTTGATCGCGCCGTCGGTGGCGACCTTCGCCCGCAGGGCCTGCGCCGGTCCGTACCGGCGGGCGAGCTGGAGGTACTCCTGCACGTGCCGGGCGTAGAGCGGCAGGCCGGCGGCGGTGAAGCCCTCGGCGGCGCCCTCCCGCAGTCCCTTCAGGCCGGTGCGCGCCCGGCCGGCCGCCAGGGTGGGCCGGGCCAGGCCCTTGAGGCCGCCGATCGCGCCGGAGGTGAACGTCCGGGCCGGCAGCGCCGAGAGCACCAGGTCGAGGTTGCCCGGCGCGTTGCGTGACCCGGCGGCCCGCTGTCCGAGGCCGGACACCAGGGCGATCCCGCCGGTGCCGGTGGCGACCGCGCCGAGCACGGCCGCGGCCGGCGCGCCCACCCCGGTGATCGCGAGCCCGGCGGCGGCCGCGGCGGTGGCTGCCGAGACGATCCCGGACACCTTGGACACCCCGTCCAGGGTCTGCACGTACCACGTGTCGTTCTCCGGCTTGAACGCGTCGTCCGGGCCGGAGCGGATCTTGTCCGCTGCCGCGTCGGCCTGCCGCTGGTGCTTGGCCCGCAGGCGGTTGGCCTCGTCGATCACCTTCTGCAGCGCGTCGTCGAGCTTCGCGCACCTGTCGACCGCAGCCAGGTAGGCGTCGAACCTGGCGTTGTACTGCGGGTTGCCGGTGTCCCTGGGGATCGCGCCCGCGGCCTGGCCCAGGGCGTCCTCGGCCGTCGCGATCTGGGCCTTGAGCTGCTTGGCCCGCCGCTCCAGGTCGTCGGCCTGGGCCTGGTTGGCGGCAAGCTGGCCGGCCCACACGCTCAGCGCCTCGGACACCGCCCCCATCGACTCGGCCCCCGAGCCCAGCGCCATCGGCAGATCGTCGCCGTGGTCGCTGAACTCCTCGGCCGCGCTGCCGCCCCACTCCGCGTCGTCGGTGATCTTGGCGGCCTCCTCCAGCCTGGGCAGCGTGGCCACGATCGTCTGCAACGCGGTGGCGATCGACAGCAGCGCGGTCTGCACGGCGCTCTTGTCGCCCTTGGCCGGGTCGAACCCCAGCGCGGGAAAGCTCCGGCTCAAGGCTGGCCTCCCCGGCCGGCCAGCAGCATGGCCGCGGCGCCGCGCAGCACGGTGAGCTGGGACTCGACGACCTTGCCCTCGGCCAGGCCGCGCATGCGTTCGGCGCCGAGTTGCTCGACGGTGGTGTAGTTGGCGACCGCGGAGCTCACGTTGCCGGCGATCGTGTCGATCTTGTCGGTCATCGCGCTCAGGTTGTCCCGCCACTGGCCGACGACCTCCTGCACCGCCGCGCCGATGTCGCCAGGCCCGAGGTCGCCCCCGCCGACCTCGAGCGCCGAGCACGCCCCCGCGACCTCGCCGGCCACGGCCCGCAGCTCGCCGACCCGGATCGCCAGTGCGGCGGTGTCGGCAACGTATCCCTGTCCCATGCCGGTGAGTAGATCGCCCGCGGCCGGGCTGGTGGTAGGCCGGCTGCGCGGACGGGCAAGACGGCTGCACGGCTTGACAATGCCGTACATAATAGAAAAACCGGCGCCATCGGTTAATCCGATAACACCGGGAAAGTGGATTGATCATAGCAGATGTGAGGATCACTTGTCAAACCCGGAATTGCCGGCCGAACGCGATTACGTGAGGTTTCTCTACGATCGGCTGGACGCCGAGCGGGCTCGGGCGTCCGCCGACCTCGCGCGAACGCTGCGGGACAGTTCGGCCGTCGACCCGGAGCTTCGCTGGCACCGGGAGGTCACCGCGCGGACACTGTCCGGCCAGGTGAACCGGCTGCGGGTGGCCGAGAGCGGGCTGTGTTTCGGCCGGATCGACGCCGCCGACGGCAGCCGGGCCTACATCGGCCGGATCGGCCTCTACGACGAGACGGCCGACTACGAACCGCTGTTAATGGACTGGCGGGCGCCAGCCTCCCGGCCATTCTACTGCGCCACCGGCGCACGTCCGGAAGGGCTCGTCCGGCGCCGGCATTTTCGCACAGCCGGGCGCCGGATCGTCGATTTCCACGACGATTTACTGGACGTGAACGCGGCGAATGGCGCGGACACCTCGCTGCTGGCCGCGCTCAACGCGCCGCGCGAGCAGACCATGCGCGACATCGTGGCGACCATCCAGGCCGAGCAGGACGAGATCATCCGGCTGGCGCACGGCGGGCTGGTGGTGATCGACGGCGGACCGGGCACCGGCAAGACCGCCGTGGCCCTGCACCGGGTCGCCTACCTGCTCTACCACCAGCAGGACCGGATGTCCCGGTCCGGCGTGCTGATCATCGGCCCGAACCCGGAGTTCCTGCGCTACATCGGCGGCGTGCTGCCCTCGCTCGGCGAGACCGACGTGGTGTTCGCCACCCCGGGCGAGCTGTGGCCGGGCCTGGCCGCGACCGCCGAGGAGCGGCCGGAGATCCGGCGGCTCAAGGGTTCGGTCACCATGATCGACGTGCTGGCGGCGGCCATCGCCGACCGGCAGGAACTGCCCGAGGACCCGGTCGAGATCGCGCTGTCCGACGTGACCGTCACGCTGGACTGGTTCCTCGTCGCCAAGGCGCGGGACCAGGCCCGGGCGACCGGCCTGCGGCACAACCAGGCCCGGGCGACGTTCGCCGCCGAACTGATCGAGGCGCTGACCCGGCAGGCTGTCGATCTCATCGACCCGGACCTCTACGACATGCTCGCCGCCGACGTCCGGGCCGACCTGACCGCCGACCCGGACGTGGCCGCGGTGGTGGAGCGGCTGTGGCCGGCGCTGACCCCGGAGCGGCTGCTGCGCGAGCTGTTCGCCTCCCCGGCCCGGCTGGCGATCGCCCGGGCGCCCGCCGCCCTGTACCGGCCGGCCGGGCACGACTGGACGGTGTCCGACGTGGCGCTGCTGGACGAGGCGGCCGAGCTGCTCGGGCCGTCGGCGCAGGAGGCCGACGCCGGTGAGCTCGACGAGGTCGCCTACGCCGAGGGCGTGCTGGAGATCCTCGACACCGACGAGGACCCGGACGAGGAGCTGCTGCGGGCCGTCGACCTGATCGACGCGAAGCGGCTGGCCGAGCGGTACGAGGAGCGCGACCACCGGTCGCTGGCCGAGCGGGCGGCGGCCGACCGGAACTGGGCCTACGGGCACGTGGTGGTCGACGAGGCGCAGGAACTGTCCGAGATGGACTGGCGGGTGGTGATGCGGCGCTGCCCGAGCCGGTCGATCACGGTGGTCGGCGACCTGGCCCAGCGCGAGTCGCCGGCCGGCGCCCGGTCCTGGGCGCAGATGCTCGGGTCGTTCGTGGCGGACCGGTGGGTGCACCGCAGGCTGAGCGTGAACTACCGCACCCCGGCGGAGATCATGGAGCTGGCCGTGCGGGTGGTGCCCGGGGTCGCGGCGCCGGTCTCGGTGCGCCGGACCGGGGTGCGCCCGTGGATCCGGCGGGTCGAGCCGGGTGAGCTGGAGGACGCGGTGCGGCGGGCGGTCAAGGAGGCCGGCGACGGCACGGTCGCGGTGATCGCCGCGCCCGGTCACGCGCTGGACGTGCCCCGCACCGTGCTCACCCCGCGCGCGGCCAAGGGCCTGGAGTTCGACACGGTGGTCGTGGTGGAGCCCGGCCTGATCGACTCGCCCGCCGATCTGTACGTGGCACTCACCAGGGCCACCCAGCGGCTGGGCATCGTGCACGCCGAGTCGCTGCCCGCGGCGTTGCGTGTCGAATAGGCGTGTTGAATAGGCGCTGTGGAACCGGTTGACGACGACCTTGTGGTTCGGATGGTGGACGTCGGCGTCCGCCGGGGCCAGACCAACCTGCTCGCTGGGCTGACCTGGCAGGCGGAGCTGGACGAGCGCTGGGTCGTGCTCGGCGCGAACGGGGCCGGCAAGACCACCCTGCTGCGCCTGGCCGCGGCCGAGCTGCACCCGACCACCGGCACGGTCGACGTGCTCGGCGAGCGGCTGGGCCGGGTGGACGTGTTCGAGCTGCGGCCGCGCATCGGGTTCTGCTCGGCGGCGCTGCTCGGCCGGGTGCCGGGCGAGGAGAAGGTCGCCGACGTGGTGGTCAGTGCCGGCTACGCGGTGCTGGGCCGGTGGCGGGAGGCCTACGACGGCACCGACACCGGCCGCGCCGCCGACCTGATGAAGGCGCTCGGCGTCGCGCACCTGGGCGAGCGCCGGTTCGGCACATTGTCCGAAGGGGAGCGCAAGCGGACCCTGATCGCCCGGGCCCTGATGACCGACCCGGAGCTGTTGCTGCTCGACGAGCCGGCGGCCGGGCTGGACCTGGGCGGCCGCGAGGACCTGGTGGCCCGGCTGGCCGAGCTGGCCGCCGATCCGGACGCGCCGGCCACGATCCTGGTCACCCATCACGTCGAGGAGATCCCGCCCGGGTTCACCCACCTGCTGCTGCTGGCCGAGGGCGGCGTGGTCGCGCAGGGACTGATCACCGACGTGCTGACCAGCGAGAACCTGTCAGCCACGTTCGGTCAGCAGCTCGAGGTGCGACGGCTGGGCGACCGGTACTTCGCCAGTCGTCGTACCGGCGAGTAACCTGCGGCGCAAACCTAGAGGAGGCACGTGTGGGTGAGTTCGTTCGGCTCGAGGTCGAGGACGGTGTGGGCACCATCCGGTTGGATCGCCCGCCCATGAACGCGCTCAACAAGCAGGTGCAGGAGGAGATCCGGGCCGCGGCGCGGGAGGCGGCCGACCGGGCCGACGTCCGGGCCGTCATCGTCTACGGCGGACAGAAGGTGTTCGCGGCCGGCGCGGACATCAAGGAGATGGCCGACATGTCCTATGTGGACATGGCGGAGCGGGCCGGGGCGCTGTCCTCGTCGTTCGCCGCGGTGGCGGAGATCCCGAAGCCCACCGTCGCGGCGGTCACCGGCTACGCGCTCGGCGGCGGGCTGGAGCTGGCGCTGTGCTGCGACCGGCGGATCGCCGGCGACAACGCCAAGGTGGGCCAGCCGGAGATCCTGCTCGGCATCATCCCCGGCGCCGGCGGGACTCAGCGCCTGGCCCGGCTGATCGGCCCGAGCAAGGCCAAGGACATCGTCTACACGGGACGGTTCGTCGAGGCCGGTGAGGCGCTGTCGCTGGGCGTCGTGGACGAGGTGGTCGCCCCGGACGACGTGTACGAGGCGGCGCTGCGCTGGGCCCGGCAGTTCGTGACCGGTCCGGCCCGGGCGTTGGCCGCGGCCAAGGCGGCCATCGACACCGGCCTGGACACCGACCTGGCCACCGGCCTGAAGGTGGAGAGCCAGGTGTTCGCGGCGCTGTTCGCCACCGAGGACCAGAAGACCGGGATGCGGTCGTTCGTCGAGAACGGGCCGGGGAAGGCGACGTTCAGTGGCAAGTGATCCCGCTCCGAACCCCCATGCCTCGGCCGAGGAGGTCGAGGCGGCACGGTCGGATCTGAAGCTGGCCAACGTGCTCTACCACGACTGGGAGGCCGACACCTACGACGAGAAGTGGTCGATCTCCTACGACGAGCGGTGCATCGACTACGCCGTCGGGCGGTTCCGGGCGGTGGCCGGAGAGCGGGACTGGCCCTACGAGCACGCCATGGAACTGGGCTGTGGCACCGGGTTCTTCCTGCTCAACCTGATGCAGGGTGGCGTGATCAAGAAGGGCTCGGTGACCGACCTGTCGCCGGGCATGGTCCGCGTCGCGCTGCGCAACGCCGCCGGGCTGGGCCTGGACGTGGACGGCCGGGTGGCCGACGCCGAGCGCATCCCCTACGAGGACGACACGTTCGACCTGGTGGTCGGGCACGCGGTGCTGCACCACATCCCGGACCTGCCGGCGGCGTTCGCCGAGGTGCTGCGGGTGCTCAAGCCGGGCGGGCGGTTCGTGTTCGCCGGCGAGCCGACCAGGGTCGGCGACTGGTACGCCCGCCGGCTCGGCCGGATCGTCTGGTGGCTGACCACCAATATCACCAAGCTGGAGCCGTTGCGGGAATGGCGGCGCCCGCAGAGTGAGCTGGACGAGTCGTCCCGGGCGGCCGCGCTGGAGGCGATCGTCGACATCCACACCTTCGACCCCACCGCGCTGGAGAACCTGGCCCGGGCCGCCGGCGCGCGCGAGGTCAAGGCCCACACCGAGGAGCTGTCCGCCGCGCTGTTCGGCTGGCCGGTGCGCACCTTCGAGGCCGCCGTGCCACCCGAGAAGCTCGGCCTGCGCTGGAAGCTCTTCGCCTACAAGTCGTGGCTGCGGCTTTCCTGGCTGGACGAGAACGTGCTGCGCCGCGTCGCCCCGCGCGAGCTGTTCTACAACGTGATGATCACCGGCACCAAGACCTCGTGAGCGAGCTTGCGAGCGAACCGTTGAACACTGCCCCGACGCCGAGCTTGCGAGGCGATGGGGTTTTGTGAGCTATCAGTTCTCGCTCGACGACGTTTCCTATCTGACCGGCGCGGCGGCCGAGATCGCCGAGGTCGGCCGGTTGCCGCTGACCGGCGCGTCCTATCTGGCGGATGTGCGCACCGCGCGGGAGCTGCTCGGCGAGCGGGCCGGCGCCGTGCTGGAGACCGTGCTGCTGCGTCGCCGAGCTTCGGCCAAAGTGGACGATCCGGACCGGTGGTTGTTCACCGACGCGGCGGTGCAGCAGGCCACCCCGGCGGCGGTCGCCCGGCGCCGTGCGGCCCGGTTCGCCGGGCGGGACGTGCACGACGTGACCTGTTCAGTTGGCGTGGACCTCGCGGCGCTGGCCGAGGTGGCCGGCCGGTGCCTGGGCTCGGATCTCGATCCGGTGCGGCTGGCGATGGCGGCGCACAACTGCCCGGGGGTGGCGCTGGCGCTGGCGGACGCGCTGCATCCGGTGAGCCGGGACGCCGCGGTGTTCGCCGACCCCGGGCGCCGGGACGCGGCGGGACGCAGGCGCTGGCGGCCGGCGGACTTCACGCCGCCGCTGGACGAGTTGGCGCAGACCTACCGGGGCCGCGACCTGGCGGTGAAATGCGCGCCCGGGATCGACTTCGCGGACGTGCCGTGGGCCGGCGAGGTGGAGATCGTCTCGTTGGACGGCCAGGTGCGGGAGGCCTGCCTGTGGCGGGGATCGTTCGCCACGGTGGCCCGCCGAGCCACCGTGCTCCGCACTTCTGGTCCACAGTGGACGATCACGGACGCCGAACCGGACGACTGCCCGGTCCGCCCGCCCGGCGAGTGGATCGTCGATCCGGACGGCGCCGTGGTGCGGGCCGGGCTGGTCCGGCACTACGCGGCCCGGCACGGGCTCGGCCAGTTGGACGAACGGATCGCCTACCTCTCCGGCGACGCCCCACCGTCCGGCATCCGGGCATTTCGGATACTCGAGCACGGCCACTACTCCGAGAAGTCGCTGCGCGCCGCACTCCGCCTGCTCCACGTCGGCCGGGTGGAGATCCTCGTGCGCGGCCTGGACGTGGACCCCAACAAGCTGCGCCCCCGCCTGCGCCTGTCCGGCGATGCCGAGGTTTCCGTGGTTCTGACCAGAATCGGCCGAACTCCCACCGCCTTCATCTGCTCGGCCGAGCGCACCTGACCCCCCGGCGAGTCCCCACTTCCAGCCCGGCGAGTTCCCCATTCGTGCACATCGGCGGGATGACCTGACCCCATCTGATCCACCTAGGTGTCTTCCGCCTGGCACGCCCGGGTGCTCTAATGCCGGCCATGTCCGAGCAGAACGACCAGACCGTCGAGCAGTTCGGCTACCGGCAGGAGCTCAAACGATCACTTTCGTTCTGGGACCTGCTGATCTACGGACTGATCTTCATGGTGCCGATCGCCCCGTTCGGGATCTTCGGCAGCGTTTTCAACGCCTCGGGCGGCATGGTCGCCCTGGCCTACGTGATCGGTGCGGTGGGCATGGTGTTCACCGCCGTCTCCTATGCCCAGATGTCCAAGGCGTTTCCGCTGGCCGGATCGGTGTACTCCTACGCGGGCCGGGGAATCGCACAGCCGGTCGGCTTCATCGCCGGCTGGCAGATCCTGCTCGACTACATCCTGGTTCCGGCGCTGCTCTACATCGTTTCCGGAATCGCCATGCACTCCCTGGTGCCGGCGATTCCGGTGGGGGTGTGGGTGGTCGGGTTCGTCGTGCTGAACACCGCGATCAACTACTTCGGCATCGAGCTCACCGCGCGCACCAACCGGGTCATCCTGGTCGCCGAACTGATCGTGCTGGCGCTGTTCCTGGTGATCGGAATCGCCGCGCTGGCCAGCGGGAAGGCGAGCGGGGACTTCATCAGCCCGCTGTTCAACTCCGAGACCTTCACCGTCGGGCTGATCTTCGGTGCGGTATCCGTTGCGGTGCTGAGCTTCCTGGGTTTCGACGCGATCTCCACGCTGTCCGAGGAGAACCGCGAGGGAGCCGGCCAGGTGGCCAGGGCGACGATCGGCTCGCTGATCGTCGTGGCCGTGCTGTTCGTGGTGCAGACCTGGGTGGCCGCGCTGCTGGTGCCGGACCGGGAAACCCTGCTCGCCGACGGTGATCCGGAGGGGACCGCGTTCTACCGCGCGGCAGAGGCCGCCGGCGGGCACTGGCTCTACGTGGTCACCGCCGTCGCGACCGCGGTCGCCTGGGGCTTCGCCAACGCCCTCGTCGCGCAGGCGGCGACCAGCAGGGTGCTGTACTCGATGGCCCGGGACCGGCAACTGCCCCGGTTCCTCGCCTGGGTGCATCCGACCTACCGGGTGCCGGAGTACGCCACGTTCGCCGTCGCGGCGATCACCCTGGTGGTGGGGATCGCGATGACGTCCCGGGAGGACTACGGGCTGACGCTGCTCACCACCCTGGTCAACTTCGGTGCGCTGACCGCGTTCCTGCTGCTGCACGTCGCGGTGGTCGTGCACTACCTGATCCGCAGGCGCAGCCGGGACTACCTGCGCCACCTCGTCGTTCCGGTGTGCGGGCTGGTGATCCTCGGCTACGTCGTGATCAAGGCGAACCTGGCCGCGCAGGTGGTCGGGCTGACCTGGCTCGGGGTCGGCCTGGTGATCATGCTGGTGCTGGTGTTCACCGGACGCACGCCCAGGCTGTCCGAGCCGGAGCGGGAGGAGATCTCATGACCCTCATCGAGTACCGGCCGGAGCCGGGCGAGTTCTGCTGGACCTTCGGCGGCGCCCCGCCGGTGCGCAAGGTCCGGCCCGGCGACGTGATCTCGCTGTGGACCGAGGACTGTTTCGCCGGAAAGGTGCGCACCGAACGGGATCTGGCCTCGCAGGTGTGCGAGTTCCCGTTCCTCAACCCGCAGACCGGGCCGTTCGCCGTCGAGGGGGCCAAGCCGGGAGACACGCTGGCCCTGCACTTCGTGTCGATCGAGCCGGCCCGGGACACCGGCGCCGCCACCACGCTGCCGTTCTTCGGCGCGCTCACCTCCGACGCCTACACCGCGACGCTGCAGGACCCGCTGCCCGAACTGGTCTGGATCTACGAACTGGACAACGCCAAACGAACGGTGACCTACCACGCCAAGAGCGCGGATCTCACCATCGAGCTACCGATGGACCCGATGCACGGCACCGTCGGCGTGGCGCCCCCCTCGTTCGAGGCGCGCTCGGCGCTGGTGCCGGACAACCACGGCGGCAACCTGGACAGCCCGGAGATGCGGGCCGGCGTCACCGCCTACTTCGGGGTGAACGTGGAGGGTGCGCTGTTCTCCCTCGGCGACGGGCACGCGCGGCAGGGCGAGGGCGAGGCGTGCGGCACCGGGGTCGAGGTGGCCATGAACACGGTCGTGATCGTGGACCTGATCCCCGGCGTGATGACCCTGTGGCCGCGGCTGGAGTCCGACACGCACCTGATGAGCATCGGCGCCGCCCGGCCGCTGGAGAACGCCTACCGGGTGGCCCAGGTGGACATGACCGGCTGGCTCGCCGAGCTGTGCGGAGTCGACCGGATGGACGCCTATCAGCTCGTCGCGCAGGCCGCGCTCACACCGGTCGCGCAGGTGTGCAACCCCGTTTACACGGTGACCAGCAAAATGGACAAGAGCTTTCTTCCGAGCCTGTCGGCCTACCGGGACACCCACACGAAACTGCGTGAGCTCGGCGGAAACCTTTCCCTTTGATGACGTTTAAACGTGGTCCATTCGGCCATTCGTGCGGCTCGCGCGTGTGCTGAACGCACCACTATGCCCGCCCGTCGTCTTTCTGCGTGTCCGGGTGTTTGCTGCGCGGATCGGTGGGGAAGGCTGCGAGTCGAGATGAACATCGAACAGGGAATCAAGGAGCTGCGCGGCCGCGGATTCGTGTTCCAGACGGTGTCTGACGAGTCTGGGGACCTGTGCGTGCTGGTCGGCACGTACGGCTGGCCGGACTGCTACGACCGGCTGCACATCTGGGGCGAGGACGATGCGGTGGCCGCCCGGATGGTGCCCGGGTTCCGGCCGGGGTCGGACGACGTGCTGTGGAGCTTCGAGGACGGCGCCCTCGGCGTGATCCAGGCTCTGCTGGACCTGCCGGCGCCGGACCAGCACGGGGCGCCCCGGCTGGCCAGACGGGCGCCGGACGGTCTGTGGCTGCCGCCGTCGGTGGCCAGGGCTAGCGCGCGAGCCGGCTGAGCAGGTACTCGAGGACCGCGTCGACGTCGGTCTCTACCGCGATGTCCAGCGCCCGGGCCAGCTTCGAACCGAACGTGGCGACGATCTCCGGCTCGCGCCGGTCGGCGATCAGCGCGCCGCGGCTCGGGCCGAACGCGCAGTCCACCTCCACCGGGTAGCTCCTGGTCCGCAGCAGGCCGGGGCGGATCGCCTCGGCGACCGCGATGGCGTCGTGCAGGATCGTGCACTCCTTGCCGAAGAACGCCGTGTAGTGCGCCACGTAGTCGGTGGTGAACCCGACCAGCGTCTCGCCGAGCGGGCCGGACGCGGCCAGCCGGTCCAGCCAGGGCCGCTGCACCATGCACTGGAAGGTCAGGTCGATCGGCACCAGCACGGTCGGGATCCGCTCCTCGACCAGGACCCGGCGGGCCGCCTCCGGATCGCTCCACAGGTTGAACTCGGACACCGCCGTGGTGTTGCCGCCGGAGATCGCGCCGCCCATCACCACCAGCCGCTCGATCTTGCCGCGCAGGCTGGGGTAGGCGCCGAGCAGCAGCGCGATGTTGGTCAGCGGTCCGATCGGGGCGATCGTGACCGGCTCGTCCGCCTCGGCGAGCAGCCTGGCCATCAGCCCGACCGCGTCCAGTTCGGACACCTCGTTCGGTCCCGGCGCCAGCAGGTGCGCGCGGCCGGACAGACCGTCGCTGCCGTGCACCCGGTCGGCCTCGTGCTCCTGCGGGTAGACCAGCGGCCGGTCGGCCCCGGCGGCCACCGGCACGTCGGTGCGTCCGCACAGCGCGAGCAGCCGCAGCGCGTTGCGGGTGGTGGTCTCCAGCGAGGCGTTGCCGAACACCGTGGTCACCGCCAGCAGGTCCACCTCGGGGCTCGCGCAGGCCAGGGCGATCGCGAAGGCGTCGTCCACGCCCGGGTCGGTGTCGATGATCAGCGACGTCATGCCGGCGAGGCTAGCTGGTGGGCTACCGTTCGGGCATGACCACGATGTGGGGCTCGCCCATGTCCGACCGCTGGCGCCGGTCGCGGCGGGACCCGGAGCAGGCCAGGTTCCTCACCCTCGCCTCGCTGCGCTGGGTGATCCGCAACCGCGCCTGGCGGCCCTGGTACCTGGTGCGGTATTGGCGGCTGCTGCGGTTCCGGCTGGCCAACCCGCACATCATCCTGCGCGGCATGGTGTTCCTCGGCAAGCACGTGGAGATCCACTGCCGGCCCGGCTACGGGCGGATGGAGATCGGCCGCTGGGTGCACATCGGGGACGGCAACGCCATCCGCTGCCACGAGGGGTCGCTGCGGATCGGCGACAAGGCGGTGTTCGGCCGGCAGAACGTGATCAACTGCTACCTCGACATCGAACTGGGCGACGCCGCGCTGGTGGCCGACTGGGTCTACATCTGCGACTTCGACCATGTGATCGCCGACATCGGCGTGCCGATCAAGGACCAGGGCATCGTGAAGGCGCCGGTGCGGATCGGCCCGGACACCTGGCTCGGCACGAAGGTCTCGGTGCTGCGCGGCTCCCGGATCGGGCGCGGCGCGGTGGTCGGCGCGCACGCGATCGTGCGCGGCGACATCCCGGACTATGCGATCGCGGTCGGCGCCCCGGCCCGGGTGGTGCGCGACCGGCTGGCCGACTACGAGGCCGACGCCGAGCACCGGGCCGCCATCGCCGACATGTCCCGCAAGGCCGACGAGGCGCTGCAGAAGCGCCAGTAACCGGCCCTCAGGCGGTGAAGGCGTTGCCGGAGGCGATCTTCGGCCGGCCCAGCGGGGGAATGTCGCGCACCTCGGTCCGCCGGTACACCTCGGCGGTCGCGGCGGCGATCTTGCGCCAGTCGAAGTCCTCGGCCCGGCGTGCTTTGGCCCGCCGGGCCCGGCGGTCGGCGGCCACCGGGTCGTCCAGCACCGCGCGCACCGCCTCGGCGAGCCCGGCCACGTCGCCCGGGGTGAACGACAGCCCGGTCTCGCCGTCGATCACCACCTCGCCGAGCCCCCCGGTCGCGGCGGCCACCAGCGGCGCGCCGGCCGCCGCCGCCTCCAGCGCCACGATCCCGAACGGCTCGTACCGGCTGGGCAGCACCACGACGTCGGCCGCGGCCAGGCAGGCGACCAGTTCCCGGTCGGGCAGGTGCCCGACGAACCGCACCGACCGCGCCACCCGGAGCTTGCGGGCCTGGTTGGCCAGCGCCGGGCCCTGCCGGCCGCGTCCGGCCACCACCAGCCGGGTGCCGGGGTGGGTGCGCCGGACCCGGGGCAGCGCGGCGATCAGGTCGTGCACGCCCTTCTCCCACTCCAGCCGGCCGAAGAACGCGATCAGCGGCTCGCCGCGCGGGCTGTGGCGCCTGCGGGACTGCCGGACCAGTTCCGGCGGCACCCGCCAGCCGCGTGGCTCGATCCCGTTGTGGATCACCGCGATGCCCTCGGCGTCCACCTCGAACAGGTGCGCCGTCTCCGCCCGCATGGCCGCCGAGCAGGTGATCAGCGCGTCGGCCCGGTTCGCCAGCCACCACTCCACCGAGTGAATCTGCTGGTTGAGCGGCGCGGACAGCCAGCCGCTGTGCCGGCCGGCCTCGGTGGCGTGGAACGTGGCCACCAGCGGCACCCCGGCCTGCTCGGCCAGCGCGATCGCCGGATGGGTGACCAGCCAGTCGTGCGCGTGCACCACGTCCGGCCGCCAGCCGCGCAGCAGCGCGAACCCGGCGCGGACCATCGCGTGCCCCATCGCCAGCGTCCAGGCCACCAGGTCCTTCTCGAACACCAGGTGGGTCGGGTCCTCGGCGACCCGGATCAGCCGCACGCCCTCGTGCGTGCTGCGCTGCGTCGGGTGGGTCAGCGCGTCGGTTCCGGCCTCGTGCCGGCACAGCACCACGACCTCGTGGCCCTGCTCGGCGAGGTGGGTGGCCAGCGCGTGCACGTGCCGGCCCAGCCCGCCGACCACGACCGGCGGGTACTCCCAGGACAGCATCAGGACGCGCATGACGTGAGTGATCCTCGCACCAGGGTCGGCAGGGCACGTGCGTCGAGGTGTCCGAAAAGCCC
>NZ_DASTBH010000481.1:0-15589 GCF_035712165.1 Actinophytocola sp. | reverse complement strand
CACCGACCACCACCAGCAGCCAACCCAGATACACCAGGTCGACGCCGAAGGTGAACGTGTCGGCCGGCGGCATTCGGGCGCGAGTGTGGGCGGTGAGCAGGTCGCGGATACGGGCGGACGCCGGGTCGGGGATCGAGCGGGCCAGGTAGAGCTCGTCTAGGGGCCGGATGAGTGCGCTCAACTCCCGTGCGGCCTTGGCCGGCAACGCGTTCAGCACCACCCGCAGCGTCTCCCGATGCGCGATCGGGTCGTGCCACCGGCATCCCGGGCAGGTGCATGCCTCGGGTGCGTAGTCGGCGAGGGCGCGGGCGGGACCTCGGACGAATCCGGCCCAACTGCCGAGTGCCTCGGCGACCGCGCCGGGCTGTAGTCGCGTGCGTTCCACGTCGGCAATGGCACGCAGCATCGGTGCGGATACTCGGGAGACCTGACGGATCGACTGTCCGGGCTGCCGCCGGATCGGCTGGCGGGCGCGGAGCTGTGCCGGGCGCCTACGCGGCATGGCCCTTTCTGGTCGTCATGGCCGTCATCGTCGCACAACCTGCGGCCTGCGCGGCGCCGGCATTTCGCCTCGATGCGCTCGCGCGGAGTCGCGCCCGGTGGCATGGTCGGATCGTGGTGGAGGCGCGGGAGTTGACCGTGGGCCAGGGGTCGGCCGCGTGGCGGTACGTGAGTGATCCGCGGTTGTTCCTGGGAGCGTTGAGCGCGTTGTTGTTGCAGGTGGCGCATCCGACGGTGGGGGCGGGGGTGCGGGACCATTCGGATTTCGAGGCGCGGCCCTGGGTGCGCTTGTACCGGACGATCGACTGGGTGAACCTGATGGTGTACGGGGGGTTCGACGCAGTCGAGGTGGGGCAGCGGCTGCGGCGGATGCACCGCCGGATCCGCGGGGTGAACCCGGACGGGAGCCGGTACCACGCGCTGGAACCCGGGGCGTACGCCTGGGTGCACGGGACGCTGGTCTGGTCGGTGGTGAACGGGCAGCGGATGTTCGGGTCCGGGATGCGGCCGGACGAGGTGCACCGGTTGTACCGGGAATGGTTGGGGCTCGGCCGGTTGATCGGGGTGCGAGCGGGCGATCTGCCGGGCGGGTGGGACGAGTTCCTGGACTACTTCGACGACATGATCAGTACCCGGCTGGAGCACACCGGCACCGTCGACACCGTGCTGCGGGTGGCGGCCCGGCCGGCCCGGCCGGAACTGCTGCCGGGTTGGACCGAGCCGTTGTGGCGGGCGGGCCGGGTGCCGATGACGCGGCTGCTGACCCTCACCGGAATCGGCGCGACCCCGCCCGCGCTGCGGGCCAGGCTGGGACTGCGCTGGACCGGGCGGCAGGACCGGGCGCTGCGCACCGTCGCCACGGCGTCCCGGGCGCTCACCCCGGTGCTGCCGGAGTCGGTTCGGGTCAACGGCCCGGCCTACCTGCGGGCCCGGCGCGCGGCCATCGCGCGGGACGAGTTCGCGCCCGCGCGCTACCGCACGGAATGATGTCCGGGTGACGAACGAACCGGTGGACGTGGTCGTGATCGGACTCGGCCCGGGCGGGGAGGCGTGCGCCGCCCGACTGGCCCGGGAGGGCCTTTCCGTGGTGGGCGTCGACGCCCGGTTGGTCGGCGGCGAATGTCCCTACTACGCGTGCATCCCGACCAAGATGATGATCAGGGCGGCGGACGCCCTCGCCGAGGCCCGCCGGGTGGGCGAACTGGCCGGCTCGGCGACGGTACGGTCCGACTGGGGCCCGGTGGCGAAGCGGATCCGCGAGGATGCCACCGACGACTGGGACGACCGGGTCGCGGTGGAACGGCTGGAGCAGGCCGGTGCCCGGTTCGTCCGCGGCCGGGCCCGGATCACCGCGCCCGGCGAGGTCACCGTGTCCACATCGGACGGTGAGCGGCGGTTCCAGGCGGCCAAGGCGATCGTGGTCAACCCCGGCACGGACCCGGCCGTCCCGTCGATTCCCGGCCTTGCCGGCACTCCCTTCTGGACCAACCGCGAGGCGGTGCAGACCACCCTGGTGCCCGGCAGCATGATCGTGCTCGGCGGCGGCCCGGTCGGCTGCGAGTTCACCCAGGTGTTCTCCCGGTTCGGCGCCGAGGTCACCCTGCTGCACACCCGGGAACGGCTGCTGCCCACCACCGAACCGGAGGCGGGCCGGTTACTCCAGGAGTGTTTCGCCGAGGAAGGCATCACGGTGCGCACCGGGGTTTCGGTGACCGGGGTCAGCCACGACGGCGCCACGTTCACCGTGCGACTCGACGGCGGCGAGACGCTGTCGGCCGAGTGCCTGCTCGTGGCCACCGGCCGGCACACCGACCTGGCCGCGCTCGGCGTCGGCGCCTACGGTCTGGACGAGAGCGGCAAGGGCATCGAGGTCGACGAACGGCTGCGCGCGGCGCCCGGGCTGTGGGCGATCGGTGACGTGACCGGCAAGGGCGCGTTCACGCACATGTCCATCTACCAGGCCGATATCGCCGCGGCGGACATTCTGGGTCGCGACCACCCGGGCGCGGTCTACCGCGCGGTGCCCAGCGTGACGTTCACCGACCCGGAGGTCGGCAGCGTCGGGCTCACCGAGGCCGCGGCCCGGCAGCAAGGGATCTCCGTGCGCATCGGGACGACCGACCTGGCGGCCTCGTCCCGGGGCTTCATCCACGGACCCGGCAACGACGGGCTGCTCAAGCTGGTCGAGGACGCCGACCGGGGCGTGCTGGTCGGCGCCACGTCGGTCGGTCCGACCGGCGGCGAGGTGCTCAGCGCGCTCGCGGTCGCCGTGCACGCCGAGGTGCCGACCGCCATGCTCGGACAGATGATCTACGCCTACCCGACGTTCCACCGGGCCATCGGGGCCGCTGTCGCCGATCTTGCGGCACGGTAGGTCCATGGCCGAGTCCAGACCCGCCCGACCCGGCGTCCGGTTGCATGTGGACGCTGGCTGTGGTGGGTTCTTCACATTGCCGGTCAACAGCCGGAGGTCATGAGTCCGGTGCTCGCCGAGGTGTTGCGGTTTCTGGTGTGTCCCAACTGCGGGACCGAGTTGGCGCTCGCCGGTTCGGCGGTGCGCTGCCAGCAGGCGCACACGTTCGACGTCGCCCGTCAGGGTTATCTGAACCTGGTCTCCGGGCACTCGTCCGGAATCTCCGGCGACACCCCCGAGATGGTCGAGGCCCGGGCGAAGTTCCTGTCGGCCGGGCACTTCGCGCCGATCGAACGGGCCGTGGTGGCGGCCGGCCAGCGCGCCATCGTCGACCGCCCGGCCGGATGCGTGGTGGATATCGGCGCCGGCGTCGGGCACTATCTGCGACCGGTGCTCGACGCGCTGCCGGACCGGTTCGGACTGGCGCTGGACGTGTCCAAGGCGGCGTTGCGCCGGGCGGCCCGAGCCCATGGCCGGGTCGGGGCGGTCGGCTGCGACGTGTGGCACGGCCTGCCGGTCCGGTCCGGAGCGGCGGCGCTCGCGCTGAGCGTGTTCGCGCCGCGCAACCCCGCCGAGATCCACCGGATCCTGGCCGAGAACGGCGTTCTGGTCGTGGTGTCGCCGACCGCGCGGCACCTGATCGAGCTCGTGTGGAAGCTCGAACTGCTCAAGGTGGAGCCGGAGAAGCAGGATCGGATCACCGCCGCGCTCGCCCCGTACGGCCAACTGTCCAGTGAGGACGATTGGGAGTTCACCATGTCGTTGTCGCACGAGGATGTCGAGGCCGTCGTCGGCATGGGACCGAGCTCCTGGCACGTGGACCCGGCGCGGACGCGGGAGCGGGTGCGGATGCTGGACGAGCCGGTCTCGGTCACCGCGTCGGTCATCGTGGCCACCTACCGGCGGGGGACCGCCCGATGACGGCGGTGACCTTCGCCGTCGTGGGTGCGGGCGAGCGGGGCAGCGCCTACGCCAGATGGATCGCCGCGAACCCGGACCGGGCCTCGGTTCTCGCGGTCGCCGAACCGCGGGAGTTCCAGCGCACCCGGCTGGCCGGGCGGCATGGGATCCCGGCGCAGCGGCAGTTCTCGTCCTGGCAGGACCTGGCCGAGCAACCGCGATTAGCCGACGCGGCGATCATCGCCACGCCGGACGTGGCCCACGTCGAACCGGCGATGGCGTTGGCGGCCAAGGGATATCACCTGCTGGTGGAGAAACCGCTGGCGCCGTCCGAGCCGGACTGCCGGCGGCTGGTGCACGCGGTGCGCGCGGCCGGGGTGTTGTTCGCGGTCTGCCACGTGCTGCGCTACCGGCCGTACACCCGGCTGCTCAAGGAGATCGTGGCGGCCGGCCGGATCGGCGTGGTGCACGACGTGCAGCACCTCGAACCGGTCGGCTGGTGGCACCACGCCCACGCGTTCGTCCGGGGCAACTGGCGGCGGTCGGACCGCTCGTCGTTCATGCTGCTCGCCAAGTCCTGCCACGACATCGACTGGCTGCGCCATGTCGTGGGCCGGCCGATCGAGCGGGTGTCGAGTTTCGGGGCACTGAGCCACTTCCGGCCGGAGAACCAGCCCGAGGGCGCGGCCGACCGCTGCCTGGACTGCGCGGTGGAACCGGACTGCCCGTACTCGGCGGCACGGTTGTACCTGGGCATGGTGCGCGGCGGCCGGACGGGCTGGCCGGTCAGCGTGCTCACCGACGACCCCACCGAGGCCGGGGTGCGCGCGGCGCTGCGCGACGGGCCGTACGGGCGATGCGTGTACACCTGCGACAACGACGTGGTCGACCATCAGGTCGTGGCGCTGGAGTTCGCCGGAGGCGCGACCGGGACCTTCACCATGACGGCGTTCACGCCGCATCAGGACCGCCGGACCCGGATCTTCGGCAGCCGCGGCTCGATCGAGGGCGACGGGCAGCGGCTCACGGTGTGCGACTTCGTCACCGGGCGGACCGAGGAGTTGGTGGCGCCCTCGGCCGGCACCGACGCCGGGTCCGGTCACGGCGGCGGCGACGACGGCCTGATGGCGGCCTTCACCACCGCGGTGGCGACCGGTGACCCGGCGCCCATCCTGTCCGGCGCGGTGGAGTCCCTGGAGACCCATCTCGCCGTGTTCGCCGCCGAGCGTGCCCGGCTCGCCGGCACCGTCGAACCGGTACTAACCCAGAGTTAGTACCGGCCCTGGGCGGCCTACTGTGGCCAGGGAACCTGCGTGGACCGGTAGAAGTCGATGCCCTGCGCGGTCCACCGCGGGCCCTGGGCGGCCAGCCGGTTCCGGAAGCCGGCCCAGTCGTGCGTGGCCCACGGCGACCAGCCGAGCTCGGCGTAGGCGGGCAGCCGCGGGAAGGCCATGAACTCGATGTGGTCGCTGTTCTCCAGGGTCTCCGACCACAGCGGCGCCTCCACCCCGACGACCGCGCTCTCCGGCACGTTCTGCAGGTAGTTGCCCGGATCCCAGCCGTAGGCGGTGTCCACCTCGATGAATCCGGCCCAGCTCAGCCCCAGCGGGGTGGCCGGGTTGTACTTCATGTCCAGGTAGGCCTTGTTGGCCGGGGACAGCAGCACCTTGTTGCCGCGCGCGACGGCGGCGGCGACCTGCGCGTTGGTGTTGGTGGTGCCCCAGTACTGCGGCAGCGCGGTGGCCGGCGGGGTGGCCTTGACGAAGTCGTGCCAGCCGCTGACCTTCTTGCCGTACTTGGCCACGATCGGCAGCACCCGGTTGATGAAGTACAGGTAGTCGGGCTCGGTGGTGGCATGCGCCTCGTCGCTGCCGATGTGCAGGTACTGGCCCGGAGTCAGGGCCGCCAGTTCGCGCAGCACGTCGTCGAGGAACCGGTAGGTGATCTCGGAGCGGATGCACAGCGAGCTGAACCCGACCTCCGTGCCGGTGTAGAGCGGCGGGGCGACCCCGTCGCAGTTCAGCTCCGCGTAGGAGGCCAGCGCGGCGTTGGTGTGCCCGGGCATGTCGATCTCGGGAACGATGGTGATGTGCCGGGAGGCGGCATAGCTGACCAGATCACGGTACTGGTTCTGGGTGTAGTACCCGCCGGGCCCGCCGCCGACCTCGGTGCTGCCGCCGAAGGTCGCCAGCCGCGGCCAGCTCTTGATCTCGATCCGCCAGCCCTGGTCGTCGGCCAGATGCAGGTGCAGCACGTTGATCTTGTACTGGGCGATCTGGTCGATGTAGCGCTTGACCTCCTCGACGCTGAAGAAGTGCCGCGAGACGTCGAGCATCGCGCCCCGGTGGGCGAACCGCGGGAAGTCCACGATCGTCCCGCCCGACACGAGCCATGGTCCGGGCTGCCGGGTGCGGCTCTCCACCGACGGCGGCAGCAGCTGGCGCAGCGTCTGCACCCCGGCGAACAGGCCGGTCGCGGTGTTCGCGCGCAGGGTCACGCCTTGGCGCCGCACGGAAAGCTCGTAGCCGGAGTCGCCGACCCGCGGGTCCGCGCCGAGCACCAGCGCGATGGCGGGTCCGTTGCCCGACGAGGTCACCGGGAGCGGGAAGCCGGTGGACGGCCGGAGCACGCCGGCCAGGTAGCGGCCCACGTCCGCGGCGGCGCGCGAGCCCGGCGGGGTGGAGATCTTCGTCTGCCGGGTGATCTCGAAGTCACCCGCCGGGTCGGTCCGCACCGACACCGGCGCGGGCACAATGGTGTTCATTCGCGAGATGAGCCGCTCCGAATCTGCCGTGGCCACGCCCGGCGAGGCGCCGGCGGTGATGATGGTCGCGACGCCGGCAATGACAAGCCGGCGCAGGAAACTGCGGTTGGTGGAATTCTTCACGGGTCCTCCTCGAGGCCCGGGGGGCAGGGTTCCACCTAACAGGTATAGACCAATTTACCCTTACCACACAACCGTCGCCCCAACTTGTCCACACCCCCTCAGTTATCCACACCTCCCCCGACATTTGATCTTCAAAACCCCCCGCGCCGGTAGAATGGACGTGGGACGCCCCCCGGGAAGGGTGGGGGTCTGTGTAGGGGAGAGGCGAAACAGTGGGCGGGGTCAGGCGTTGACCCGCCGCACCCCGTTGCTGGGCATCGGGAGCCCATTCCCGATCGCGGTCAACCACTGGGCAACCGCCACCACTGCCGCGGCGATCGCCAGAGCCGAGCCCAACTCATGCCGCACGGCGGGCACGCGGATCAGGCACCACGGCCAGATGACGGCGAAGGTCAGCTAATCGGATCACCCCGACCCGGTCCACCCTTTCCCAGCACGGCAAACAATCAGCGATGATCAACCAGCAGACACAGTATCTGCGGCCTCGGCACTTACGTGATCAACACGAAGGTCGTGGCCCCCCGGGGTGATGCCGGGAAGGGTGGGGTCTGTGTTGGGGAGATGCGAAAACAGGGGCGGCGGGTCAGGAGTCGAGGACGGCGGCGACGGCTTCGATTTCGACTAGTTGGTTGGGGTAGCCGAGCACGGTGACGCCCATCAGGGTGCTGGGGACGTCGTGGTCGGCGAAGGCGTCTCGGACCACCTGCCAGGCGGTGACCAGGTCCTCCCGGCGGGTGGATGCGACGAGGACCCTGGTGCTGATGATGTCGTGGAGTGTCGCGCCGGCGTCGGACAGGGCGATCCGCATGTTCGCAACGGCTTTGGCCGCTTGGCCGGCGTAGTCCCCGATCGCCGCCGTGGATCCGTCGGGGTTCAGCGGGCACGAACCGGCCAAAAAGACCAGCCTGGCATTGGCGGGTGCGGTGGCCGCGTAGGCGTACTCGGCGTCCGACAGGCTCGGGGAACGGATGAGTCTGATGGGCATGGGCGTCCTCAGGGGTGGCCGCGGAGGATGGGGCGCAGGGCGTCGAGGACGGCGGGGTCCTCGATCGTGGACGGCACGGGTTCGTCGCGGCCGTCGGCTATGCCGCGCATGGTCTTCCGCAGGATCTTGCCGGAGCGGGTCTTCGGCAGGCCGTCGACCACGGAGACGTCGCGGAACGCGGCCACCGGGCCGATCTCGCGGCGCACGGCGGCGACCAACTCCTCGCGCAGGGTGGGCTCGTCGATGGTGACGCCGGCCTTGAGCACCACGAAACCCTTGGGAAGCTGGCCTTTGAGGGTGTCGCGGACGCCGATCACGGCGCATTCGGCGACGGCGGGGTGGGCGGCGAGGACCGCTTCCATGGCGCCGGTGGACAGCCGGTGGCCGGCCACGTTGATCACGTCGTCGGTCCGGCCCATCACGTACACGTAGCCGTCGGCGTCGATGTAGCCGCCGTCGCCGGTCAGGTAGAAGCCGGGATAGCGGGACAGGTACGAGGAGATGTAGCGCTCGTCGTCGCCCCACAGGGTGGGCAGGGTGCCGGGCGGCAGCGGGAGCCGGATCGCGATGGCGCCCTCCTGGCCGGCGGGTAGCTCCTCGCCGGAGGCGTCGAGGATGCGGACGTCGTAGCCGGGGACCGGGACGCTGGGGGAGCCCGGCTTGAGCGGCAGCGGTTCCAGGCCGCGTGGCGAGGCGCAGACCGGCCAGCCGGTCTCGGTCTGCCACCAGTGGTCCACCACCGGGACGCCGAGCTTGTCCGTGGCCCAGTGGTAGGTCTCCGGATCCAGGCGTTCGCCGGCCAGGAACAGGGTGCGGAACGCGCTGAGATCGTGGCCGGCCAGCAGGGTCGCGTCCGGGTCGGCCCGCTTGATCGCCCGGAACGCGGTCGGCGCGGTGAACAGCGCCTTGGCCCGATGCTCGGCGATCACCCGCCAGAACGCTCCGGCGTCCGGGGTGCCGACCGGCTTTCCCTCGTACAGCACGGTGGTCGCGCCGGCGATCAACGGCGCGTACACGATGTAGGAGTGCCCGACCACCCAGCCGACGTCGGACGCCGTCCAGAACACCTCGCCCGGCCCGATGTCGTAGACGTTGGCCAGGGACCAGGCCAGCGCCACGGCATGCCCGCCGTTGTCCCGCACCACACCCTTGGGCCGGCCGGTGGTGCCGGACGTGTAGAGGATGTAGAGCGGGTCGGTCGCGGCCACCGGCACGCAGTCGGCGAGCGGCGCGGTGCGCATCGCCTCGTGCCAGTCGACGTCCCGCTCGCCGAGCTCGGCCGGCGCCCGATCCCGCTGCAGCACGACGATGTGGTCCGGTTGGTGGCTGGTCAGACCCAACGCCTCGGCGATGATCGGGCGGTACTCCACCACCCGGGTCGGCTCGATCCCGCAGGACGCCGCCACGATCACCTTCGGCCGGGCGTCGTCGATCCGGGAGGCCAGCTCGCGCGGCGCGAACCCGCCGAACACCACCGAGTGCACCGCGCCGAGCCGGGCGCAGGCCAGCATGGCGACCACCGCCTGCGGCACCATCGGCATGTAGATGATCACGCGGTCGCCCGCGGTCACGCCGAGCCCGGCCAGCACGCCGGCGAACCGGGCCACCTTGTCGCGCAGCTCACGGTAGGTGTAGGCGGCCTTGGTGCCGGTCAGCGGCGAGTCGTAGATCAGCGCCGTGCGCTCCCCGTTGCCCGCCTCGACGTGCCGGTCCAGCGCGTTGTGGCAGGTGTTGAGCCGCCCGTCCGGGAACCACCGGTACAGCGGCGCCGCGGCGTCGTCCAGGGCCCGGGTCGGTGGGGTCTCCCAGTCGATGGCCCGCGCCGCGGCCAGCCAGAACGTTTCCGGGTCGGCCAGGCTCTGCCGGTACGCCTCGCGGTAGCTGCCCATAGGGGAGATCATGCCGCGCCGGGGCAACCATTGGCGTCGGCTGTACGTCAATTCGCCTAGTCTGGCTGGAGGGGACCAGGAGGAGGGGTGGTGGACGGAGTCGTTGTTCTGGCGGCCTCGTTGCTTTCGTTCGCCCATCGCATCTTCGGTCCCGGTGTCTGCCCTGGTGACTGGGTCTGGGCCACGGCCACCGCGGGCAGCCTGATCGCGCTGCTGCCGCTGTTCGGCGTGCTGTTCGTGGCCATCGCCCGCAAGGGCACCGGCAACCGGTACAACGTGGTCACGCTCACGGTGTTCGGCATCATCGGCGGGCTGTTCGCCTTCCTGCTGCCCTGGCTGCTCGCGATCGGCACCTCCGAGGTGTTCCGGACGGCGTTCCGCGGCGAGCCGATCACGGGGCTGGCCGAAGCCGAGCTGGCCAGCCTGGCCAAGGGCTACTGCTTCGGCGAGCAGAAGACCTACCTCGGCGGTGGGCCGACCGTATACGAGGTGCTGTTCCACCCCTACCAGGGCGTGCTGAAGCACCTGCTGCACATCGGCGCCCTGGTGGTCGTCCCGCTGCTGTGCCTGCTGTTCGTGTGGCTGCAGGCCCGCACCGCGCTGCGCCGCGGTCCGAAGTGGCCGGGACGGCTGTTCTGGATCCCGTTCCTGGTGCTGATCCTGCTCAGCGCGCCACTCGCCGCGCAGGTCGCCATCTACCTGTGGCTGGGCTTCCTGCCGGTCGCGGTGCTGGGCATGGTCCCGCTGCTGATCGTGGGGACGCCGAGCTGGGCGACGATCGAGCGCTCCAACGCCTCCCCACCGCCGCAGCCGCCGCCCGGACCGCCGCCCGGGTACCGGCCACCGCCACCGCAGCCGTACCGGCCGCCGCCCCCGCCGCCGATGTCCGCCCCACCGGTTCCGCTGCGGCCGCCCGAGCCCGACCGCGCCGCGCTGGCCCAGCTGGCCGCCGATCCCGGGCCGCTGCCGTTCCGGCCCCGGGGCGCCACCACCACCTCGGCGATCTGGACCCAGAGCGGCCGGTTCCGCAAGGTGCGTCCGCTCGGCCACGGCGGGTTCGGCACGGTCTGGCTCGCGGTGGACACCCAGCTGGACCGCACGGTCGCGGTGAAGATCGCGCACGCGCCGGACGCCGAGACCGAGGAGCGGATGCTGCGCGAGGCCAGGGCCCTGGCCGCGGTGCACCACCCGAACTGCGTGCGGGTCTACGACATCGTCTCCGACGCCGACGGGCTCGGCCTGATCATGGAGTACATCGAGGGTCTGCAGCTGGCCGAGGCGGTGCACGAGGCAGGGCCGCTGGACGACGTCGCCGCCGCCCGGCTGTGGATGACCACGGCCGGCGCGCTGTCCGCCGCGCACTCCAAGGGCGTGCTGCACCGCGACGTCAAGCCGGCCAACGTGATCATCGACCCGGACGGCACCGCGCATTTGATCGACTTCGGGATCGCCCGGTCCAAGGGCGACACGACGCTGACCGCGACCGGGATGATGGTCGGCACCCCCGACTTCCTGGCCCCGGAGACGGCCACCGGGGCGCCGGCGACGCCCGCCTCGGACGCCTGGCAGCTCGCCGCCACGGTGAGCTTCGCGCTGACCGGCCATCCGCCGCGCGGGGTGCGGGAGAACGCGATGGCGGCGCTGATGGCCGCGTCCCGGGCCGAGCCGCTGACCCAGCTGCCGCGGGCGAGCGCGCATCAGCGGCTGCTGGTCGCGGCACTGGACCGGGACCCGGGCCGCCGCCCGACGCTCACCGCCGTGGCCCGGGAGATGCGCAACTGGCTGGGCCGCGCCGGGCATTCCGAGGACGGCCCGGTGACCACGATCGTCGACGCGGACACGATCGCCCGGGCGGAGCGCACCCGGCCGCTGCGCTGAGCGCAGAGCTACTTCCAGGAGGGCAGCCAGAGCTCGGCCTGCCAGCGCCAGTTGGTGATCGAGTCACCGTTGAGCACCGGCCACAGCCAGATGAAGTTGGCCACCACCAGACCGACGTAGAGGGCCACGACGAGCAGACCGGTGCCGCGCCGCTCGTAGCCGTCCCGGGCCCGGCCGAGGATGTGCCCGAGCCCGAGCACCAGGCCCAGAACCAGGAACGCCGACAGCGGGGTGGCGTAGAAGAAGTACATCTGCCGGTCGAGGTTGGTGAACCAGGGCAGCAGGCCGGTCAGGTAGGCGACCAGCACGGCCGCGTAGCGCCAGTCCAGCCGCGCGATCATGCGCCACAGTCCCCAGGCCAGCATCGGCAGCGCGAGCCACCACAGCGCGGGGGTGCCGATCAGCATGGTGGCGCTGACACACGACGACTCGCCGCAGCGGGTGGTGCCGCCGTCGTAGTAGTAGAGCATCGGCCGCAGCCCCATGGGCCAGGTCCACGGCTTGGACTCCCACGGGTGCTGGCCGGTGGCCGGGGTGTTCAGGTTCTCGTGGAACTGCAGCACGTTGCCGGAGTACTGCCACAGCGACCGCAGCGCCTGCGGCAGCACGTCGTACCAGCCGGTGTGCCAGCCGGACGCGGCGGCCTCGCCGGCCAGGTGCCGGTCGATCCCGGTCTCGCTGGCGAACCAGCCCCACCAGGTGGCCAGGTAGACCAGCACCGGCACGGCCAGCAGCGCCCACAGTGCCGGCAGCACGTCCCGGCGGATCGTGCCCCACCAGGGGAACGCCACGCCGGCCGCACGCCGGGCGCTGATGTCCCACAGCACGGTGAGCAGCCCGAACGCGGCCACGTAGAAGATGCCCGACCACTTCGACCCGCAGGCCAGGCCCAGCGCCACCCCGGCGCCGAGCCGCCACCAGCGGAAACCCAGCCGGGGACCGCAGGCCGACTCGGTGGCCCAGCCCTCGGCGACGGTGATCGCCAGCCGGGCGCGCACCTGGTCCCGGTCCAGCAGCAGGCAGCCGAACGCGACCAGCACGAAGAACGCCAGGAAGATGTCCAGCATCCCCATCCGGCCCTGCACGTGGTTGACGCCGTCGCAGATCAGCAGCACGCCGGCGATCGCGCCGAGCAGCGTGGAGCGGGTCAGCCGGCGGGCGATCCGCACGATCAGCAGGATCATCAGGGCCGAGCACAGGGCCGCGGTGAACCGCCAGCCCCATCCGTTGTAGCCGAACAGCCACTCGCCGACGGCGATCAGCTGCTTGCCCAGCGGCGGGTGCACGGTCAGCTCGAAGCCGGGGTTGTCCTCGACGCCGCCGTTGCGCAGGATCTCCCAGGCCTGCGGAACGTAGTGCTTCTCGTCGAAGACCGGGGTGCCCCGGTCGGTGGGGAAGCCGAGGTTCTGGAACCGGACGATCCCGCCGAGCACGGCCAGGAACGCGGTGACCAGCCAGCCGCGCAGCCGGTCGGTCGGCATCGGGGGACTGGTCAGGCGAGCCTGGATCACCTCGGCGTCGGACGGCCGCCGGCCGGTGGCGCGGGAATCGTCGGACTCCCCCAACGCCAAACGGTCGGCCTCCTCCTGGGTGACGGCAAGGCTCACGACGCCCGATCGTAGGGTGCGCGATGTTCGCCCCGTGTCGGGACTCAACAAATTCGGCGACAGGGAGCGTTTCAGGTTCGTGGACTTCGACGAGTTCCTGCGCGGGCAACTGCCTGCGCTGGTGCGGTACGCCGGTGTGCTGACCGCGGATTCTCATCTGGCGCAGGACCTCACCCAGGACGCGCTGGTCCGGGCGCATGCCCGGTGGTCCCGGATCGGCGCGATGGACCGGCCCGACCTCTACGTCCGACGCATGATCACCAACGGCTACCTGTCCTGGCGCAGGCGGTGGTCGGTGCGTTCGATCCAGCCGGTGGCCGACTCCGGTGCGCTGGACCGGGCCACCGCGCCGGACCCGGCGGTACGCCTCGCCGACCGCGACGCGATGGGGATGCTGCTGGCCACCCTGAACCGCCGCCAGCGGGCAGTGCTGGTGCTCCGGTTCTACGAGGGCCGCTCGGACGAGGAGATCGCCGCGATCCTCGGTTGCGCACCCGTCACCGTCCGCAGTCATGTTTCCCGCGCACTGGCCGGCCTGCGCCAGCGCATCGGCACCGGCCACCCCGCGAACCTGGAGGTATTGGAGTCATGATCGATAACGAGTCGATGCGGCAGGCGCTCGGCGCCCTGGAGCGCCACGCTCCGGACGAGGCCGACGTCCTGGCCGGGATGCGGGCCGGGATCGTGCGCCGGCGCCGTCGGCGCCAGGTGGCCAGCGTGGCCGGGGTGGCCGGGGTCGCCGGGCTGGTGGCGCTCGGCGCGGTCGCGTTGGCGCCGGGCAGGGACGCCGAGCCGGCCGGCCCGGGCCCGGTGGTGGCCGCGTCCGCCCCGGTCAGCACCGTGATCGCGGCTCCGCCGCCGGGACCCGCCCTGCCGTTCACGCCGGGTTGGCTGCCGGACGGCTACCAGCTCGAGTCCTGGATGGTCACGCCCACCGAGGCCGGGGTGCAGTACCTCGGAAACGCCGACTTCGAGGTGGTGGTCGTCGAGCTCAGCGACCAGCCGCGGGAGAACTACCCGCTCCTGTCGGACCAGCCGGTCACCATCGCCGGCCGGCCGGGCCGGATCGTGCGGGTGGCTCCCGACCCCGCCGAGCAGCAGATCCTGTGGCAGGTCGCCGACGGCCGGTGGGCCATGGTCGGTGGTCGCGCGCCGCAGGTCACCGAGGCCGAGCTGCGCCGGGTGGCGGAGAACCTGTCGCTGCGGCCGACCCCGCTCAGTCCCGGCACGGGACTGTCGTTGCGCGCGCTGCCGCAGGGCTACGTGCTGAACCACTGGAACGGCGCGGGCGGGGAGATCATGGCCGGCCAGCTCTGCCGTCAGGTGGTCTCCCTCCGGTCGGCGGAGCAGCCCGGCGACTGCATCGGGTTCGCCGTCAAGGCCGGGACCGCACCCGCCGGGACCCAACGGAAGACCGGATCGAAGGGTCAGATCGTCGACGTCCCGGTGGACCGGGCGGAGGTGGTGGACGGCGTGCTCACCCGCGCCAATGCCGACGGCACCATCGTGTTCGCCCAGATCGACCCGGGGCACTGGGTCAGCGTGGGGACCCAGACCGCGAGCGTGGAGCTGTTGCGTGCGGTCGCGGTCGCGGCCGTGGTGCGGTAGGGCCGGATAGGCTGGCCGGCGTGCTGGTGCTGGCCGCGACGCCGCTGGGGGACGCGCGCGACGCGTCCCCCCGGCTGGTCGCGGCGCTCGGCGAGGCGGACGTGATCGCCGCCGAGGACACCCGGCGGCTGCGCGCCCTGGCCGCCGCGCTCGGCGTCACCCCCACCGGCCGGATCGTCAGCTTCTACGACGCGGTGGAGACCGCCCGGATCGGCGGGCTGGTGGAGGCCGTGCGCGCCGGGCAGAGCGTGCTGCTGGTCACCGACGCCGGCATGCCCAGCGTGTCCGACCCCGGGTACCGCCTGGTCGCCGCCTGCGTCGCGGCGGACCTGCCGGTGACCTGCCTGCCCGGCCCGTCCGCGGTGACCACGGCGCTGGCCCTGTCCGGCCTGCCCTGCGACCGGTTCTGCTTCGAGGGGTTCGCCCCGCGCAAGAGCGGCGAGCGCCGCCGGTGGCTGGCCGGCCTGGCGGCCGAGCCGCGCACTGTCGTGTTCTTCGAGTCCCCGCACCGGATCGCGGCCACCCTGGCCGACGCGGCCGAGGTGCTCGGCGCGGACCGCCCGGCCGCGGTGTGCCGGGAGCTGACCAAGCAGTACGAGGAGGTCCGCCGAGGCCCGCTCGGCGAGTTGGCGGCCTGGTCCGCCGAGGGCGTTCGCGGCGAGATCACCGTGGTGCTGGCCGGGGCCGAACCCACCGCCGTGCTGGACCCCGCTGCCCTGGTCGACCGGGTGCTGGAGCGCACCGCCGCCGGAGTTCGGCTCAAGGACGCGGTGTCCGAGGTGGCCGCCGCGACCGGGGTGAGCCGCAAGGCGCTCTACGACGCCGCCGTCACCGCCAGATCCTGACCCGCGCCGCCGGTGGGAAAGCAATGCCACATTCCTGCGGTAGCGAATGTGGCATTGCTTTTCCCACGGGTCAGGC
>NZ_DASTBH010000480.1:0-23557 GCF_035712165.1 Actinophytocola sp. | reverse complement strand
CAGCCGTTGCCGGTGCCCGTGGTGGACGCCCACACACATCTGGATGCCTGTGGTGCCAAGGCACCCGATGAGGTGTCCACAATGGTCGACCGGGCGGCGGCGGCCGGGGTGACCCGGGTGATCACCGTCGCCGACGACCTGGCCGCCGCGCGGTTCGCCGCCGAGGCGGCCACCTGGGACGACCGGGTGTTCGCCGCGGTGGCCATCCACCCGACCCGCACCGCGGCGTTCTCCGACGCCGACCGGGCGGAGATCGAGCGGCTCGCGGCGCGGCCCCGGGTCGTCGCGGTCGGGGAGACCGGCCTGGACTACTACTGGGACTACTCGCCGCCCGCGGCTCAGCAGGAGGCCTTCCGCTGGCACATCGACCTGGCCAAGCGGATCGGCAAACCCCTGATGATCCACTGCCGGGACGCCTATGAGGACGTGCTGCGCATCCTGGCCGAGGAGGACGCGCCGGCGCCGGTGGTCTTCCACTGCTTCTCCGGGGACGCCGAGATCGCGCGCCGCGCGCTGGCGGCCGGCTCGGTGCTCTCCTTCGCCGGCACGGTCACCTTCCGCAACGCCGCCGCGCTGCGCGAGGCCGCGGTGCTGACCCCGGCGGAGGCGCTGCTGGTCGAGACGGACGCCCCGTTCCTCACCCCGCATCCGTTCCGGGGCCGGCCGAACGAGCCGTACTGCGCGGCGTACACCGTGGCCGGCCTCGCCGAGCTGCGCGGCGCGGAGCTGGCCGAGCTGGCGGCCGCGGTCGGTGCGAACGCCGAGCGGATCTTCCGGTTACCGCCGTTGTGACGGCTCGTGTCAAGGTGGAGCCGGAGAGTGGTTCCCTCGGCCGAACGGGTGACGGTATTTACTACTTCTGTGGTGTGACGGAACTCACGACACGCCCGGAAGTGTTTGCGCGACGTCCCCGGCACCGTTACTGTCCCGTGACCGTACCCGGAACAAACCGGTGCGGGTGCAAGGCCCGAAGTCAGGCAGGCGCGAGTCGGGGCGCCGAGGCTCGCTGGCTCGGGGACGGTCTAACGGAACGAATGCGTGGATGTCGCGGTAGAACGCGGCCTGCCGCCTTCAGGAGGTACTCGAGCTCGTGACTGGCAACCGGACCGGCGAGACCGACGATCCGCGATTCACGGCGGACACCGACTGGTTCACCCCGGTAACGACGACCAGCGCCCCCGCGACCACCGTGCTGAGCGAGGACTTCCGCTCCTGGCGGTCGGAGTTCCCCGACTACTACGACGACGTCAACAGCTACTCCGAGTCGCTGGCGATCACGCCGAAGGACGTCCAGATCGCGCTCGGCCCGCAGGCCGACGAGCTGATGGCCGCGGCCAACATCGACGTCGACGAGCTGATCCGGCTGATCAACGCCGAGACCACCGTCTTACCGGTCATCCCGGACGACCTGTCCGCGCTGCACCCGCAGCCGCTGCACGTCTACCAGTCCCCGGAGCCGTCCGGGCTGGGCACGACGGTCAAGCGCTGGAAGCAGAGCTTCCTCAAGTCCACCATCGCCGCCCTGCTGGTCACCCTGATCGGCGGCGGCGCGGCGGCGATCGCGATGAACAAGTCCGTCACCATCGAGGTGGACGGCCAGACCGAGCAGGTCAACACCTACGCCTCCACGGTCGGTGAACTGCTCGAGGACGAGGGCGTCGCGGTCAGCGAGCACGACTCGCTGTCCCCGTCGCCGAGCGCGAGCATCGGCGACGGCGGCAAGGTCGTCCTGCAGCGCGGCCGGCTGCTGCACCTGACCATGGACGGCGAGCAGCGCGACCTGTGGGTCCGCGCCACCACCGTGGGCCAGGCGCTCAAGCAGCTCAACCTGGCGGCCGACGGGCTGTGGACGTCGGTCGGGGCCGACACCGAGGTGCCGCTGAACGGCATGACCCTCGAGCTGAAGACGGCCAAGAACATCACCCTGTTCGACGGCGGCAACCAGCCGCAGGCGCTGACCACCAACGCCGTCACGGTGACCGAGCTGCTCCAGCAGCTCAAGCTGAGCCTCGGCCCGGACGACGCGATCACCCCGGCCGGTGACCTCAAGATCACCAACGGCGCCGAGGTGCGGATCAGCCGCATGGGCGTGACGGTGGTCAACCAGACCGAGCAGGTCGCCCCGCCGGTGCAGAAGCAGGAAGACCCGGAGATGGACAGGGGCAAGGAGGTCGTCCTCGACCCCGGCGCCCCCGGCGAGCGGATCGCCACCTACCGGATCACCGTCAAGAACGGCAAAGAGGTCTCCAAGGAGGAGATCGGCGCCAAGGTCACCAAGGAAGCCAAGCCGAAGGTGGTCAAGGTCGGCACCAAGAAGCCGCCGCAGCCGGTGATCACCGACGCCGAGGTCTGGGACCGGCTGGCCCAGTGCGAGGCCGGCGGCAACTGGGCGATCAACACCGGCAACGGCTACTACGGCGGCCTGCAGTTCAACATCAGCACCTGGAACTCCAACGGCGGCGGCCAGTACGCCTCGCGCCCCGACCTGGCCACCCGCGAGCAGCAGATCGCCATCGCGACCCTGGTCCGCGACCGCCGCGGCGGTTACGGCGCCTGGCCCGCCTGCGCCCGCAAGCTCGGCCTGCCCACCTGACCCACCCACCCCGACCAGCGGCACGCCGTAGGCTCGGCCGGGTGACGGAGGTGGGGCTGCTCGGCCCGGTGCAGGTGCGGCAGCTCGCTGCCGAGCTCGGGGTGCGGCCGACCAAGCGGCTCGGGCAGAACTTCGTGCACGACCCGAACACCGTGCGGCGGATCGTCGAGACCGCCGGTCTCCGGCCGGACGACGTGGTCCTCGAGGTCGGGCCGGGCCTGGGATCGCTGACCCTGGGACTGCTGCCCGCTGCGGCGGCCGTGCTCGCGGTCGAGATCGACGGGGTGCTGGCCGGGCGGCTGCCCAGGACGGTCGCCGAACGCGCGCCCGGCCTCGCCGACCGGCTGGTCGTCAAGCACGCCGACGCGCTACGGATCACGGCCGGGGAGCTCGACCCGGTGCCGACCGCGCTGGTGGCCAACCTGCCGTACAACGTGGCCGTGCCGGTGGTGCTGCACCTGCTGGCCGAGCTGCCGAACCTGCGCACCGCGCTGGTGATGGTGCAGGCCGAAGTTGCCGACCGGATGGCCGCCGGGCCCGGCAGCCGGGTCTACGGGGTGCCCAGCGTCAAGGCGGCCTGGTTCGCCGACGTGCGCCGGGTGGCCACCGTCCCGCGCTCGGTGTTCTGGCCGGTGCCCAACGTGGACTCCGCGCTGGTCCTGCTCACCCGCCGGGAGCCGCCGTCGGGCGCCGACCGGGCCGCCGTGTTCCGGCTGGTGGACGCCGCGTTCGCGCAGCGCCGCAAGACGCTGCGGGCGGCGCTGGCCACCTGGGCCGGGTCGTCGAGCCGCGCTCAGGAGGTGCTCAGGTCGGCCGGCGTGGACCCGGCCACGCGCGGCGAGCAGCTCAGCGTCGCCGACTTCGCCCGGATCGCGGACCACGCGCTGGTCGGAGGACGCCTTAGGGGCCGCGGCGGCGCCCGGCTGAGGTGTGACGTGACAAACGTAAGCACTCATTTGTCTTTCCTGTGGCTTGCCTTCGGCCCGGCCGGTCAGGTGTACTGGCCGTAGTTATCCATCCCGAGCGGCCGAGAGACCTGGATCGACGACGCCGCAGCAACCACCCACCGTGGGCAGGTGCTACCGCCAGGAACGATGGAGGAGTGACGGGTATGCGAATCCTCACGTCGAGGCGCGTCATCGACCAGTGCCGCCGAACCGTGACGGGCTGTTTGGGCCACTGAGCCCCGCCTGTTCGGTTTCGGAAGTCCCTCGCGGACTGTCTACCTAGGACTTTGGCTGCTACGACAGCCGTTCTTGCGCTGCACTGGGAGTACAGACGTGATCACCCTGGAGAATCTCACCAAGTCGTTCCGTGGCAACACCGGCTCCGTCCTCGCCGTCGACAACGTCACCCTCGAGGTGTCGGCGGGCTCGATCGCCGGCGTGGTCGGCCCCGCCGGTTCCGGAAAATCCACCCTGGCCCGCCTGATCGCCCTGCAGGAACGCCCGGACAGCGGCGTCATCCGGCTCGACGGCGAGAACACCGGCGCACTGGACCCGCGCCGGCTGCGGCTGGCCCGAAGTCGGATCGGCGTGGTGCCGTCCGGGGAGACGCTGGTCGGCCAGCGCACCACGGCCGGCAACATCGCCGTTCCGCTCGAGCAGGCCGGCGTGGACGGCCCGCAGCGCCGCGCCAAGGTCGGGCAACTGCTCGACCTCATCGGCCTGACCGACAAGGCCGCCGCCTACCCCGACGCGCTCACCCCCGGCCAGCGGCGCCGGGTCGCCGTGGCCCGGGCGCTGGTGGGCGAGCCCACCGTGCTGCTCGCCGACGACCCGACCGGCGCGCTCGACCCGGACGGCGCGGCCGGCGTGCTCGCGGTGCTGGACCGCGCCCGCGCCGAGTTGGGTGCCACGGTCGTGCTGGCCACCGCCGACGCCGGGGTGGTCCGCCGGATCGCCGACGACGTGGCGGTGCTCGACCACGGCCGCATCGTCGAACGCGGCGGCCTGCTCGAACTGATCCAGCGGCCGCACAGCCGGCTGGCCGAGTCGGTGCTGCCCGGGATCGACCCGGCGGCGGCCAGCGCGGTCGGCCACGACCGGGTGGTGGACGTGGTGCTGATCGGGTTCGCCGCGGTCGGCGCCCTGCTGCCCGAGGCGGCCACCCGGTTCGGTGTGGACCTCCCGGTGCTCGGCGGCGGCCTGACCCGGCTCGGCGAGACCCCGGTGGCCCGGTTCCGGGTCGGCGTCACCGGCGCCCGCGCCGACACCGCCATCGCCTGGATCACCGACCGCGGCGGCGTGGTCCAACCGGTCCCGCCCGCCCTGCGCGGAGTGGCGGCGTAGCACGGTTTGGCGGTCGGCGGCGCCCCGTAGGCTGCACGGTGTGCTCGCCGTCGTTCCGCCGCCCGTCACCGTTCGAGTGCCCGCCAAGATCAACCTGCATCTGGGCGTCGGTGAGCTGCGGGCGGACGGCTACCACGAGCTGGCCACGGTCTTCCAGGCGCTGTCGCTGACCGACGAGGTCACCGTCGCGGTGGCCGAGGAGCCCGGGGTCGAGGTGCACGGCGAGGGCGCGCCCGCGGTGCCCACCAACGCCGAGAACCTGGCCTGGCAGGCCGCGCGGGCGCTGGCCACCTACATCGGCCGCAACCCCAACGACCTCAAGATCCGGGTGGTGATCCGCAAGGGCATCCCGGTGGCCGGGGGCATGGCCGGCGGCAGCGCCGACGCCGCCGCCGCGCTGGTCGCCCTGGCCGTGCTGTGGAAGCTGGAGATCGGCCGGGACGAGCTGACCACGATCGCCGCGACGGTGGGCAGCGACGTGCCGTTCGCCCTGCACGGCGGCACGGCGCTGGGCACCCGGCGCGGCGAGCAGCTGGTCCCGGTGCTGACCAGGCACACCTTCCACTGGGTGCTGGCCTTCGACCAGGACGGCCTGTCCACGCCGAGGGTGTACGCCGAGCTGGACCGGCTGCGCGCCGACGGCGACCCGCCCCGGCTCGGGCCGGTCGAACCGGTGCTCGAGGCGCTGGCCTCGGGCGACCCGCGTCAGCTCGCCCTGCTGCTCGGCAACGACCTGCAGGCCGCCGCCGTGTCGCTGCGGCCCGGCCTGCGCCGCACCCTGCGCGCCGGGGTCAACGCAGGCGCGCTGGCCGGTCTGGTGTCCGGTTCCGGCCCGACCTGCGCGTTCCTGTGCGAGGACGGCGACGCGGCGCTGCGTGTCGCGGCCGAGCTGGCCGGGGCCGGGGTCTGCCGGACGGTGCGGGTCGCGCACGGCCCGGTGCCGGGCGCGCGGGCCGTCGGCGGCGACGAGACACCCCGCCCGATCCCGCCCGAGGTCCACGCCTGATGGCCAACCTGGTCAACCTGGAGGGTGTCGGCAAGAGCTACGGCATGCGGCCGCTGCTGGACGGGGTGTCCCTCGGGGTCGGGGAGGGCGACCGGATCGGGGTGGTCGGCCTCAACGGGGGCGGCAAGACCACCCTGCTGGAGGTGCTCGCCGGGATCGAGCCGGCCGACTCCGGCCGGGTCAGCCGGACCAGGGACCTGCGCCTGGCCGTCGTCACCCAGCGCACCGAGCTGCCGGAGGGCGCCACGGTCCGCAACGCCGTGCTGGACCCGCTGGGCGTGACCGCCGAGCACGAGTGGGCGGCCGACCCGCGCGCCCGCGGCATCCTGACCGGGCTGGGCATCACCGCCTTCGGGTTGGACAGCCCGGTCTCCACGATGAGCGGCGGCGAGCGGCGCCGGGTGGCGCTGGCCGCGGCCCTGGTCCAGGACCTGGAGCTGCTGATCCTGGATGAGCCGACCAACCACCTCGACCTCGAGGGGGTGCGCTGGCTGGCCGCGCACCTCGTGGCCCGGCGCACCGCGCTGGTCGTGGTCACGCACGACCGCTGGTTCCTGGACACCGTGTGCACCCGGACCTGGGAGGTGGCGCTCGGCCGGGTCGAGCAGTACGAGGGCGGCTACGCGGACTGGGTGTTCGCCCGCGCCGAGCGGGCCCGGCTGGCCGAGACCGCCGAGGAGAAGCGGCGCAACCTGGCCCGCAAGGAGCTGGCCTGGCTGCGCCGCGGTGCGCCGGCCCGTACCTCCAAACCCCGCTACCGGATCGAGGCCGCCGAGGCGCTGATCTCCGACGTGCCGCCGCCGCGCGACTCGGTCGAGCTGCTCACCTTCGCCAAACGCCGGCTCGGCCGCACGGTGCTGGAACTGGAGGACGTCACGCTGTCGATCGGTGGCCGCCGGCTGCTGTCGGAGGTGACCTGGCGGGTCGGGCCGGGCGACCGGATCGGCCTGGTCGGGGTGAACGGATCGGGCAAGACCACGCTGGTGCGGCTGCTCGCCGGGGCGCTGGAGCCCGAGCGCGGGCGGCGGGTGCAGGGCCAGACGGTGGCGCTGGCCTACCTGACCCAGGAGCTTGCCGACCTCCCCGACGAGCTGCGGGTGCTGGAGGCGGTCGAGGAGATCGCCCGGCGGGTGACGCTGGGCAAGCAGGAGCTGTCCGCGTCGATGCTGCTGGAGCGGTTCGGGTTTCCGGCCAGCCGGCAGTGGACGCCGGTCGGGGACCTCTCCGGCGGGGAGCGGCGCCGGCTGCAGCTGTCCCGGCTGCTGATGACCGAGCCGAACGTGCTGCTGCTCGACGAGCCCACCAATGACCTGGACATCGACACGCTGCAGCAGTTGGAGGACCTGCTGGACTCGTGGGCGGGCACCCTGGTCGTGGTCTCGCACGACCGGTACCTGGTGGAGCGGGTCTGCGACAGCGTGTTCGCCCTGTTCGGGGACGGCCAGGTCACGCATCTGCCGGGCGGCATCGACGAGTACCTCACCCGCCGTGATGCCGCCGCCGTCGAGCCGCCGCCGGCCCGGGCCGCTGCCCCGCGCGCCGCGTCCAGCGCCGCCGACCAGCGCGCCGCCCGCAAGGAGATGGCGCGGCTGGAACGCCGGCTGGACCAGCTGGCCAAGCGCGAGGCGGAGCTGCACGGCGCGCTCGTCGAGGCCGCCACCGACGCCGAGCGGCTGCTGACCCTCGACGCCGAGCTGCGCCAGGTTCTGGCCGACAAGGATTCGGCCGAACAACTGTGGCTGGAGGCGGCGGATGCCGCCGAGTAGTCCCCTTTAGGGTGATGCTCGTGAGCTTTTTTGTTGACCGGCTGCTAGAAACCGCCGCGACGGTGGGGCAGCGTAACGGTGTCGTTACCGGTGAGCCGACCGAACCCACGCACACGACCTGGGCGCAGGTGCACGAACAGGCCCGGGCCATCGCGGGTGACCTGGTGGCGAACGGGCTGGCCAAGCACGCAGCGGTCGCCGTCCTCGCCGCGGAACCGGCCGCGATCGGACCGGCCGTGCAGGCGGTGTGGCTGGCCGGCGGCAGCGTCACCATGCTGCACCAGCCGACCCCGCGCACGGACATCGCGCACTGGGCCGAGGACACCGTCCGGGTGCTGAGCATGATCGACTCGAAGCTGGTGCTGCTCGGCGCGCCGTTCGAGGCGCTGGCTCCGGTGCTCGACGAGCACGGCATCGGCTACCGGCTGATCACCTCGCTGGGGGAGGGCGAGCCGCTGGCCGAGGTCGTCGAGGTGGACGAGGACGCCCCGGCGCTGCTGCAGCTGACCAGCGGCTCCACCGCGGAGCCCAAGGCGGTGCGGATCACGCACGGCAACCTGTGGACGAACATCTCGGCCATGGCCGAGAAGGCCGAGCTGGATGTCGAGAACGACATCATGGTGTCCTGGCTGCCGATGTTCCACGACATGGGGATGGTCGGCTTCTACACGACGCCGATGGTCATCGGGGTGCGGCTGGTCAAGGTCACCCCGGTGGACTTCCTGTCCGCGCCGCTGCTGTGGGCGCAGCTGATCACCAAGTACCGGGCCACGATCACCGCGGCGCCGAACTTCGCCTACGCGCTGCTCGGCCGCCGGCTGGGCGGGGCGGAGGACGACGCCGGCTACGACCTGTCCTCGCTGCGGCTCGCGCTCAACGGTGCCGAGCCGATCGACGAGAAGGCGGTTCGGTCGTTCACCGAGGCCGGCACCCGGTTCAAGATGGCGCCGGAGTGCGTGTTCCCGGCGTACGGGATGGCCGAGGTGACGCTCGCGGTGTCGTTCGTGCCGCTGCTCACCGGGTTGCGGCTGGACCACATCGACGCCGACAAGCTGGAGGCGCAGGGCCGCGCGGTGCCGGTCGCCCCGGACCAGGACGGTCCGGAGACGCGGGCGTTCGCGCTGCTGGGCCGGCCGCTGCCGGGCATCGAGGCGGAGGTGGTGGACGCGGAGGGCAACCGGCTCGGCGAGCGGGAGGTCGGCGAGATCCGGCTGCGCGGCGCGGCGGTCACTCCCGGCTACCTCACGGTGAACGGTCCGGTGCCGACCCAGGACGCCGACGGCTGGCTGGCCACCGGCGACATCGGCTACCTGGTGGACGGCGAGATCGTCATCTGCGGCCGGCAGAAGGACGTGATCATCCTGGCCGGTCGCAACATCTACCCGACCGACGTCGAGCGCGCGGCCACCTCGGTGGACGGTGTCCGGGCCGGCAACGCCGTCGCGGTCCGGCTGGACGCCGGCAGCCGCCGGGAGCGCTTCGCCGTGGTGGTGGAGTCCCGGCTGGCCGGCGACGAGGCCGCGGAACGCACGCTGCGCAAGCAGGTCGGCGCCCGGGTCTTCGAAGCCATCAACGCCCGCCCTTCGGCGGTCCTGGTCCTTCCCCCCGGCACTCTGCCCAAGACCCCCTCCGGCAAGCTCCGCCGCGCCGCCGCCGGCGAACAACTCGCCGCCAGCATCCAGGCCCGCGAAGGCTGAGCCGCCTCCCGGAATTTGGATGCGGTGGTTGCGTTCCAGCGGAGAGGCGCCCTTACCCCTCGCGGTTGCGGAGTTCTTCGACCCAGGCGGCGATGACGGCGTCGACGGCTTCGGTGTGGTAGCCCTGGCCGTTGAAGAAGGTGCGGGCCAGGCGGGCGTTGAGCAGGTCGGCCGAGGTGGGGCCGTCCGGTCGCTCGATGGCGATGGTGAGCAGCCGGGCCAGCTTCTCGACGTCGCCGGGGCGGTAGCCGCGGGCGCCGGGCGGAGCCGGCGGGATCGGCAGGGCGAGCAGCTGGAACGGCGGCTCGACGTCCGGCGGCGTTGCCGGGTAGCCGGCCGGGCCGGGCAGTGAGGGCGGCTGGACGAACGGCATCGGGGTGGTCTGCTCGGACGGCAACGGGCCCGGGACCGGGATCGGCTCCGGGCCGGCGGGGTGCGCGGCGGGCTTGCGGCGCGGCGGCGCCGAGCGGTCGGAGTCCACCCGGGCCAACTGCTCCAGCGTGCGCACCACGTCGTCGAGGAACCGGTCGACCTGGTCCTCGTTGTACCCGCGCTTGATCCGCGGCGCGTCCTCGAAGACGACCGTGCGGACCTCCTCGGCGGTCAGGCCGTCCTCGCCGGCCAGGGTGTCCTCCACCCGGTCCAGAAAGTCGTCGACCTGCTGCTCGTTGTAGCCCCGCTTGCCGAGCGGCGCCTTGTCGAAGACGACCGACCGCACGTCCTCCGGGGTGAGCGCTCGATCCATCTCGCTAGCTGCCTCCGTCGTCAGCCGGCGTGGAAAACATTCTGCGCGGCCTCCAATCCCATGCTGACCAACGCCTCCACCGCGTCGGCGCACCGGTCGACGGCGAACGCCAACTCCTTGCGCTCGACCGCGGAGAAGTCGCGGAGCACGAAATCGGCCGGGTCCATCCTTCCCGGCGGCCGGCCGATCCCGAACCGCACGCGATGGTAGTCCCTGCTGCCGAGTGACTTGGTGACGGCGCGGAGTCCGTTGTGGCCGTTCTCACCGCCGCCGAGTTTGAGCCGCACCGTGCCGTACGCCAGGTCGAGCTCGTCATGCACGACGACCAGCCGGTCCAGCGGCACCTTGAAGAAGCGCAGCACGCCGGCCACCGGCCCGCCGGACAGGTTCATGTAGGTGCGCGGCTTGGCCAGGGCCACCCGGGCGCCGGCCAGATGGCCTTCCAGGATCTCGACGCCGGCCTTGTGCGCCTTGAACTTCCCGCCCATCCGGTCGGCCAGCTCGTCGGCGACCAGGAACCCGACGTTGTGCCGGTTACCGAGGTACTGCGGGCCTGGGTTGCCCAGGCCGACGACCACGGTCAGGGCCGAAGCTGTGTTGTCATTCATGGGGCGCGCGCGATCGGATCTGCGGGGCGGGCCGGTTGGCTGCGCACCCGCGACCTCGCCGGACGGTGGCCTGCCGCCACAGATCCGAGCCTTCGGCCGGGACGCGCGCCACTCCGGGCTCCGCTGACCGGGTCAGTTCTCCTCGGACTCGTCCGACTCGTCGGCCGCCGGACGCTCCACGGCCTCGGCGCCCTCGGTGGGCTCGAGGTCCTCGGCGGTCGGGGCCACGTTCACCGCGACCACGAGCGCGTCGGCGTCGGTGGCGAGCGTCGCGCCGGCCGGCAGCGTCACCTGGCCGGCGTTGATCTGGGTGCCGGGCGCGGCGCCCTCGATGGACACCTCGAGCTGGTCGGGGATGTGCAGCGCCTCGACCTCGATCTGCACCGTGGTCAGGTCCTGGGTCATCAGCGTGCCCGGCGACGCCTCGCCGGTGATCACGATCGGGACCTCGACGGTGACCTTCTCGCCCCGCCGCACCAGCAGCAGGTCGACGTGCTCGATGTAGTTCTTGATCGGGTGCGTGGTGACGGTCTTGGTGAGCGCGAGCTCGCTGCTGGCGTTGCCCAGCTCGAGGGTCAGCACCGCGTTCTGGCCGTGCTCACGCACGACGCGGGCGAACTCGAGCGCCGGCAGCGCCAGGTGCTGCGGATCGGAGCCGTGGCCGTAGAGGACCGCGGGGATCTTGCCGGCGCGGCGGGTGCGGCGGGCGGCGCCCTTGCCGAACTCGGTGCGCGGTTCGGCGGCGAGACGGACCTCGGACACGGTGGTGCACTCCTTGCTGAGGAAACCTGCGGATCAAGACTGAAGGGGCGGCGGCCTTCGGCGGCGAGCGGACGCGAACGCGCGGCATACAAGCCGCCGCGTCGATCACGCCAGGTTGTCGAGCCCGCCCTCGCCGAGGCAACCCCGCTAGTTTACGTGCTGCTTACCGTGATCACGAACGGGGGTCAGGCATTGCCGTCGAACAGGCTGGTGACCGAGCCGTCCTCGAACACCGCCTGGATGGCCCTGGCCAGGAGCGGGGCGATGGAAAGCACGGTCAGGCCGGCGAAACGCTTCTCGTCCGGGATCGGCAGCGTGTTGGTGAACACCACCTCGTGCGCGCCGCACCGGGTGAGCCGCTCCGGCGCGTCGCCGGACAGCACGCCGTGCGTCGCGGCGATCACCACGCCGTCGGCGCCCTCGCGGATCAGCTGCTCGACCGCCTTCGCGATGGTGCCGCCGGTGTCGACCATGTCGTCGACCACCACGCACAGCCGGCCGCGCACGTCACCGACCACCCGGTTGGCGACGACATCGTTGGGCCGCAGCGGATCCCGGGTCTTGTGGATGAACGCGATCGGCCGGCCGCCCAGGTCGTCGGCCCACTTCTCGGCGAGCTTGGTGCGCCCGGCGTCCGGCGAGACCACGGTGACCTCGGCGTTGCCGTAGACGTCCTTGACGTAGGAGGAGAGCAGCGTCTGGGCCAGCAGGTGGTCCACCGGGCCGTCGAAGAACCCCTGGATCTGTGCGGTGTGCAGGTCCACGGTCATGATCCGGTCCACACCCGCGGTCTTGAACAGGTCGGCGATCAGCCGGGCCGAGATCGGCTCGCGGCCCTTGTGCTTCTTGTCCTGCCGGGCGTACGGGTAGAACGGCATGATCGCGGTGATCCGCTTGGCGCTGGCCCGCTTCAGCGCGTCCACCATGATCAGCTGTTCCATCACCCACTGGTTGATCGGCGCGGCGTGACTCTGGATCACGAACGCGTCGGTGCCGCGCACGGACTCCTCGAACCGCACGAAGATCTCGCCGTTGGCGAAGTCGTAGGCGGACTGCGGGGTGATGCTGACGTTGAGGTGCTTGGCCACCTCCTCGGCCAGTTCCGGATGGGCCCGGCCGGACAGGAACATCAGGTTCTTCTTGGGGGTACCGGACTTCGCGCTCATGTTCATCCCTCGCCGTCCAGGTCCGTACCGAGGCCCTCATTCTCGCCGGTCTCGGAGTCCAGCGCGCGCTGTGCCGCCTCGGCCGCCGGGGTGCCCTGGCGGTGTTTGAGCACCCACCGGTCGAGTATCCGTTGGGGTCCGCCGGAGACCGCGAGCGCGCCGGGCGGCACGTCGCGCCGGACCACGGTCCCGGCTCCGGTGTAGGCGCCGTCGCCGATGTGCACCGGTGCCACGAACATGTTGTCCGAACCGGTCCGGGCGTGCGACCCGACCACCGAGCGGTGCTTGGCCACACCGTCGTAGTTGACGAACACGCTGGCCGCGCCGATGTTGGTGTAGTCGCCGATGGTCGCATCGCCCACATAGGACAGATGGGGCACCTTCGAGCCGGTGCCGATCTCGGAGTTCTTCGCCTCGACGAAGGTGCCGATCTTGCCCCGCTCGCCGAGCGTGACGCCGGGCCGCAGGTAGGCGAACGGACCCACGCTCGCGCCCGGACCGATCCGGGAGCCGGTGCCGTGCGTGCGGATCACCGTCGCCCCGGCGCCGACCTCCATGTCGATGAGCGTGGTGTCCGGTCCGAGCACCGCGCCCGCGCCGACCACGGTGCGCCCGCGCAGTTGCACGCCCGGCTCGATCAGCACGTCGGCGGCCAGTTCGACGCCGGCGTCCAGCCAGGTGCTGGCCGGGTCGATCATGGTCACCCCGGCGCGCATCCACCGGTGCAGCAGCCGCCGGTTGTACTCGGCGCCCAGTTCGGCGAGCTGGACCCGGTCGTTGACACCGCGCACCAGCCATTCGTCGGCGCACGCCAGGGCACCCACCCGGTGTCCGGCCGCGCGGGCGATGCCGATCACGTCGGTGAGATACAGCTCACCCTGGGCGTTGTGCGGGTCGAGCCGGGCCAGCCCGGCGATGAGCACCTCGGCGTCGAACGCGTAGATCCCGGAGTTGATCTCGGCGATCCGGCGCTGTTCCTCGGTGGCGTCCTTCTGCTCCACGATCGCGCTGACCGCCCCGTCCGGGTCCCGCAGGATGCGGCCGTAGCCGGTCGGGTCGTCGACCACCGCGGTGAGCACGGTCACGGCGTTGCCGGCGGCGTCGTGCTCGTCGAGCAGGGCGGTGAGGGTGGCGGTGTCCAGCAGCGGCACGTCGCCGTAGGTCACCAGCACGGTGCCGGTGGCGAGGCCGGGCAGCGCGTCGAGCGCGCAGGACACCGCGTGTCCGGTGCCGTTCTGGGTTTCCTGCACCGCGACCGTCACCGGGCGGCCGAGCTCGCCGGCCAGCGTGTCCAGGTGCGCGCCGACCCGGTCGCGCCCGTGCCCGACCACCACGGCCAGGTGCTCCGGGTCGAGTCCGGCCGCGGCCCGGACCGCGTGCTCGACCAGCGTGCGGCCGGCGATGCCGTGCAGCACCTTGGGAGTCGCCGACCGCATCCGGGTGCCCTCCCCGGCGGCCAGAACGATCGAACCGAGCTGTGTGCGGCCACGGCGAGGCATCAGGTGCTCTCCAACGATTCAGTACACGTCCACCGAACACTGGGACTACCCAGGCAGTGGCGATACTACGGGCTGTCCGGCAGCACCCACGTCTGGTCGGCGGCGGCTTCGGCGAGCTCGGTGGCCAGCGTCACGGCCGCGACGTCGGACAGTCCCGGCAGCCCCGAACCGCCGGACCGGCCGGCCTCACCGCCGGCCGAGACGGCCATCACGCCGTTGCCGCCCTTGCGCTTGGCCTGGTACATCGCGGCGTCGGCGCGGGCCAGCGCCCGGCTCGCGGTCTCCTGCGGGCGTAACGAGACCACGCCGACCGACAGCGTCACGCCGTGCGAGAGGTCGTTGGGTAACGCGGCGACCGCGGCCGCGGCCCGGCCGAGCGCGGCCTCGGCGGCGTGCAGTGGCGCCCCGGGCAGCAGCACGATGAACTCGTCGCCGCCGTAGCGCGCGACCATGTCGTTGCCGCGCAACGTGTCCCGCAGCGTGCTGGCCACCACCCGGAGCACGTCGTCGCCCTCGGCGTGCGACATCCGGTCGTTGACCACCTTGAAGCCGTCCAGGTCCACCAGCGCGATCGCCAGCGGGTGGTTGGCCGGTGAGGCCACCAGGTTCTCCAGCCGCTCGTCGAGCGCGCGCCGGTTCGGCAGCCCGGTCAGCGGGTCCTGCAGGGCCTGCCGTTCGACGGTGCCGTGCCGGCGGGACAGCCGCTCGTGCTCGCGCCGGGTGTGCAGGGTGGTGATCCGCGACTCGCGCATCGCCCACAGCTGCTCTTCCAGCTCGGTGGCATAGGTCTCCAGCGCGTTGGCGGTGCGCTCGCCGGCCTCGGTGCCGGACAGCCGGGCGTACTCGCGGATCAGGCACACCCGCAGGGTGCGCTCGGACCCGTCGGCCAGCCAGTCCCGGACGTCGCCGAGCACCTTGACCGCCTGCTCGGTGTGCGACTCGGTCTCCAGACAGCGGGCCAGCGCGATGGCGACCAGGATCCGGTCGCGCGGGTAGAGCGGCGCCTCGATCAGCTGGGACAGCCGGTCGGTCCAGATCGTCGACGGGTGGGCCAGCGCGTGCGCGGCGCCGACCACCGGCTCGGTGGCCACGGCGGCCTCGTCCGGGCCGTCCGGGAACAACGCGTCCAGGGCGGTGGCGATCGCCGCGGCGGTGGTGAACCGCTCGATGGCCGCGGAGTTCTCGCCGATCCGCTCCAGATGTAAGCCCCAGCCGAGCAGCAACCGGGTCCGGTTGACCAGGTGCACCGAGATCATCTGCGGTCCGCCGCTGGCCCGCACGTAGCGGTTGGCCCTGGTCATCACCTTGTCGGCGGCCTCGTAGACGCCGAGCTGGGTGAGCACCAGGCCGATGTCCATCAGCGTCTCGGCCATCAGCACGTCGGAGGTGCGCCGGCCGAGCATCGCGTCCGGGGTGATGTCCTCGTCGAGGATCGCCAGCGCCACCGCGACGTCGGACAGCGCCTTGTCCTCGGCGCCGACCAGCAGCTGGCGGCGGCCGCGTAAGGCGTGCGTGTCGGCCTGCAGCACGGCCAGACCGTGCCGCTTGGTGTGCGCCAGCAGCTCGTCGAGCAGCGGCTCGGCCGAGTCGGCGAACTGGCTGTCGCCGACCCGGATCACGATGGCGGCCCGGAGCAGCTGGGCGACCATCCGCGGCTCGCCGCGGTGCTGGGCCTCGGCCAGCAGCCCGTCGAGCTCCTCGGTCCGCCGCTGCAGCTCGTCGGTCTCGCCGAGGGCGGAGTCCGGCAGCAGCTCCCGGGCGCGCCCGACAAGCCAGGCGTCCGACCGCTCGTTCAGCCCCGGGAGCTCCGTGCCCTCCGGGCTCCCGTCGCGGTCCGTGTCGCCTGTCACGCTTGCGGTCCACCCCTTGGTCAGACCGTCATTCGTCTGTGTTGTCGTCATGGTTCTCCCGCACCACTCCCCGCTCCGCCGCCAGGATTCGAACCTGAACCATCAGAACCAAAATCTGAGGTGCTGCCTTTACACCACGGCGGATCACTGGTGGACGACCGGTTTGCCAACCCGTGTCCAGCGGACATCGTGGCACGACCACCCACCGCAGGTCAGTACGCGGCGGCAACTAAATTCCCCGCGCGTCCAATCGGGTGTTATGTGGATCACACTACGCAGCGTGGCGATTACCCCATGGGACTGGCGTTGTCCGGGTGTCCAACCTACGCTGTCGTAAGTTAGGTCGGCCTTAGTAGATACAGAGGTACACCAGGATGACGACGACCCTCGAGCAGGACACCGGGACAGCCGAACGCGGGCCCAAACCGATCACCGAAGGCCGGCGCAACCTGCCGACACAGATCGCGGTGTACGTGTTCATCCTGGTCCCGTTCGCCGCCCTGATCGCCGCCGTGCCGCTGGCCTGGGGCTGGGGCCTGACCTGGGTCGACGTGCTGCTCGCGGTGTTCTTCTTCTACGTGGCCGGGTTGGGCGTCACCGTCGGCTACCACCGGCACTTCACGCACGGCTCGTTCAAGGCCAAGCGGGGCCTGCGGATCGCGCTGGCCATCGCCGGCAGCATGGCCGTGCAGGGACCGCCGATCACCTGGGTGGCCGACCACCGCCGGCACCACGCCTTCTCCGACAAGGAGGGCGACCCGCACTCGCCGTGGCTGTTCGGCACGTCGCCGTGGGCGCTGACCCGCGGGTTCTGGCACGCGCACATGGGCTGGGTCTTCGACACCGACGTGACCAACAAGCAGCGGTTCGCCCCGGACCTGCTGGCCGACCAGGACATCGTGCGGGTCAACAAGCAGTTCGTGCTGTGGACCACGCTGACCTTCGTGCTGCCGGCCGTGCTCGGCGGGCTGATCACCTGGTCCTGGTGGGGAGCGCTGACCGCGTTCTTCTGGGCCGGGTTCGTGCGGGTGGCGATCCTGCACCACGTCACCTGGTCCACCAACTCGATCTGCCACATGATCGGCGAGCGGCCGTTCGTCAGCCGGGACAAGGCGGCCAACTTCTGGCCGCTGGCGATCCTGAGCTTCGGCGAGTCGTGGCACAACCTGCACCACGCCGACCCCACCTGCGCCCGGCACGGCGTCAAGCGCGGCCAGCTGGACACCTCGGCGCGGCTGATCTGGATCTTCGAGAAGTTCGGCTGGGTCTACGACGTGCGCTGGCCGACCCAGCAGCGGTTGGCGAAGATCACCGCGGGCGCTGAGTAAACCCGGCGGCGGGGCCGCGGGCGCAACACCTAGAGTGTCGAGGTGGCGACTTCCCGCGGCCAGGGCACCCCGGTCGGCCGCGTGCGCATGACCGGGCGCGAGCGCCGGGAGCAACTGCTCGACGTGGCCCGCTCACTGTTCGCGGAGAAGGGCTTCGACGGCGCGTCGGTCGAGGAGATCGCGCACCGGGCGGGCGTGTCCAAGCCGGTGGTCTACGAGCATTTCGGCGGCAAGGAAGGCATCTACGCCGTCGTCGTGGACCGGGAGATGCAGGCGCTGCTCGGCCGGATGACCTCCGCGCTGGACGAGCAGGGCGCCCCGCGGGTGCTGCTGGAGCGCGCCGCGCACGCGCTACTGGACTATGTGGAATCGTCCGCCGACGGGTTCCGGATCATGGTGCGGGACTCCCCGGTGCCCGCCTCCACCGGCACGTTCTCCAGCCTGCTCAACGACATCGCGTCGCAGGTCGAGCACATCCTCGCCGTGCAGTTCGGCGCCCGAGGCTACGACCGCAAGCTCGCCACCCTCTACAGCCAGGCCCTGGTCGGCATGGTCGCCTTCACCGGCCAGTGGTGGCTGGAGGTCCGCAAACCCAAGAAGGACGAGGTCGTCGCCCACCTGGTCAACCTCGCCTGGAACGGCCTGTCCCACCTGGAGGGCAAACCCGGCCTCCGCGAACGCCCCCGGCCCTGAGCGCCGCCAGGCGCCGCGGAAGTGTGCGAGCTACTCCTCGTCGAGCGCCTCGTCCACCTGTTCCTGCGTGATCCGCGGAAGCCCCAGGCGGTCAAGGATCTCCCGGACGCCGAGGCGTGTCTCCATGTGTTCCCGGCGCAGGTTGTAGATGCTCTCGCCGTAGTGGGTCTCGACTTCGGTCACGCGCCCTTCGAGCTTGGTGATCCGGCGTTCGTGGGATTCCAGGGACGTCATGGCGCAGATGTTGGCATCCGGGTCCGGAGCTTCGGGTCCGATCATGCTGGTGTCACCCGAAGGAGTTTGTCGTCGTCGCCGTTGGTGGTGGTGAGGTAGAGGGCGCCGTCGGGGCCGGTGCGGGCGGCGCGCAGGCGGCCGAACTGGTCGTTGAACTCCGGCGGGATGGCCACCGACGCAACGGTTCCGGCCTCGGTCAGGGTCAGCAGCAGCACCTTGGCGCCCTTCAGCGCGGTGATCACCAGGGCGCCGTCGAGGGTGCCCCACTGCCGGCCGGACAGGAACGTCGCCGCGCAGATCGCCTCGGTGGTCTCACCGGACTGCCAGATCGCCGGCACCGCGTCCGGGAAGCGCTGCAGGTCGGTCATCGGCACCGACTCGTCGTAGCGCGTGGTATTCGCGCCGCCCCGGGACGGGTCCCAGCCGTAGTTGGCGCCCGGCTTGATCAGGTTGACCTCGTCGTTCTTGTCCGGCCCGTGCTCGGCGGTGAACACCTGGCCGCTGCCCGGCCGGATCGCCACGCCCTGCACGTTGCGGTGGCCGAAGGTGAGGATCCGCGAACCCGGGACCGGGTTGCCCGCGACGGGCTGACCGGTCCCGAGGTCGATCCGCAGCACCTTGCCGCCCAGACTGTTGCGGTCCTGGGGGATCAGCGGGTTGGACGCGGTGTCGCCGGTGCCGACCAGCAGCGCGCCGTCCGGGGCGAGGGTCGGCCGGCAGCCGGAGTGTCGCCCGGTGCTGATCGGCAGGCCGGTCAGCAGGTCCTTGACCCGGGAGGCGCTCTGCCCGTCGTCGGCCAGCCGCCAGGTCACCAGCCGGATGTCCTTGGGCTTGCCGCCCTCGGTGTGGGTCTGGCAGGTGGTGAACTGCCGCGAGGTGGCGAAGTCGGGATGGATCACCATGCCCATCAGGCCGCCCTCACCGCGGACCAGCACGTCGGCGGTGTCGGCCCGCACCTGGGTCGAGCTCGCTCCGGGCTGGCCGCTGGACAGCAGCGTGAACCGGCCCGGACGTTGGCTGACCAGAACCTTGCCGTCCGGCAGGAATCCGATGTCCCACCCGTGCGACAGGCCGCCGGCCACGGTCTCCACCTTGAACCCGGGCGTGCCCACCGTGCTGGACGGTGTGGACGGTGCTCCGCCGGACGTCGGGGCCGGCACCTCGCCGACTCCGGTGCCGCCGGAGCAGGAGGTGACGGCGGCGAGCACCGCGAGCAGGATGACCGGCCGGAATCTCATGGGGCCAGAATGGTCCGGCGCGCGTCTCAGCGGTGTGAGGGCCGCATGGATTGGGGTGGACGATGTACTGGAGCCAGTACGGCTGGGACAAGCAGCAGGATCGCGACATCAGCGAGTTACAGAACCAGCTGACCGGCCTGCAGTACGCGGCCCGTTCGTCGACGAGCCGGTTGCAGTCGGAGCTGTCGAAGGTCAGCGGATCACTCGAGCAGCGGCTCAGCCGGCTCGCGTCCGCCTTCGACGCGTTCGTCGAGCTGAGCGACCTGCGCATGACGCTGACGCTGTTCGACGCGCACGCCCGGGTGCGGCACCGGGCCCGGCAGCTGTTCGGTGAGCACCCGCTACCCGGCGAGTTGTCCGATGTGGACGGTTACTGGCTGGCGCCGGCCCTGTCCGCGCTGCACGCCCTGACCGACGGCGCCGCCGCGCCCGAGCCGGCCCTGGCGCTGGCGCGCTCCCGCGACCCACACCGGGCCGCACTGTTTCACGTGCTGGGCGCCGCGTTGCTCGGCCGGCCGGAGACGGTCACCCCGGCGATGGTCGCCGACGCGTTGCCCGAGCTCGACACCACCCCGCTGCTGTACCAGCGCGCCGTGTGGCTGCTCGCCGCCGACGGGCTGCTCGACGCCGGCGCCCGGGAGCACGTGCTGCTGTTGGGCCGGGCGCGCCTGGACACCCTGGACGACAAGGAACGCGCCGCGTCGGTCACCGCCTGGCGCTCGGCCGTCCGACCCGATCCGCCGGTCGCCGTGCCGCGTGCGCTCGGCCAGGCCACCGGTCTGATCACGGCGTTGGACGGCGCCGAGCGGCTGACCGTGCTGCGGCACTGGGTGGCCGCCGGCCTCGAACAGGGCGACAAGCCGGCCGGCGAGGTCGACTCCACCGCCCGGCACGCCCTGCAGTTGCTGGTCGACGAGGGCAGCCCGCTGGAACTGCCGTTGCTGACCCGGGAACGGGAGCTGCGCAAGGTGATCGAGTCGAACGGGGCGACGGCCAAGGCCACCGCGCCGGACGGCTGGGAGACTCCGGTCGAGCCGCTGGTCGCGCTGCTGCGCGCGGACGTCGTCGACGAGACCCACCCGGGCCGGCGGGCGCTGGGCATCCGGATGTCGGCAACGCACATCCTGGCCGCGGCCGAAGGGCTGGCGGAGCAGGCCCGGACGGCACCGCCCGAGCAGGTGGAGGCCCGGGTGGCGGGCTACCCGGTACTGGTCAGCCAGAGCGGCCCGGACGAGGCGTCCCTGGAACGGGCCATCCGTCGCCGGCTGGACCCGCACGGCACCCACCGCAGGCGCGTCGCCTACGGCGCGCTCGGCGCCGCCGTGGCGTTCCTGCTGTTCATCCTCGCCATCGGCTGGGTCGCGCTGGTGCCCGCCCTGGCCGCGCTGGGCGTCGCCGGCTACCAACTGCACCGCGAGCGGACCGAGAAGGCCGAGGCCCGGCAGCGCGAGACCGACCTGCGCGCCTCCGTGCGCGCCGAGGCCGACCGCTGCGTCGCCGACTACATCAAGTTCTGCCAGGACCTCACGCTCGCCCAGACCCACCTCGACGACGACCTGGCCGCTCTGCGCGCCCTGTTGGACCGTTAGCCGGCGCTGACCCGGGCGAGCCGGTCCCGCCACCACGCGGCGCGCCCGGGGTCGGTCAGCGCGTAGGTGTCGAGCAGGTCCGGATCGGGCGCCGGCGGTGTGCGGCGGACCGGCAGGTAGCCGTCCACCGGACGCAGCGCCGCCGCCGTCGGCACGACGTCGCCGGTCAGCAGCGACAACGTGCCCAGGCCACACGCGAACTCGAGCTCGGGCAGCGCCGCCGCGAGCGCGACCTGCGCGGCGAGCCCGACGCTGGTTTCCAACGCGGAGGAGACCACACACGGCAGCCCGGCGGCTTCGGCGACCTGCAGCGACCGGCGCACCCCGCCCAGCGGCGTGCACTTGAGGACCGCGACGTCGGCCGCGCCCGCGACCGCGACCCGCAGCGGGTCCTCCGCCCGCCGGATCGACTCGTCGGCGGCGACGCGCACGTCGACCCGGCGCCGCACGGCCGCCAACTCCTCGATGGTGCGGCAGGGTTGCTCGACGTACTCCAGGCCGCCGGCCGCCCGGTCCAGCTCGCGGATGTGCGTGACCGCCGTGTCCACGTCCCAGACGCCGTTGGCGTCGACCCGCACCGCCCCGCCCGGTCCCAGCGCGTCCCGCACCGCCTCGACCCGGGCAAGATCCTCGTTGAGCGAGTCCGCGTGGTCGGCGACCTTCACCTTGGCCGTGCCGCAGCCCGAACCGGCGGTGATCTCGTACGCCCGCTCCGGCCCGACCACCGGCACGATGCAGTTGACCGGGATGCGGTCCCGGACCGGCTCCGGCCAGCCTCCGGTGCACTGTTCGATGGCGGTGGCGAGCCACGCGGCGCACTCGCGGTCGTCGTAGTCGGCGAACGGGCAGAACTCGCCCCACCCGGCCGGTCCGGGGATCAACACGCCTTCGCGCACGGTGATACCCCGGAACCGGGTGCGCATCGGGATGGCATAGGGGTGGGCATTCTCGAAGTCGATCAGATGACCTCCTTGGACAGGGGGAATTCAACCAGCCCGGACGCTCAGTGGCTGATGGTCAGCGTGACGGCGCTGGTGTTGTCGGTGACGCCGGGGGCGAACAGGCAGGTCTGGGTGCTGAAGGAGCCGCCGGTCAGCGTCATGACCGCGTCCGAGCCGGTGAACTCGCCGGCGGTGATGGCGCCGATCGCGGTCATGATGGTCTGCCCGCCGCTCTGGCTGACGGTGTAGTCGAACTCGAAGGTGCTGGTTGCGGTGGTGTCCCAAACGATCTCCCACACGCCGGAGCTGGAGAACAGAATGGACAGGCAGGACAGCGGGATGTCGTCGCCGCCCGAGTCGGTGGTGCCCGAGTCGATGGTGTCGTCGATGCACTCGTAGTCGATGTGGCTGGCGATGTCGACGTCCTGTTCGAACAGTCGCAGCCCGGGATCGAAGGTGGCGTCCTCCTGCCCGACACAGACGATGTCGATGGTCGGATCCGCCTGGGCGGCACCCGGCACGGCCAACATGGTCAACGCCGCCAGCAGCACGCCAAGAAATATTCGTGTCCTACGCATGAGATCACGTCCTTCCACGATCGGAACCACCCAGGTTTCGCCGTTCGGACCGGGCGGACAAGCGCGCGTACCGCCACGCGGAACACCATTTTTATTGCCCGCACCTTTCGTGCGGGGAAAGGAAGTCGTCCCCCGTCCCGGCGTCGTCGCCCTCGGCCGCACCTCGCCCTGACCGGCCGTTACCGTTGCCGGGTGACGGAGTATCTGCGGCTGGCGGTGGACGGGGCGCTGGCGACCCTGACCATCGACCGGCCGGCCAAGCGCAACGCCATGAGCTACGAGATGTGGTCGGCGGTGCCCGGACTGCTGAGCAAGGTCGAAGCCGACGACGCGGTCCGGGTGCTGCTGATCCGGGGCGGCGACCACTTCTCGGCCGGGGCGGACATCGGGGAGTTCGCCACCTTGCGGGCGGACGCCGAGGGCGCGGCCCGGTACAGCGCGGCGGTGCACGCGGCCGAGCGGGCCATCGCCACGTGCCCCAAGCCGACGATCGCCGCGATCACCGGCAACTGCATCGGCGGCGGCTGCGAGCTCGCGCTGGCCTGCGACCTGCGGATCGCGGCCGACGACGCCAGCTTCGGGATCACCCCGGCCAAGCTCGGCATCGTCTACCACCTGACCTCCACGAAACAACTCGTCGACGCGGTCGGCCCGGCCTGGGCCAAGCAGATCCTGTTCAGCGGCGACCTCATCGACGCGGCGACGGCCCTGCGGATCGGTCTGGTCAACGAACTGCACCCGGCCGCGGAACTGCCGGACCGGGCGCGGCACCTGGCCCGCACCATCGCCGAGCGAGCCCAGATCAGCGTCCGGGGCGCCAAGACGATCGTGAGCCGGATCGTCGCCGGTCAGACCGAGGACGACGAAGCCGTGCACGTGCTGTACGCCCTGTCCGTCGCCAGCAACGACTACGCCGAAGGCGTGCGGGCCTTTCTGGAGAAGCGCCCACCGCGGTTCTGACCCCGGCGTGCCA
>NZ_DASTBH010000479.1:0-10309 GCF_035712165.1 Actinophytocola sp. | reverse complement strand
GGGCCGGCGCCGGTCGTACCGGCCCCGGTCAGCTCGGCCAGGCCGGCGACCGTCGGGTGCTCGAAGATGGCCCGCAGCGGCAGGTCGACGCCGAACGCCCGGCGGATGTGGCTGACCGCCTGGGTGGCCAGCAGCGAATGCCCGCCCAGGTCGAAGAAGTTGTCGTGCGCACCGATTCCGGAACGGCCGAGCACGGCCTGCCAGATGTCCGCGATCCGGCGCTGGGCCGGCGTCTGCGGCGGGACGGAGGCGGCCTTGCCGGCCCGCGGCGGCGCGGGCAGCCGGGCGCGGTCGACCTTGCCGTTCGCAGTGAGCGGCAACTCGGCCAGGGTGACGAGCTGGGCGGGGTGCATCCACGACGGCAGCTGCGCGCGAAGATGCGTGCGCAGCAGGGGCAGCACGGCAGGCTGGGCGACCACATAGGACACCAGCGCGCCGTCGGTGGCCACGGTCACCGCCGCGCGCACGGCCGGATGCCGGCCGAGCACGGCGTCGATCTCACCCAGCTCGATCCGGTAGCCGCCGATCTTGACCTGGTGGTCGGTGCGGCCGAGGAAGTCGATGGTGCCGTCGGCGCGGTACCGGGCCAGGTCCCCGGTGCGGTACATCCGGCTGCCGGGCGCGCCGTGCGGGTCGGGCAGGAACCGCTGCGCGGTCAGCGCAGGCCGGCCCAGGTAGCCGCGGGCGATGCCGTGCCCGGCCAGGTACAGCTCGCCGGTCACGCCGACCGGCACGGGTTCCAGGTGCCGGTCCAGGATGTACACCCGGGCGCCGGGAACGGGGCGGCCGATCGGGATGTCCCGCTCGGTCGGCCCCACCGGATGCATGGTCGCGTACACGGTGGCCTCGGTCGGCCCGTAGCCGTTGACCACCTTCGTCGAGTGCAGCGCCCGAAGCCGCTCGACCAGCTCGGCCGGGAAGGTCTCGCCGCCGAGCAGCAGCGTGTCCAATGGGGACAGATCGGCGGCGCCGGCGGCGAGCAACCGGGCGGCGAACGACGGAGTGGTCTGCAGGTGCGTCACCCCGTGCCGGGCGATCGTGCCGGCCACGTCGGCGTTCTCCTCGTCCAGCAGCACCACCCGGTGCCCCGCGGCCAGCGTCCAGACCAGCTCCAGCACGGAGATGTCGAACGCGGTGCTGGTCAGCGCGAGCCAGGTCTGCGGCCGCCTGCCGAACAGCGCCGTCATCGCGGTGAGGAAGCCGCGCAGGTTGGCGTGCGTGACGGCGACGCCCTTCGGCGTGCCGGTCGAGCCGGACGTGTACAGCACGTAGGCCAGGTGGCCCGGCCGTAGGCCGGCCGGCTCGCCCGGGGCCGCCGGGGGAAGCGGCTCGTCCAGCGGGATCATCTCCGCCGTGTGCTCGGGGAGTTGGGTGAGCAGGTGCCGCTGGGTGAGGATGACCGGCGGCGCCGCGTCGGCGAGGATCGCCGCGAGGCGTGCGCTCGGGTAGGTGGGATCCAGCGGCAGGTAGGCGCCGCCGGCCCGCAGGATCGCCAGCAGGCCCACCACGAGCTCCAGACCACGCTGCGCGGACAGGCCGACCAGGGTGTCCGGCCCGACCCCCCGGCTGCGCAGCATCGCGGCCAGCGCGCCGGCCCGGGCGTCGAGCTCGCCGTAGGTCACCGTCTCCCGGTCGGTGACCAGCGCGACGTCGTCCGGCGCGGCGGCGGCCCGGCGCCGGATCGACTCTGGCGCCAGCGGCGTGTCCACTGTCACCCGGGCCACCGCTGCGGCGTCGTCATGTGGGCTGCGTGTGTTGGCGGGTCCTGCCGCCATGGTGGCGCTGGCATTCCAGCGGTGCAGCATCCGCTGCCGGGTCTCTCCGGTGACCAGTGCGACCGTGCTCAGTGGACGGTCCGGTTCGGCGACCACCCCGGTCAGCAGCGTCCGGTAGTGCTCGGCGAACCGGGCGACGGTGCCCTCGTCGAACAGGTCCCGGCGGTATTCCCAGCGGGTGTGCAGCACGCCGCCGTCCACCTCGACGATCAGCGTGAGGTCGAACTTGGCCGCCGCCGGGTCCAGCTCACGCGGCGCCGCGCGCAGCCGGCCGGCGGCGCCGTCCGGCAGGTCGTAACCGCGCAGCGGCCCGGGCCGCAGGGTGAACATGGCCGAGAACAACGGGTTTCGCCCTGGTTCGCGGTGCAACCCGAGCGCCTCCACCAGTTGTTCGAATGGCAGGTCCTGGTGTTCGTATGCGGCCAGGGTGGTTTCCCGGGTGCGGGCCAGCAGGGCGGCGAAGCTGGGGTCGCCGGACAGGTCGGTGCGCAGCGCCAGGGTGTTGACGAAGAAGCCGATCAGCGGCTCCAGCACCGGGTCGGCCCGGTTGGCCACCGGCGTGCCGATCGCCACGTCCGGCTGTCCGGCCAGCCGGCCGAGCAACGCGCTGAACGCCGCGGCCATCGTCATGAACAGGGTGGTGCCGGCCGACCCGCTGAGCGCGTGCAGGCGGGCGGACAGGCCGGCCGGCAGCGAATGCCGGACCGCGCCACCGGGTCCGGCCGCACCGCCCCGGCGCGGGCGATCGGTGGCCAGCCGCAGCTCGGGCGGCGCCCCGGCAAGTGCCGATTGCCAGTACGCCAGCTGCCGCTCGCGCCGCGGCCCGGCCAGCCAGTCCCGTTGCCAGAGCGTGTAGTCCGCGTACTGCACCGAAAGCCGGGGCGGTTCGTCGCCGCGGTAGAGCGTGGTCAGCTCGTCCAGCATGACGTTCATCGAGGCGCCGTCGCAGGCGATGTGGTGCACCGCGACGACGAGGTCGTGCACGGTGGGGGAGAGCCGGACCAGGTGGGCGCGCAGTACCGGTCCGGTGGCGAGGTCGAACGGGCGCTGCGCCAACTGCCGCGCCACGACCGCGGCCTGACCCTCGGCGCGGGCCGGAGCGAGCCCGGACAGGTCGGTCATCGGCAGCCGAACCCGTTGCGGGGGCAGGATCTTCTGGTACGGCGTGTCGCCGTCGAGCGGGAACACGGTGCGCAGCGCCTGGTGCCGGGCGACCACCCGGGACAGGCAGGCGGCCAGCCGGGCGAGGTCGAGCACGCCGGTGAGCCGCACCGCGCCGGCCACCGTGTAGGCGCCGGTGCCCGGTTCCAGCGCGTCCAGGAACCACAACCGTTGCTGGGCGTGGGAAAGCGGCAGCCGTTCGGGCCGGGGCCGGACCGTCGGGGCGCTCCGCTCCGGCGGCGCCAGGGTCGCGGCGATCCGCTCGATGCTGAACCCGGCCAGCAGGTCCGCCACCGAGATGGTCACCCCGAGTGCGGCCTGGACCCGGTGCTGCAGGGTGATCGCCATCAGCGAGTCGAAGCCGAGGCTGATCAGCGACCGGCTCGGGTCCACCCGGTCCGCCTCGGTGCCGAGCAGATCCGCGGCCACCGCGCGCAGTTCCGCCAGGACGTCGTCGGTCATGGCAGCACCGGCGGCAGCTCGCCGTCCAGGTACAGCGCCCGGCACCGGCCGCGCTGGAGCTTTCCGTTGGACGCCTTGGGAACGCCGCGCGGCGCGACCGGGACCACCTGGGCGGCCAGCCCGTGCTCCTCGGCCACGGCGGCCCGCACCGCGGCCACCACCTCCCCGGCCGCCGCCGGGTCGGCGATCTCCACCGCGACCACCAGCCGGTCGTCGACGGTGAACGCGGCGACGCCGCGCGTGCGCACCAGCGGATGGCCGCGCTCCACGGTGTCCTCGATGTCCTGCGGGTAGTGGTTGCGGCCCCGGATGATCAGGACGTCCTTGTTGCGCCCGGTGACGAACAGTTCGCCGTCCAGCAGGAAGCCGAGATCGCCGGTGCGCAGGTGGGCGGCGCCGGAGACCTCCGCGTGGAACAGGTGGTCGTCGGTGCGGTTCCAGTAGCCCTGCGCCACGCTGGGTCCGGCAACGAGGATCTCGCCGACCTGCCCGTCCGGCAACGGGTCCAGGGTCTGCGGATCGGCGACGCACACCGGCAGTTCCGGGTGCGGCCCGCCGCAGCCGACCAGGGCGAGGTCGCCGTCCGGGGCCGGTTCGACCACTCCGCGTGCCAGCGCCTCGGTCCGGGCACGCAGGATCACCGGTTCCCGGCCGACCGGCCCGCCGGAGACGAACAGCGTGGCCTCGGCCAGGCCGTAGCACGGGTACAGCGCCGTGCGCCGCAACCCACAGGACGCGAAGTGCTCGGCGAACCGTTGCAGGGTGCGGCTTTTGATCGGCTCGGAACCGGAGAACGCCACCGCCCAGGAACGCAGATCCAGCTCCGGTCCGGTTTCCGGGTCGTAGCGTTGGACACAGAGGTCGAACGCGAAGTCCGGACCGCCGCTCACCGTGCCGCCATAGGCCGAGACCGCCTCCAGCCAGCACAGCGGCCGCTGCAGGAACTCCAGCGGGGTCAGCAGCACGCCGTGGAAACCGGTGTGCAGGGGCTGCAGGATGCCGCCGACGAGACCCATGTCGTGGTAGGGCGGCAGCCAGCTCACGCACACCGAGTCCCGGGACAGCGCCATCCGGTCGCGGATCACCTCGGAGTTGTGCACCAGGTTCCCGTGGGTGACGACGACTCCCTTGGGATCGCCGGTCGATCCGGAGGTGTACTGCAGGAACGCCACGTCGTCGGGTCGCGGCAGGCCGGGCAGGTCGGCGCCGGTGGCCGGGAAGTCCTCGACGGCCAACAGCGGGAGGTCACCCAGCTGTCCGTCGTCGAGCGTGGCGAGCAGGGCCAGCACCGGCGCGTCGGCCACCAGCGCGACCGGCTTGGCGTCCTGGGCGATGCCGGCCAGCCGGGTGAGGCTGCGGGGGTTGGTCGGCGGGTACACCGGAACCGCGATCACCCCGGCATACAGCGCGGCGGCGAAGGCGACCACGAACCGCAGCCCCGGCGAGCACATGACCAGCACCCGGTCGCCCGGTGCGGCGATCTCCCGCAGGCCGACCGCCACCGAGCGCGCCGCGTGTTCGAGCTCGCCGTAGCCGAGTCGCTCCGCCTGCCCGCCCGCGGTGAACGTGTACGCCGTGCCGCCGGGGTCCTCGGTGGCCCGCCGCCTGATCAGGTCGACAAACGTGGTCATCGCGTCCCTCAGTCCCGGAACCACTGCAGCTGTTCGAGCGCGATCGGCACATCGCCGTCGACCCGCAGGCTCCCGGTGGCGAAAGCCTGGCCGGGATCGAGCTTTCCGCCCATGATCCGCACATAGTCGCGAAATTCCGCGCTAATGGTGACGTCCGGCGTCCGATCGCCATTCGGCATGACCTGACATATTCCGTCGGCGATGGCGAGCTGCCAATTGTGCGGCCCGGAACCGGACGTTATCCGGTAATGGATGACCGCGCTTTTCCCGTGTGCCTTGGCCGGCCGGAAAGCGTCGCGAAGATTGTTGAACAGCCCGGCCAGCACGGTGTGCTCGCCGTCCCGGGACGACTGCGGCGGCACCGTCACGTACCGGGAGCCGGGCACGACGGGGGACTCCCCGCCGACCCGGTCGACCACCTGCAGGCCGTCCGGGGCGCGCACCCACCGGGTGTCGCTCCAGCCCCGCGTCAACTCGTCCCAGCCGGGCACCGCGCCGTGCAGGTGCGGCAGCAGCGAGTCGGCCGGCACCGGGTCGGCGGCGGACTGCCAGCGGTAGTCACCGGAGAGCCGCAACCCGTCGGTGCCGTTGGCGAGCGCCGCGTGCGCGGTGAGGCAGTGGAAGATCAGCACGTCGCCGACCTTGTAGTCGGTGCTGGCCCAGGCGTCGTCGGACCGGTCGACCTGGTCGAAGCGCGGCACGACACCCTGGTTCTGCGAGCCGACCAGGATGGCCAGGCCACCGAGTTCGCGCGGGCAGTCCAGGAACGGGATCCACGAGGTGAACATGTCCGGCACGCCCTCGACCACGAAGTCCTGGTGCGGGTAGATCCCCGGGGTGGTGCCCAGCCGGGTCGGCCAGACGATCCGGCCGGTCTTGCGCGGGTGCAGGAACACGTCCGGACCGAGCAGGTTGCGCATGATCTGCGTCAGCGCCGGCTCGTGCGGCAGCGCGTGGAAGTACTCCAGCCGTTGCAGCGCGGTGTATCCGCCGTAGAAGTTGGCGTTCTTGAAGTCCCGGGCCGGGCCGGTCAGTACCCCGTCGCGCAGCCAGCCTTCCCGCTGCAGCGCGGAAAGCAGGTCGCCGGCCAGCACCCGGATGGGCTCCGGATCGAGCAGCCCGCGAAAGAAGACGTAACCGTCCTGAGCAATTCTTTGTCTTAACCGGTCCGGTTCTTGAGCAATTTCCGAGGAGTCCCTGAGGTCGCGCATCGTGATACCCCCGATCAGCTCAAGATCTGACCGTATGTCCCGATTTGTCCGTCGTCAACCCGGCTTGAGTGAGTTGCGAGCTTCAGCGATCCTCGATCCCGTTTCGATAGTATTAGCGCCATGTTCGCCGATCTGGCAGACCAATACTTCGACGAATACTGCCGGCTCGATCCGGTGTACGCCACGCTGTGCGGGCGGGCCGGTTTCGACGCCGCGCTGCCGGACTACAGCCCGGACGGCTGGGCGGCGCGGGTGGACCTGTTGCGCGGCACGCTGACCCGGCTGAACGACGCCCCGGTGCTGCGCGAGCGGCTGGCCGCGGAACTGGCCTATCTGGACAGTGGCCTGGCAGCCTCGCTCAACATCGTGGTCAGTCCACCGGTGCTGATCCGCACCGCACTGGAGCAGACCACCGATCCCGACGACCGGCGCGCCCGGCTCGCCGCATTGCCCGACGCGCTCGCCGGATATCTGCGCACCCTGCGCGAGACCGGCCCGGTTTCCCGCCGCCAGGCCGAGATGATGCTCGGCGCGGTCCGGTTCTGGGCTCAGGGTGAGCCGGCCTTCGCCGGGTTCGCCGACGGCCTCGAACGCGACGTGCTGCCCACCGCGCACGGCCCGGACGGCATCGGCCCCGAGCGGTACGCCGTGGCCGCGCGGCACGCCCTCGGCCTGGATGTCGACCTGGCCGAGACCCGGGCCTGGCTGACCGACCGGCTGGCCGAACTGACGGAACGGACTCGGATCGTGGCCGCCGGCATCGCCCGGGGTCGGACCGTTCGCGAGGTGGCCGACCTGCTCGACGCCGACCCTCGCTGGCACGTCCGCGTCGACGAACTCCAGCAGTGGGCGCAGAAACAGCTGGAGGCCTCGTTCGACCTGGTGCACGGGACCGTGCTGGAGGTGCCGGAACCGTTGCGGCGCGTCGAGGCGGTGGTTGCGGAGCAGCCCGAGGCCGGCCCGGTGCGGTACCTGCCGCCGGCCGCCACCGGGACCCGGCCGGGCCGGGTGCACTGGCCGGTGCCGGCCGGGCAGGACTCGACCCCGGTCTGGCGGGAGCTCACGATGATCCATCACGAGGGGGTGCCCGGACATCACCTGCAGGTCGGCGCGGCCCTGCTGGACGAGCGGTTGCCGCTGTGGCAGCGGCACACCACCGTGTTCGGGCATGCCGAGGGCTGGGCGGTCTACGCCGAGGGCCTGATGGCGGAACTGGGCGCTCTGGCCGAGCCCGCGCAACTTTTCGGCTACCTGATGGGACTGCGGGCCAACGCCGCCGTGGCACTGGCCGACATCGGCCTGCACTGTCTGGGGTGGACGGATGAGCGGGTGCTGGAACTGCTCCGCGAGCACACCACGATTCCCGAGGCGATGCTGTACTTCACCGTGCTGCGCACCGCGGCCTGGCCCGGGCAGGCGCTGACCTACGCGTGCGGCGAGCGGGTCTGGCGGGCCGCCCGGCAGCGCGCGGAACGGGTGCGGGGCAAGCACTTCGACCTGCGCCGGTTCCACGCCGAGATGCTGGCGATCGGCCCCTGCGGCCTGAAGATCCTCGAGGATCAGGCCGGTTTCCGAGCGACCACGATGGCGTAGCCGGCCTCGGGCAGTTCGCTGAACCGGACCGCGTCCACGCCGATCTTCTCGGTGATGTCGGCCGGCATCCCGCTCTTGGCCTCGATCTCCCTGGCCCTGGCCCGGAAACCGTCGTCCACCGCGCGCATGGTGCGGCGCAGGATGTGGTCGCCGACCTCGATCAGGTCGACCAGTTCGAGGCCGGCGGCCGCCACCTTGGCCGGGATCTCGTCGAGCTTGTTGTACAGGCAGTGCACGCTGGCGTAGTAGCCGTCCAGGAAGTCGCGGGTCGCGGCGTCGACCGGAGCCCGCTCGACGCAGTCGGTGACCACCAGCCGGCCGCCGGGGCGCAGCACCCGGGCGATGTTGCGCAGCGCCTCGGTCCAGTCCGGCACGTGGATCAGGCATTCGCTGGACCAGGCGTGGTCGAACGACTCGGCCTCGAACGGCATGTCGTTGACGTCGGCGAACTGCACCGTGATCCGGTCGTCGAGCCGCTCGGCCCGCACCCGGTCCTTGGCCAGTTGTAGCTGGTAGGCGCCGATGTCGATGCTGACCACCTCGACGTCCCTGGTGCGCACGAACCGCACCGCGGGCGCGGCGTTGCCGCAGCCGACGTCCAGCAGACGCTGCCCCGGCGCCGGATCGACCTTGTCGATCACCATGTCGGTCAGCCGCAGGGTGGCCACCTCCATGGGCGCGTCGTCCCCGGCGTCGTGCCAGTAGCCGACGTGCATGTTGCCGCCGAGGATCTCGACCGAGGCGTCGGTCAGCGTCGCGTACTGCGGGTTGACGGCGTCCTGAGTAGTCATTGGGCCAGCGTCTTGGCAACCCGTCGATGCGTCAACAAACCTCGATCAGGGCTTGAGCACGGTCTTGCCCATCGTGGCGCGGGACTGCAGGGCGCGGTGCGCGTCGGCCGCCCGCGCCAGCGGGAACGGGGGTCCGACCAGCGGAACCAGCGCTCCGCTCGCGGCGGCGTCGAGGGCCCGGGTCTCCAGCTCACGCAGGCCGCCCGGTCGTTGCAGCAACCTCGGGCCGACCGCCACCCCGACGGTCAGCCCGCGACCGACCAGATCCGTTGCGGTGAACCGCATCGGCTCGCCGGACGACCAGCCGAAGATCAGCAGCCGGCCGCCGGACCCGACCAGTTCGAGCGCGCCGCGGCCCAACTCGCCGCCGACGCCGTCCAGCGCGACCGTGACCGCACGGCCGTCGAGCCCGGCCCGCACCTGCTCCGCCCAACCCGGCCGGCCGTAGTCCACGGCGACCTGGGCGCCGAGCCGGCGCACCTGGTCCACTTTGGACTCACCGCCGGCCAGTCCGACCGCGGTGGCGCCGATCGCCCGCACGTGCTGGATCAGCAGGTTGCCGATGCCGCCGGCCGCCGCGGTGACCAGCACGACGTCGTCGGCGGTGAGCCCGGCCGTCTCCAGGATGCCCATCGTGGTCCGGCCGGTGCCGATCATGGCGACCGCCACGTCGTCGGACACGTTGTCCGGCAACGCATGCAGTGCCTCGGCGGGTGCCAGCGCCCGCTCGGCGTAGCCCCCGCTCGGCTGCCCGAGGTGCGCCACCACCCGGGTGTCCAGCCAACTGTCGGGCACACCGGCGCCGACCGCGTCGACCACCCCGGCCACCTCGCGGCCCGGTGTCATGGGCAGCGTGGGGAGCGGGAACGGGCCGCCGGCCTGGCCGGCCCGGATCGTGGTGTCGAGCAGGTGGATCCCGGCGGCGGCGACGGCGATGCGCACCTGGCCGGGACCGGGTCGCGGGTCGTCCACCTGCTCGTAGCGCAGGTTCTCGGGCGGGCCGAACTCGTACTGCCGGATCGCGTGCATACCGCCGACCATAGAAGCTCTAGTTAACTGGAGGTCAATGATCCACCCCTTGTGGCCACGCGGCGTGTCCGGAAGACTCGCGCGGTGACTGATCTCGTGGTCTGGGGCCTCGGCTCGTTGGGCAGGCCGGTGCTGGACCGCATCGCGGACCGCCATCCCCGGCGCGAACTGGTCGCCGTGGTTCGCGACCCGGACCGTCCGCCGCCGCTGCCGCCCAACGTGACGGCCGCCGGCCTCGAGGTGCTGGCCGGCACGGCGGCTCCGGTGCTGGTGTGCGTGGCCGACAACGAGGCCGAGGTGCTGCGGCCCTACCTGGCCGGCGGCCGGATCGAGGCGGGCCGGGCCGCGGTGGCGCGGCGCAACCTCGCCCTGCTGGAGCGGCACGTCGAGACCAGGCACTGGAAGGAGCGCCCGGTCCTGGTGGTCACCAACCCGGTCGAGCCGCTCTGCGGGTACCTGGCCGGCGCCGTCGGATGCCGCCCGGTGTACGGCGCCGGCATGCAGGTCGATGCCGAGCGGTGCCGCACGGTGCTGGCCGTCGGCTGGCACGTGCGCCTCGCGCCGGACGAACTCCCGATGACCGGAACGCACGGCATGACCCCGGTTCCGGTGCACTCGGCGGTTCCCGGCTTGGCCCGGCAGGTGGCCGGGGAACC
>NZ_DASTBH010000478.1:0-7992 GCF_035712165.1 Actinophytocola sp. | reverse complement strand
CACCACGAACAGCCCGACCAGGCAGACCAGCACCACCAGGGGCGCCAACCGCGGGTCGGCCCGGCCGCGGACCCGCCGGCCGGCCGAGTCCGGGCGCGGGGGAGCCGTCGGCGCCGGCCGGTGCCGGACCCCGGCGAGCACCAGTGCCGCGCTGATCAGGAACGTGGCGGCGTTCGCCGCCAGCGCGACATGCGGTTCCAGCACCACCAGAAGGAACCCGCCCGAGGCGTAGCCGAGCAGTTGGGCGCCCTGGGTGGTGACCTGGCGCAGGGACAGTCCGGCGATGTAGCGCTCGCCGCCGAGGACCTGCGGCAGCAGTGCCTGCTGGGCCGCCTTGAACGGACCCGCGGCCATCGCCAGCACGGCGACCAGCGCCCACATCGCCGCCAGCGGCATGCTGGGAATGGCCATCAGCCCGGCCAGGCCGGCCCGCAGCAGGTCGGTGGCGACCAGCACCCGGCGGCGCGGGACGCGGTCGGCGAGGCCGGACAGCAGCGCGCCGCCGATGACAGTGGGGGCGAAGGTCAGCGCATAGGTGAGGGCGGCCAGCGCCGCCGAGGAGGTCTGCTGAAACACGAGCAGGGCGAGCGCCACCCGGGCGAGCTGGTCGCCGAGGATCGAGAACAGCTCGGCCGCCCACAGGGCACGGAACTCGGCCACCCCGAGCAACTCCCGGAAGCCGGGTGCCCGGCCCGTCATACGCACTCCCGGGGCGGCTCGTCAGGGCGGCGAGTGATCACTCAAACATACTAATGCAGCTACGACTGGTAATTGGAAATTCCGTTCCAGGTTCATCCGACTACCGGCAGTGTCAGTCGGCGGACATTTCGGTCATGGTGCGTACCGTCCGCCAGTTCCGGACGGTCGCCTCGATCTTGAGCCGCCGTCCGGCCTGCTCCGGAAGCTTCGCCCGGCCGATGCCGTTGGGCAGCCGGAAGTAGACCTCGGCGCCGCGCACGGCCAACTCCTCGGGCGGATACTCCAAACGGTCGAGCGCTTTCACCTGTTCGCCGGTCGGCGGATGGGCGAGAAAGGCGACGTGCAGGTGTGCGGGATCCGCCTCCGGAAAAGGATTTCCGGACAGGACGGCGGCCAGTTGCGCGTGCGTGCGGATCATCACAGCGGGGGCGACGCCGATCTGTTCGGCGATGGCCTTCGCCAACTCGGCGCCCAGCTTTTTGGCGCCCAGCGGGCTGGTCAGTACCACGTTTCCGCTCTGAATATAGGTGGCCACCTCGGTGCAGCCGAGGGACTCGCAGGTCGTCCGCAATGCCGCCATCGGCACCCTGTTCCGGCCGCCGACATTGATACCGCGCAACAATGCGACGTAGCGGGTCATGGGGTCCACTGTAGAGGTCCGGGCGGTGAACCGACCCACCCATCCGCCCGGCCGCATTAGTCTGGAGTGATGGACGATCGGCGGAGGGCGGCCCTGCTGCGCACGTTCGTGCCGGATGGCCGGCTCGTCCGGCTGCCCGCCAAGCGGGCGCGCCGGGTGCTGGTACTCGAGTACCTCGCGCAGTCCTTCGAGCCGGGCCGGCAGATTCCGGAGCGCGAGGTCGACGCGGTGCTGCGGGCGTGGTGCGCGGGCGGCGAGGTCGATCATGTGACGGTGCGACGGTACCTGGTGGACGAGGGACTGCTCAGCCGCGACCACGGTGTCTACTGGCGCACCGGCGGTTGGGTCGACGTGCTCGGAGCCTGACGCCGTGCGCCGGCGATCGTGGTGGGGCTGGGGCTGGGCGGACGCCGCGGCCACCGATGCCGAGCGCGCCGCGGTCCTTGCCCGGCTGCCACCGGGCTGGGCCCGGGATCCGTTGCCGGTACCGGAGATCGCCGACCTGGACCTGCGCCCGCCGCGGATCGCGGCGCCGCCCGCGCTGGCCGCGATCTGCTCGACCGACCCGGAGGAGCGGGCCGGCCACACCTACGGCAAGTCCTATCGGGACGTGGTACGGGCGCTGGCCGGCGACCTGCCCAACCCGCCTGATCTGGTGGCCCGGCCCCGAACCGAAGCCGACGTGGTGGCCCTGCTGGACTGGGCGGCGTCCGCCGGGGTGGCCGTGATTCCCTACGGCGGAGGCAGTTCGGTGGTCGGCGGCGTGGAGTACCGCGGGTCCGGGCACGACGCGGTGGTCTGCGTGGACCTCTCCGGCCTGAACCAGGTTCTCGAGGTGGACCCGGTGTCCCGCGCGGCCCGGATCCAGGCCGGCGCACTCGGCCCGGTACTGGAGCGCCAGCTGGCCGGGCACGCGCTCACCCTGCGGCATTTTCCGCAGAGCTTCGAGTTCTCCACCCTCGGCGGCTGGCTCGCCACCCGGGCCGGCGGGCACTACGCGATGCGCTACACGCACATCGACGACTTCGTGGAGTCCCTGCGGGTGGTGACGCCGGTCGGGATCAGCGAGTCCCGCCGGCTTCCGGCGTCCGGGGCCGGACCGTCGCCGGACCGGATGTTCCTCGGCTCGGAGGGCGCCATCGGCATAATCACCGAGGCCTGGCTTCGGGTGCAGGACAAACCGGTCCACAAGGCAGCCGCGGCGGTGCGGTTCGGCACCTTCGACCGGGCGCTGGACGGGGTCCGGGCGATCGCCCAGTCCGGACTCGACCCGGCCAACTGCCGGCTGCTGGACGCGGCCGAGGCGGCGGTCAACGCCGGCGTCACCGACGGCTCCTGCCTGCTGGTGCTGGGTTTCGAGTCGGCCGACCATCCGGTGGACTCCGCCATGGACCGAGCGCTGCGGCTGGCGGCCGAGCACGGCGGTACATACCGGCGGGTGTCCAAACAGGACGACCCCGACCAGCCGAATGCGGTCGGCGCCTGGCGCTCGGCGTTCCTTCGGATGCCCTACCTAAGGGATACGTTGGCCCGCCTAGGGGTCATCGTCGAGACGTTCGAGACCGCGTGCACTTGGGACCGTGCCCCGGCACTGTGCGCGGCGGTGCGTTCCGAGGTCGGCGCCGCGATCGAGCGACTGTGCAGCGGACCGGGCATCGTCACGTGCAGGCTGACCCATGTGTACCCGGATGGAGTAGCGCCCTATTTCACGGTGCTCGCGAACGGCTCGCGCGGGGCTGAAGTTTCCCTGTGGGACGAGATCAAGGCCACGGCAAGCGAGACATTGCTCCGTCTGGGCGCGACGATAACGCACCACCATGCCGTCGGCCGGGACCATCTTCGCTGGTACGAGCGTCAGCGCCCGGATCCATTCGGCACCGCGCTGCGGGCGGTGAAGAAGTCGTTGGATCCCACCGGGATCCTCAACCCGGGCGTCCTGTTCGACTAGGTGGCTCTCGCCGTTGGGCCATTCGGGGGGATCAGCCCCGGCGGAACCGATCAGCCACAGTGGACAGATTGCCGGCCACTGTGGACACCGGGCCGGAAGCGTGGCACGGTGGAGTCGTGTCTGAACTGAATGCAACCGCCGCGGCCCTTCTGGGCTTACTCCACGAGGGTCCGCAGACCGGTGGACAGCTGGTCGCCGCCGCCCGTGACCGTTTCGGCTCGTTCTTCAGCGTCACCCGCAGCCAGGTCTACCGGGAGCTGCCGGCGCTGGCCAGCGCCGGATTGGTGCGCCTGGGCAAGCAGGGTCCGCGATCGAGCCAGCAGTACGTGATCACCGCGGCCGGCAAGAAGGCGTTCAAGACGTGGCTGGGCGGGGAGCCCGGTCCCGATCACCTTCGCAGCCCGCTGATCCTCCGGCTGGTGCACGCGAGCGCGCTGACCACAAAACAACGAGCGGCATTGGTCGATTCCGCGAAAAGGGTTTACGCCGACGAGGCGGAAGCCGCAAAAAGCGCTGCGAAGTCGGCCGAGGACCCCTATGCCAAGGCGGTCGCCGAGTTCGGCGCCGCCCGCGCCCGGGCGGTCCTGAAGCTGCTCGACTCGATCCCCACATCCTGATCAGGGGACCACGCCGGGTCCACCACGCCGAGACGGCCGGGTTCACGTAACCTTTTACGACGTGAACCCGGACGTCGCGGCCGACCTCAACGCCCTCTCCGCCACGCTCGCCAGCGTCGAGGCGGTCATGGACCTCGACGGCCTGCGCAAGCAGATCGCCGAGCTCGAGGAGCAGGCGGCGCGGCCAAACCTGTGGGACGACCCCGAGCAGGCCCAGCAGATCACCAGCCAGCTCTCGCACAAGCAGGGGGAGCTGCGCCGGGTCACCGACCTGCGCCAACGCCTGGAAGACCTGGGCGTGCTCTACGAGCTGGCGGAGGATGAGTCCGACGCGTCCAGCCTGGCCGAGGCGGACGAGGAGCGGGCCCGGCTGCGCAAGGAGATCGAGTCGCTCGAGGTGCGCACGCTGCTGTCCGGCGACTACGACGGGCGCGACGCGCTGGTGACCATCCGCTCCGAGGCCGGCGGAGTGGACGCCGCCGACTGGGCCGAGATGCTGCTGCGGATGTACCTGCGCTGGGCGGAGCGGCACGGCTACCCGACCGAGGTCTACGACACCTCCTATGCGGAGGAGGCCGGTATCCGGTCGGCCACGTTCAAGGTCACCGCCCCCTATGCCTACGGCACCCTGTCGGTCGAGCAGGGCACCCACCGGCTGGTGCGGATCTCCCCGTTCGACAACCAGGGCCGCCGGCAGACCTCGTTCGCCGGCGTCGAGGTGCTGCCGTTCGTGGAGGCGACCGACCACATCGACATCCCGGAGAAGGACATCCGGATCGACGTGTTCCGCTCCTCCGGACCCGGTGGTCAGAGCGTGAACACCACCGACTCCGCGGTCCGGATCACGCACATCCCCTCCGGCATCGTGGTCTCCTGCCAGAACGAGAAGTCCCAGATCCAGAACCGGGCGGCGGCCATGCGGGTGCTGCAGGCGCGGCTGCTGGAGCGCAAGCGCCAGGAGGAGCGGGCCGAGATGGACGCGCTGCGTGGCGACGGCGGGTCGAGCTGGGGCAACCAGATGCGCTCCTACGTGCTGCACCCGTACCAGATGGTCAAGGACCTGCGTACCGAGCACGAGGTCGGCAACCCGAGCGGCGTGCTCGACGGCGACATCGACGGCTTCCTGGAGGCCGGCATCCGCTGGCGCCGCACCCATTAGCAACCGTTACCGGGTGAGACCGCTTGGCTACACCGGGAAGCGTCCTGGCGCAACTCTCCGGTAGGCAACATCTCGATAACACGCGCGCAGGTAGACTCGCGCCTCGTGATCCGGCTCGAACATGTCTCCAAGGTGTACAAGACCTCCACGCGACCCGCGTTGGAGGACGTGACGGTGGAGGTCGACAAGGGGGAGTTCGTCTTCCTGATCGGCCCCTCCGGCTCGGGAAAGTCCACCTTCCTGCGGCTGCTGCTGCGTGAGGAGACCCCGTCCCGCGGCCGCGTCTACGTGGCCAACTTCGACGTGGCCAGGATGGCCCGCCGCCGGGTGCCCCGGCTGCGCCAGTCCATCGGCTGCGTGTTCCAGGACTTCCGCCTGCTCAACAACAAGACCGTGGCGGAGAACGTGGCGTTCGCCCTCGAGGTGATCGGCAAGCCCCGGCACACCATCCGCAAGGTGGTGCCCGAGGTGCTGGAACTGGTCAACCTGGAGGGCAAGGCGTCCCGGATGCCGCACGAGCTCTCCGGCGGTGAGCAGCAGCGCGTGGCCATCGCCCGGGCGTTCGTGAACCGGCCGCTGATGCTGCTGGCCGACGAGCCGACCGGAAACCTCGACCCGGACACCAGCCAGGACATCATGATGCTGCTGGAGCGGATCAACCGGACCGGAACCACTGTGCTGATGGCCACGCACGACCACTCGATCGTCGACTCGATGCGGCGCCGGGTCGTGGAGCTCGACCTCGGCCGGGTCGTCCGCGACGACGCCCGCGGCGTCTACGGCGTCAGCCGCTGACCGCCCCTTCCCCCCGATCCCTACGGCATAGGACTTACCAGTAGATGCGTGCCAGTTTTGTGCTCAGTGAGGTCCTCACGGGCCTGCGGCGGAACGTCACGATGACCGTGGCGATGATCCTGACCACCGCAGTGTCGCTCGCCACCCTCGGCGGTGGCCTGCTGTTCGTCCGGATGATCGACAAGACCCAGGACCTCTACCTGGACGTGCTCCAGGTCAGCGTCAACCTGGTCGACGACGTCAGCGCCAACGACAAGGACTGTGCCCAGGAGCTGTGCACCGACCTGCGGAGCTCCCTGGAGAGCGACCCGGCGGTGGAGTCGGTGACGTTCGAGAACCGCGACGCCGCCTTCGAGCGGTTCAAGCGGGTCTTCCGGGCCCAGCCGGAGCTGGTCAAGCTGACCCGGCCCGAGTCGCTGCCGGCCTCGTTCCACGTCAAGCTCAAGCAGCCGGACCGGCCCGAGGTGATCGCCCAGGTCTACACCAACAAGCCGGGTGTGAAGGGCATCACCGACCAGAACAAGTTCCTCGAGGAGTTCTTCTCCCTGCTCAACCAGGTGCGCAACCTGGCGTTCTTCATCGCGCTGGTGATGGCCGTCGCCGCGCTGCTGCTGATCTCCAACACGGTGCAGGTGTCGGCCTACACCAGACGCACGGAGGTCGGCATCATGCGGCTGGTCGGCGCCACCCGCTGGTATACCCAGCTGCCGTTCCTCCTGGAGGCGGTGGTCACCGGCTTGGTCGGTGCCCTGGTGGCGGTGGGGCTGCTGGTCGGGTTCAAGGTCTGGTTCCTGGACAGCGTGCTCGGTGACCTGGTCTCGAGGGGCGTGATCGGCTCGGTCGAGGCGCTGGACATCGTGTTCGTGGCGCCCTGGCTGCTGCTCACCGCGGTCGGGATCTCCGCCATCACCGGATATGTGACGCTGCGGCTGTACGTACGCACGTAACCTGTGCGGCATGGTGCGTGAAGTCGGCCGGAAGGTGATCGTGTCGAACCGCAAGGCGCGGCACGACTACGCCATCCTGGACACCTTCGAGGCCGGGATCGCCCTGGTCGGGACCGAGGTGAAGAGCCTGCGGGAGGGCCGGGCGTCGCTGACCGACGCGTTCGCCACGGTGGACGACGGCGAGGTGTGGCTGCGCAACGTGCACATCCCGGAGTACGTGCAGGGCACGTGGACCAACCATGCGCCGCGCCGGACCCGCAAGCTGCTGCTGCACAAACGCGAGATCCTGCGGCTGATCGGCAAGAGCAAGGAGAGCGGGCTGTCGCTGGTGCCGCTGTCCATGTACTTCAAGGACGGCAAGGTCAAGGTCGAGTTGGCCCTGGCCAAGGGCAAGAAGTCCTACGACAAGCGGCAGGACCTGGCCAAGCGCGACGCGCAGCGGGAGATCGCCCGGGCGGCCGGCCGGGCCGCCAAGGGCCGCTACCGGTGACCGGGCCGGCCACCGACGCCGAGGTGGCGGCCTGGGTCGCCGGGCTGGGCCTGCCCGGCCTGGTTGACCTGCACGTGCACTTCATGCCGGAGTCCGTGCAGCGCAAGGTGTGGGCGTTCTTCGACCGGGCCGCGCTGGAGTACGGCACCGAGTGGCCGATCCGCTACCGGCTCCCGGTCGACGAGCGGCTGGCGACCCTGCGCGGGTTGGGCGTGACCACGTTCGCCCCGCTGGTCTACCCGCACAAGCCCGGCATGGCCGCCTGGCTGACGCAGTGGGTGCTGGAGTTCGCGGCCGCGACGCCGGGGGCGGTGCCGACCGCGACCCTCTATCCCGAGCCCGGCGTGGCGTCCTACCTTGACGACGCGCTGCGCGCCGGGGCCCGCTGCGTCAAGGCGCACGTTCAGGTGGGCGCCTACGACCCGCGTTCGGAACTGCTGGACAAGGCCTGGGGTCTGATCGCCGAGGCCGGGGTGCCGGTGGTGGTGCACTGTGGACACGGTCCGGTGCCGGGCGAGTTCACCGGCCTGGACGTGTTCGGCGAGGTGCTGCACCGTCACCCGCGGCTGGTGGCGGTGCTCGCGCACGCCGGGATGCCCGACGTCAGCGGGGCGCTGGACCTGGTGGAGCGCTATCCGAACGTCCATCTGGACACCACGATGGTGGGCGTCGGGTTCAGCAGCCCACTGCCGGAGGA
>NZ_DASTBH010000477.1:0-3604 GCF_035712165.1 Actinophytocola sp. | reverse complement strand
GGTCAGCGCCGGAATGGTGTACGTGCCGGAAACCGCGCCACCGGCGATGGGGTCGAAGTTCGCACCCCGCAGCGGGATCTCCGCCGGCGTCCTGGTCTGGCAGTTCGGTCCGCCCGCGATCGGGAAGCCGAAGATCTTCACCCGCGGCAGCTTGATCGTCTCCTTGGCGTTGGCGGTGAGCACGCCGGCGGTCAGCGAACCGGTGGTGCGCGCCGCCTGCACGAACTCGATGTCCGCCGTGGCCGGCAGGAAGCCGAGGACGGTGAACCGGCCGGAGGTCGGGTTCAGCCGCAGGTCGGCGGAGAAGGTGCCCGTGGTCAGGTTGAACAGGGCGTTGATCCCGCCGGAGAGCTGCACCGTCCCGTTGGCCGCCTTGATGAACGACGAGCCGGTCAGGTTGAAGCTGACCGGGATGTCGCCGCCCCCGCCGCCGGCCTGGGTGCGGGCGGTGACCGCGTTGCTGGCCGGCGAGGCGTTGCCGGCCGCGTCCTTGGCCTGCACCGTGAACGTGTACTCGGTGTCCGCGGCCAGGCCGCTCACCGTCGCCGAGGTGCCGGTGACGGAGGTGGCCAGCGTGCTGCCGTTGAACACGTCGTAGCCGGTCACCCCGACGTTGTCGGTCGAGGCGTCCCAGGCCAGCGACACGCTGTTCTGCGTGGTGCCGGTCGAGCGCGCGTTGCCCGGGGCGGTCGGCGGCGTGGTGTCCACCGGCGGCTGGCCGGCCTGGGTGCGGGCGGTGACCGGCGGGCTGGCCGCCGAGACGTTGCCCGCGGCGTCCTTGGCCTTGACCGTGAACGTGTACTCGGTGTCCGCGGTCAGGCCGGTGACCGTCGCCGAGGTGCCGGTGACGGACGTGGCCAGCGTGTCGCCGTTGAACACGTCGTAGCCGGTGACGCCGACGTTGTCGGTCGATGCCGGCCAGCTCAGCGAGACGCTGTCCGTCGTGGTGGCCTCGACCTGCGGCTGGCCGGGCGCGGTCGGCGCCTCGGTGTCACCGGCCGGCGGCGTGATCGTGATCTCGGCGAGCGTGGTGTTCTGGCCCGCCACGGTGGTGCACGGGGCGTCGAACACGCCGAGGCCGGTGTCGCCGCCCTGGGCGTTGCGGGGGTGCAGCGCCCGCAGGCCGAGGGTCTCCACGCTGATCCGGGCGGTGCCGGCCTGCGGGAAGGTCACCGACGGGGAGGTGCCGCTCGCGTTGAGGATGAGCGGTTGGCCCTGCGGCGGCACGGGCTGGACCGGGATCTGGGCCGGCACCGTGATCGGCAGGTCGATGCCGGGTGCGGTGACCCGGGACCCGGCGTCGGAGAAGCCCTCGATCGTCGTGGCCCCGACCAGCACCAGACCGGCGGTGGCGTTCACCCCGGCGTCGGCCCTGGCGTTGACCACGAACGGTTCGCTCGGGGTGTTCACCGGGATGGTGGCCGGGATGTCCGCGCTGATCGTCACCGTCACCCGCTGGACGCCGATCAGTGGGAAGGTGCAGTCGAACTGCATCGTCAGCTCGCGCGGTTCGGCGGTGCTGCTGCCGGCGCTGAGCACCAGACCGACCGCGACCGCTCCGGCGGTGCTCGCCGCGGTGAGCCCCGCGAGGAGCTTCCTGGGTATTCTTCGATGACTCACAATCATCCTTCCGTACGCATCAACGGTGCTAAAACCGCTAGAAACGGCAGGTGAAACGGGGGCCAGAGCATGGCTACCGACCAGTAAGTTAACCAGGGCGGTATGTCCGGGCAAGGCCGCCGGTACATAACCGATACAGCGGCCCGAAAACTTGTCAGCCGCGGCTACGGAACCCCAGTGTTATTGGCATTGGGGAACACATGCCGGACGGTGCTCATTTTCTTATGAAAGCCCCGGGAAAATTACTCCGGGCCGGAGCAAGGTCCGCTCCCGGCGCCGGTCGGCGCGCCGGTGGCCTGGCCGACCCGGCCCGCGGTGCCGAGAACCCTTGCTGGGCCGGGACTGTACGGAGGTGAGCAGATCCTGTGGCGCCCGGACAAAAGAACCCCGCGAAATCTTGGCTTCGTGACAAGGAACCCGGGGCCGGGGGGACGGTGTCCAAACGGTGCTGTACGGCTACATGACTGGTGGGTAACGTCGGCGCTCTTATGAAGGTGTCGTCCTCCCGTGCCGTTCGCGGCGTGATTCTTGCTGTGCTCGGAATGGTGATCGCGTTGGGCGCGTCGGTGACCGTGTCCGCCTCCGCGGCCGGGGGGTCGGGAGGCGTACCGGTGCCGCGCGCCCGGGCGGTGGCACAGCGGGAACTGCCGCCGCCGCCCAAGGACGGCAAGTGCCAGGGAACCCCGCTGGTCGCGGCGAAGTTCGCGATCACCGGCGTGTCCCGGATCGCCAAGGTCGGCTCGGACACCTCGGTCACCGGCACGCTGATCGCCTGCGCCTACATCAACCCCGGTGGGCTGGACCTGCCGCTGGACCTGGTGGTCGCCACCACGCTGGATCCCACGGTCGGGGCCTACTTCGTGATCTTCCGGTTCGTGCCGGCCACCAGCACGGTCAGCTACGAGCAGGACGGTGTCGCCCGGGGCACGGCCCGCCTGCTCAACTTCAACCCCAACGACGTCGAGACCGACATCGTGGTCAACCTGTTCATCCAGTTGTCGGACACCAGACAGGACACGATCGACATCGGCGTCGGGGACCACTGCCGGACCGAGGTGTCCGCGGCGATCCCGTTCGAGGGCGTCATCCACCCGGTCCCCGGGGCGGTCAGCCAGATCAGCACCATCTTCGAGATCCCCCGGTTCAGCGGCTGCGGCACGCGGGAGGACCTGGACCCGCTGATCACCGGGCTGGTTTCCGGACCGGGCAACGACCTCCGCCTCACGCTCGTCTCGCAGGGACCGCCCTGATCGGCGTCCGCAATCCACTGTCAGCGCGTCAGGAGAGGGCCGCATGGGTGTCGAGGTGGTGGTCGAAGGACTGAGCAAATCCTTCGCCGGCCAGGCGATCTGGCGCGATGTGACGCTCACGTTGCCGGCCGGTGAGGTCAGCGTGCTGCTCGGCCCGTCCGGCACCGGCAAGTCGGTGTTCCTCAAATGCCTGGTGGGACTGCTGAAGCCGGACCAGGGGCGGTGCGTGGTCAACGGCGTGGACATCGTGCACTGTTCGGAACATCAGCTCTACGAGGTGCGCAAGCTGTTCGGGGTGCTGTTCCAGGACGGCGCGCTGTTCGGCTCGATGAACATCTTCGACAACGTGGCCTTCCCGCTGCGCGAGCACACCCGGATGAAGGAGAGCCAGATCCGCCGGGTGGTGCTGGAGAAGATGGACATGGTCGGGATGATCGGCGCCGAGCACAAGCTGCCGGCCGAGATCTCCGGCGGCATGCGCAAGCGGGCCGGTCTGGCCCGGGCGCTGGTGCTGGATCCGGAGATCATCCTGTGCGACGAGCCGGACTCGGGGCTGGATCCGGTGCGCACGGCCTACCTGTCGCAGCTGTTGATCGACCTCAACGCGCAGATCGACGCGACGATCCTGATCGTCACGCACAACATCAACGTGGCTCGGACCGTGCCGGACAACCTGGGCATGCTGTTTCGCCGGGAGCTGGTCATGTTCGGCCCGCGCGAGGTGTTGCTGACCT
>NZ_DASTBH010000476.1:0-3822 GCF_035712165.1 Actinophytocola sp. | reverse complement strand
CGGCGTGGGTGATCATCGTCTCGCCCTCGTAGACGTAGACGAACGCGCGCACCGCCTCGCCGTCCGGGTCACTGGGCCGGAAGGTCAGCAGCGGGGTGGTCGACCGGGTGTAGGTCACGCCGCCGGAATCGCCGCGGTCGGAGACGTTGAGCCCGGTGGTCGGATTGGGCGGAGTGTTGTAGGTGACGTCGATGTGCGGCACCGCGCCGCCCTCGGCCGAGGAGAACTTCTTCCACCCGTAGGAGTCGCTCTCGTTCAGCGCCTTGAGCATCATCCCGGCGTTGGTGAAGCCCTGATCGGCCCACGCCTGCTGCAGGGTGCGGATGTCCGTGGACACCCAGTTCGCCGGGCAGCCGCCGCTGTAGCCGGAGGTGGTGACGTTGCTGGACCACACATTCCACGGCGCCGGCTGGTTGGACCACCGGGTACCGGTGCCCACCAGCGGGGTGGACCACACCTCCCACCACCGCGCGTTGCAGGAGTAGGAATGCGTGGCGTACAGCCACAACGTGCTACCCAGGATCCGGGTACCCCGAAACGCGCTCATGTCGAAGTGCAGATACGAGCGGGCGACGTTGGCGCCGCCGTTCCAGGTACCGATTCGCAGTTCCGGCGATCCTGATTGATCGGTCGTGGTGCCGGACTGGGTGAAGGTGTCGAAGTTCGTCCACACCGTCACGCCGGGATCGACGATCACCGGGTATTGGGTGGCTGAGTCGTCCAGGAACGACGTCTCCGGTTCGAGGGTGACGTCCACCTGGTCGCCCGGGGTGCCGGCCGGGGCGTTGTTGCCCTTGTTCTTGGTCTGGGTGCGCTGGGCGACCTTGACCTTGCGGGCCGGGCCGCCGCTGGCCCGGTCGGTCCGCGAGTCCCACATCTCAGCGGCCGGCACACTGCCCACCACCGCGCCGTTCTTACCGATCAGGTCGGTGTTGCCGTCGGCGTCGGTGCGGGTGGTCAACCCCGCCGCGCGCACCGGCAGGGTGAACTTGGTGCCCTTGGCCGGCTTGCGTTTGAGCACCAGGAACTGCTCGAACCCGGTACGGGTCGCCTTGACCTGGAGATCGATCCCCGGCTGAACATCACGATAGGTGGCGGTGTCCCCGGACAGCACCGGATCCGGCAACGAACCCGTCCACTGCAGACCGACCTGGCCCTCTGTGGTCGACACCGCGGCCAGATCCCGCGTCGTCGACCCCGAACCCCCAGGCCCGGCCAGCACCAGATCCCGCGGGTGCGCCTTGGGCCGCACCGTCCCGTCGGCGGCCTTGACCAGCGTCAGATCTACCGGCACCCAGGCGTCCCCGCGGCGCACCCGCACCGGACCCACATTCAGCTCGGTGGTGCGGCTGCCGTCCGGATTCACCCACGTCGCCGACGCCTCCGTCCGCTCCGAGACCGCCTCGATTCGACGATTGCGCAGCCGCGCCGTCACCCGCGCCGAAGACAGATCAGCGGCCTCGTCCGGCCCAGCCTGCTGTGTCGGCGCGGACGACGGCGCAGCCGCCACGGCCAGCGGCGCATGCACCACCGACGCCAATCCCGCCACCAACGCGGCCGTGGTGACCCCCGCCACACCCCGCACCAGTCCCCCACGGACAGCACGAAACACACCAGCACGAGTACGAGCCATCGAGGCGACACCCCAACAACATCAGGTGCGACACCCCGCGGTCACGCAACCAACAAGACAACCCTCTCAGGGTCCGTTAAGCAAACCCAAGATCGCAACGTCCACACCGGACGCACACATCACACCCACCAGTGGTAACACCACCCAGGCACCCGGCGACCAGCCGACCATCCCCTAATGGCCGAACCGGCCTCGCCAGCTCCCACCCAAGTGAACGAGACGGCGGTCGTGCCACAGCTCACATTCGGCCGTGGCACGAACTGCGCCGCCTAAGGCTGACACGAATCGCGTTTTGCTAGGCGGCCGCGCGGCGAGGCACCGCTGGCCTGCACACGGAGCCTGGCGCCGAGCATCGCTGGCATTAGCCAACGGAACAGCATGGTGACGACGGCGCCGATGTGCGGGGTGCGTTGAGTGGTGCGGCCATGGGTGACCGCAGTACCTGCTTGCGGCGGGTCCTCTGTGTCCACCATGGCGACATGCCGCTGGTACGCCACAACGCCGACCTGCAAATTCCCGACTGGGCAGAAGCCGAACTCGCCGTGCTAACCGCGCTGACCCCTGCGCTACGTCCTGCGAACCTCAACTAACCTCCGGCGCCGAGCCCACCGCGGCGAACTCATCACCCATTTGATTGGACCTGCTCCGGAACGCCCCCGACATACTCAATCCCACTCTTCACCCGGCCTGGCAGGCCACCCAAAGACGACCCTGAACGCCTCCGCGTCGTCATCGACTAGGTCACCGCCCTATCCGACGCACAAGCAACTCTGCTCGCCCTCTGGCGCAGGTCGGCCAGCGAGGCCGCCGGGGTGGTGGGCCGCTTTCGGCCTGGTCGGTCATCCGCAGCCGGGCGACACACTCGGCGATCAACTCCAGCGCGGTGCGGGCTTCGGCCGCTGGCAGAGGGTTCGTCACGGGAATGGACGCTAGCGCGGCACCGGTCGGCACGGGCGGTGACCACGGTGTCCGCGCTGGTCACCGGTTTCCCGCGCAGCAACAGCACGTCGAGCAGGCGGTGCCCCACCGCGATGCCGACGCCGGTAGCCACCCCGGTGAGGAACCGGCCCATCACCGCGCCGCCCGGAGCCACCCGCCGCAGCGTCGACGGCCGCCGGCCCGTCACCAACGGCAGCGAACTGTTCAACATGAGCGTCTACCAGGTCAGGGCGGCCTCGACCGGCTCGCCACCAGCGACTCCCCGCCCCCACCGTCATCGACACCCGCCCTGAACGTTGACGATCTCACCATCCTCACCTCGTGGGCAGAAGGCGTCGCAGACGCGCTCGCCCTTGCGCCCCACCGACTCGAGGCGGTCCGAGCCGACGCCGAGGCGGGTGCCCCATGGCGAGGCGAACTGCGGATCCCGGAACCATCCCCCCAGCTCAACTACGCCAGCAGCCGCATGTGCAATACCATTCACGTCGCCGCCGCCAACGGCCCCCCGGCCTTGAAGCACAACATCCTCGCAGTACGCGACCCCCAGCCGAACGAATCCAACCTCGACAGGCTCGTTCGCCGCGTGCTGCGATCAGCCCTCGAACAACACCAGAACCGACACGCGACCGACGGACTCGCGCACGTTGCTGACAGTCCCGTCCGGTTGTCCACCGAGCATCAGGTCCTTCTCGCTGCCCTTCACCACGCCGTCACCGGCGGGTTTGACAGCCATACCTGGCAACTAGCGTGGATCTTGGGGGCTTCTTCGACCGGCGAGGCCACGGGCTCGAAAGGTCGGCGCGGCCGCGGTATGGGCGGGGTTCGCGGTAGTCGTCGAGTTCCGGGAACTGGTCGAAGAGGAACAGGGCTCCACGTGGGAGAAGCCGACCAGACCCTGCAGGCAAGCCTCGCCTAAGCGCTCGTCGATGGTGACGGTGCTGCGGACGGCACCCCAGTTGTCCGTGTGCTGGACGTCGGTCCGGTCGTTCCGGACCGTACCGATCGGGGTGATCTCGAGGCTCGGTATGGCCAGGGGCTATTCCCAGGGGGAGCCGGCGACCGAGATGGAGCCGAGGGCGAACCGAGACGGGTCGGACAGGATCGCTGGCGCTGGGGTGGCTGGGCGGTGCGCCGAGGAGAATGTCATGCGGGTGAGCCGGACTGTCGGGGTTGCGGCGATCGTGGTGGGGCTGGCCGGGATGGTGGTCCCGGTGTCCGGTGCGGTCGCCGCGGCTGCGCCTGGGGTCCCG
>NZ_DASTBH010000475.1:0-7869 GCF_035712165.1 Actinophytocola sp. | reverse complement strand
GTCCAGATGTGCACCGCGTCGCGCGGCGGCAGGTCGCGCACCGCACCCCACTCCGGGAACAGCCGGGCCCACAGCCCGGTGCGGTCCAGCGCCTCGACCACGGCCTCGATGGTCTTCGAGTCCTGCAGGTCGCGGCGTGTCGCGGTGTGCGGCAGCAGCAGGTGGTGCCGCACCATCGCGGCCAGCGTCTCGACGTCCGATTTGGACAGTCCGAGCCGATGACCGACCTGGGTGGCCAGCGCCGCGCCGACCACCGAATGGTCGGCGTCGCGACCCTTGCCGATGTCGTGCAGCACGGTGCCGAGCAGCAGCAGGTCCGGTCGGGCGACCCCGGTGGCCAGCCGCCCGGCGTTGGCCGTGGCCACCACCAGATGCCGGTCGACGGTCCAGATGTGCACCGCGTCGCGCGGCGGCAGGTCGCGCACCGCACCCCACTCCGGGAACAGCCGGGCCCACAGCCCGGTGCGGTCCAGCGCCTCGACCACGTCGATCAGCCCATCGCCGGTGCCGAGCAACGAGATCAGCGCCTGCCGCACGTCGGCCGGCCAGGGGGCGCGCGGCTCCGGCGCGGACTCCGAGAGCCGGGTCAGCGCCGAGGGCGCGATCGAGTTCCCGGTGCGCGCGGCCGCGGTGGCCACCCGCAGCAGCAGCCCGGGATCCCTGCTCGGCTCGGCGTCCCGGGCCAGCGTCACCTCGGACCCGTGCAGCACGACGCCGTCGTCGAGCGGCCGGCGTTCGGGCGTGCGCCGCAGCACGCCGAGCACCCGCCGGGCCGGTGCGCCCGCCCCGGCCGACCGGAACGCCACCTCCAGCGCGTAGGCCACCGTCCGCCCGGCCCCGGACAGCGCCCGGGCCAGGGTGAACCGGTCGCCGATGCCCAGCGACGCGGCGATCTCGTCACCGTCCTGGGGCCGCAGCACGTCCCGCGGCCTGCCGGCGCCCCGGCGCAGCTCGGTGCGGGTGTCCAGCAGCAGCTCCCGGGCCGCCGCGACCTCGCCGGAGGGCCGGTCCACCAGCTGCGCGGCGGCCAGCGCGTCCAGGATCGCCAGATCCCGCAGCCCGCCCTTGCCGTGCTTGAGATCCGGCTCGACCCAGTGCGCCACCTCCCCGGTGCGCCGCCAGCGCTGCTGCGCGGACTCGGCGAGCTCGCCCACCCGCTTGCGGATCCCGCCGCGCCACTGGTTTCGCGCCGACCCGGCCAGCCGGTCGGTGATCTCCCGGTCGCCGGTCAGATGCCGGGCGTCCAGCAGGCCGAGGGCGGTGCGCAGGTCCCGCCCGGCCACCTCCAGCGCCTCGCCGACGGTGCGCACCGAGTGGTCGAGGCCGACGCCGGAGTTCCACAGCGGGTACCACAACCGCTCGGCCAACTGCTCGATCGTCGCGCCGCCGATGGTGCGCCGCCCGTCGTGCACCAGCAGCAGATCCAGGTCCGAGTACGGCACCAGCTCGCGGCGGCCCAACCCGCCGACCGCGATCAGGGCGATGCCCGTCGTGTCGGCGTGGATCCCCGCCTGGCTCGCGTTCGCGGTGAGCCAGAACTCGTGCAGGTCGGCCAGCGCCTCCCGCAGCGCCTGCGGCCCGAGCCGGTGCTGGCCCGACTGTCCCCGCCCCCGGGCGGGGGGCAGGGGGTCGGACCCACCCCCCGCCACCCGCCCGAGCAGGCGGTCGCGGGCCAGCACCAGATCGGCTGCCGTCTCCCCCGTCGTCATCGGCTCTACAGCGCGTCGGTGCCGCGCTCTCCGGTGCGGACCCGCACCACGGTGTCGACCGGGGTCACCCAGACCTTGCCGTCACCGATCTTGCCGGTCCGCGCGGTCTCCACGATCGCGTCCACGGTCTTGTCCGCGGCCACGTCGTCGACCAGCACCTCGACCCGGACCTTCGGCACGAAGTCCACCGAGTACTCGGCGCCGCGGTAGACCTCGGTGTGCCCCTTCTGCCGGCCGTAGCCCTGCACCTCGCTGACCGTCATGCCGAGCACGCCGATCTGCTCCAGCGCCGACTTCACGTCGTCAAGCGTGAACGGCTTGATGATTGCGGTAACGAGTTTCATGCCTTGGTCTCCTCGAGGACGTCAGCCGATCCGGTCGTCGCGGCGAGCGGCCTGGCGTTGCCCTGACCGGAACCGCCGCCACCGCCCAGCCCGCCGAAGTCGTAGGCGGTCTCCTTGTGCTCGGCCTCGTCGATCCCCACCGCCTCGGCCTCGGCGCTGATCCGGAAACCGATGGTGTACTTGAGCACGAGGCCGATGATCAGGGTAAGCACGAACGAGTAGGCGAGCACCGAACCCGCCGCGACGGCCTGCCGGCCCAACTGGGTGAACCCGCCGCCGTAGAACAGGCCCTCCTCGCCCACCGAGGCCGCGTTGACCGCCTTGGTGCTGAAGAAGCCGATCAGCAGCGTGCCCACCAGGCCGCCGATCAGGTGGATGCCCACCACGTCGAGCGAGTCGTCCAGGCCGAACCGGTACTTCAGGCTCACGGCGAGCGCGCAGACCACGCCGGCCGCCACGCCGATCGCCAGCGCGCCCCACATGTCCACGTAGCCACACGCCGGGGTGACCGCGACCAGGCCGGCGATCGCGCCGGACGCCGCGCCCAGCGTGGTCGGCTTGCCGAACTTGATCTGCTCCACGATCAGCCAGCCCAGCACCGCGGCCGCGGTGGCCACCGTGGTGTTGGTGAACGCCACGCCGGCCAGGTCACCGGCGGTCAGCGCGGAGCCGGCGTTGAAGCCGTACCAGCCGAACCACAGCAGGCTGGCGCCGAGCAGCACGAACGGGACGTTGTGCGGGCGGGAGACGTCCTTCGGCCAGCCCTTGCGCCGGCCGAGCACCAGCGCGAGCGCGAGCCCGGCGGCGCCGGCGTTGATGTGCACCGCGGTGCCACCGGCGAAGTCGAGCGCCTTGAGGTCGTTGGCGATCCAGCCGCCGGTGGAGTCGGCGCCGATGAAGCCGCTGAACGAGAACACCCAGTGCGCCACGGGGAAGTAGACGACGGTCGCCCAGATCACCAGGAACGCCACCCAACTCCAGAACTTCGCCCGGTCGGCGATCGCGCCGCAGATCAGCGCCGGCGTGATGATGGCGAACATCAGCTGGAACATGACGAACGCCAGCACCGGGATCGCGTCCGGGCCCGGCCACGGGACCGCGGGCGCGCTGTCGGTCGCGGCGACCGCGAACCCGGCCAGCTTGCCCACCCCTTCGGTCAGGCCGGCGAAGTCGAGGTTGCCCACTAAGCCGCCGAACGCGTCGTCACCGAAGGAGAGGCTGAACCCGTACAGCATCCACAGCACGCTCACCACGGCCAGGGCGATGAAGTTCATCATGAGCATGTTGAGCACGCTGCGGGAGCGCACCATGCCGCCGTAGAAGAAAGCCAAACCCGGTGTCATGAGCATGACCAGCGCGGCACTGGCCAAAACCCACGCGGTATCTCCTGAGTTCACTACTCGTCCCTCCCGTGCGCGAGATTTGCACGGGGAGCATCGATAAGTCCTGTTTCGCCGGATCGCGCGCGAGGTTTCGCCGGGGTGAACTGTCGTGGGGGCCGTGTTACGAGCGCGTTTCGGGCCTCCTGGCTACTCTCAAGACCATCGTTGACCTGATGGATACCCAGAGGTTGCGGCCGGTGCCGGCGTCGTGGATCACCGACGCGGCCTGGCTGGACCGGCAGATCGACGCGGCGGGCCGGCGCTACCGACTTGCCCGCCGGCCGGCACTCGGCGTGTTGTGGTGGTACTCGGCCAGTTCCGTGCTGCTCGGCCCGCCGGTCGAGTCGCTCGTCGGTACCGGCGTGGCGGCGGATCCGGACCTGGCCGGCATCACCCTGTTCGTCCATCCGGACGGGCGGATCCTCGACGCCCGTTCGGAATCCGCGCTCCACGGCGACTTCGGGCCGCGCCTGGCCGGGATGCTGTCCGCCTCGATCGGCGCGGTGGCCACGGTCACCGGAGCGGCCCGGCGCGCCCTGTGGGCGATCGCCACCGACGCTCTGGCCAACCGCGTGCTGTGGGCGGGCGGTTCGCCCGAGGTGGCCGAGCGGATCGCGGCCTCGGTCGGGCCGGTGCTGCCGGTTCCGCGCTACGTCGAGGTGTCCGGCCGGCTGGTGGTGCGCCGGGCATCCTGCTGCCTGGTCTACGAAGCGCCGGGCATCGGCAAGTGCACCAGTTGTCCGCGCCAGACACCGGAAGACCGCTTCCGGCGGTTGTGTGACGGCATGTAGTTGCGCCACCCTCGAAGGTGACCTTTCGGGGAGGTATCTGATGGCGGACTGGGAGCGGCAGGTATCCGAGAACGCGCAACGGTACCGGGACCTCACGACCCGCCTGGCCTCGTTGTCCATCACCGAGTCCTCCGGCGACGGCGCGGTGAAGGTGACCGTCTCGGCCACCGGTCTGCTCACCGACCTCGTGTTGCGCGACCGCTGGCATCCCGAGCCGCTGGCCGATGTCGCCGCGGAGATCATGGCCTGCCTGCGCCGGGCCCAGGCCCGGATTCCGGATCTGTTGCGGGACACCATGTTCGACGTCGTCGGGCCGGACGATCCGGGCACCCACCTGTTGCTGCAGGACGCCCGGGAGCGGTTCCCGGAGCCGCCGGAACAGCAGCCCCGCAAGGCCCGGACCCCGGAGCGGGACCGGGACACCACGGGTGACTGGGACGAGCGGGACGTGTTGGAGGACGTCTGATGAGCGACGGGGTCAAGTACGACACCGCGGCCCTGGCCAACCACGCGACCACGCTGGGCCGGCTGGCCGGCGAGCTGCGCGCGGTGCTGGCCGGGGTCGGCTCGGTGGAGCTGACCGACACCGCCTACGGGCAGACCGGGCGGGCGGGCGCGGTCGCGATCAACGCACTGGGCCGGGTCGGGCAGCAGGCGCTGGCGGAGGGGGTGACGGCGCTGGAGTTGGCCGGCACCAACATGACCGCGACCGCCGCGGCCTACGACCGGCAGGACGAGGAGGCGGCCGAGCGGCTCAACAAGATCATCGAGGAGCCGGTGACATCGTGACGAGCACCGCCGCCGAGGACGAGGCCTTCGTCAAGGACACGCTGGATCTGCTCAACACGCTCACCACCGGCACCTGGGTGCCGCCCGGGCTGCGCACCGGCGGCGGTCTGGGCGCGCTCGACGCCACCATGCGGCCGATCGACGCCCTGGCCGCGAACGGGCTGGGCTGGCTCACCCAGTACGTGCAGCCGCTGCAGCAGGTGCTCGACGGGCTCGCCGGCAACGCCGCGGTGGTTCGGCAGTACACCGACCACTGGCAGCGGGCGGCCAAGCAGATCGCGGAGATCCGCACCGAGTTCGAACGCCGCGTGGACCAGGAGACGTCCGGTTGGCTCGGCTCGGCCGGCGACAGCTACCGCATCCGGGCCCGGGAACTGACCATGGCGCTGGACGCGGCCGACCACGTCGCCCATGCGACTGGTCTCGTGGCCACCCAGATGGGTGAAGCGGTCGCCGACGCCCGCACCCGGGTGAACGAGCTGCTCACCGATCTGGTCAACCGGCTGATCTCCTATGCCAAGCAGGCGATCGCGGTCGAGGGCGGCGTGACCCCGAACGTCGTGGCCCAGTGCACCAGCATGATCGACACCTACCGGACGCCGATCGCCACCATCGAGCAGCGGTTGCAGCAGGCGCTCGACACGATCCAGCCGCCGCGCACCGAAGCGCCGCCGTCGAACTCCGGTGTCGGCGAACGGATCGTCGACGTCCTCACCAACCTGGCGAGCGCGCTGAGCCCGACCAAGGTGGTCAACGGGATCGCCAGCGCCTGGCGCGGCGTGCGGGCCATCTTCGGCCGCCGTCCGTCCCGCCGCCAACTCCGCGAGGAGGAACGGGTCTACCGCGAGCGGGAACGCGAACGCCGCAAGCAGATCTCCGAGGACTGGCGCCGCTACGAGCGGTCCCGCTACCGCGGCGACCGGTACTCCGAAGGCATCGGCGAGATCTACGGTCCCCCGCCCAACGACGGCCAGACCTACGTGGGCCACCACAACTTCCCCGTGAAGTACGCCCGCAAGTTCGAGCAGCTCGGCATCGACACCAGCAACCCCGCCTGGGGCACCCACGTCCGCGAGATCGACCACCGCGGCTTCTCCACCCAGTTCGAGCGCGACTGGGGCTCCTTCTTCCAGAACAACCCCAACGCCACCCGCGCCGACGCCTTCAAGTTCGTCCGCGAACTAGCCACCAAGTACGGCTACCGCGTCCCCTTCTGACCCCAACCCCGCGCCCCACGAGTCCCCGCTCCAGCCCGGCGAGTCCCCACCTCCAGCACGCGAAATCCCCGTTCCAGCCCGGCGAGTCGCCCCTTCCAGCACGCGAGTCGCCGGCTCCAGCCTGGCGAGTTCCCCTCCCGTGCACGCCTGGTGGGTAGGCCTGGTTGCCGTCCCCGGCTCCGTTCGGAACGCCGGGGTGGTCACCTTGGCGGAGTTGGGCCTGGCGTTCCAACGCCACGCTGCCGTCAAAGCCCAGGAGTTCCCGGCCCAAGCGCTTGAGTTCCTGGCTCCAGTACTCCGGTCAGGCCTGTGGCTGGCGCAGGAAGGTGCTCCACGACGGGCGAGGGAAGCTGAGGGTCGGGCCGGCCAGATGCTTGGAATCCCGCACGGCCACGAGCGGAGCCGGCCAGGCCACCTCGACGCACCCACCGTTGGTGGGGCCACTCATGCTGCTCTTATGCCAGATCAGGGCCGGGTCGGGTACGAGGGTCATGATCGCCTTCTTGTCGATCGAACTCGCTTGCGAGCTCCGCAAGGAGCTCCCTCGATTGTCCCTCATTCAGCGCAAGCTCCGAGAGCCGGGCGAGACAGTGCCGATAGGCCACCAGATCCTTCCGACCCTCCAGGAAGAGGCTGGTAGTCAAGTGCTCAACGTAAATCACCGGATTGTGTTCCTGGTGCGAAAACCAGGTGAACGGGCCACACCCGCTGGTGCCCGCAGCCACAGGCACCACGCGCAACCGGCACGGGGGTGCCGCACAGGTCAGCAGCAGATGCAGCAACTGCTCGTGCATGACTCGGGCGCCACCCATCGGCAACCGGACCGCGTTTTCATGGACGAAGAATACGATCTTGGGGGCCTGACCGAGGCCGAGCAAGCGCTGACGCTCCATCCGGATCCGCACCCGCGACTCAATATCGTCGACAGAAAGGTAGCCGCCCTCGTGGAAGAGGGCTCGGGCGTAGCCCTCAGTCTGGAGGAGGCCGGGGATCACCATGGGTTCGTAGTAGGTGATGGCCTGCGCCGTGGTTTCCAGGGCGATCAGGGAGCGGAGCTCGTCGGGGAGGCGCTCGCCGTGGGGGTGAAGGCGGTAGCCGGTGTCCTGCTCGGCCGCCAGATCAAGTAGGTGGCCCAGCTTCTCCGGGGCGGCACCGCAGAACGCGGCATAGATAGCGGCGTCGACCTCACTGGTGTTGCGGGCGCCGGTCTCCATGCGGGAGACCTTGGTCGGTGACCAGCCGAGCTTCATCGCCAACTCATGACCCGTGTACCGGGCATCCTCCCGAACCCGGCGCAGCTCCGCCCCCAACTCCCGGGTCCGCGCCGTCGACTCACGCAACACAGGTGTCATGGCCCGAAGCTAAGGCGTCCGTCGAGGCGTGCGGGATCACAACACGGCAGTTCCACCCGGAGGAAGGAACGGCCATTCACCCTTGCAGCTCACGCAACTCAGATGCTGGAGTTGGCAACTCGCATGCTGGAGGTGGGGACTCGCGGGCTTTGGCGGGGGGCGGCTCGGTGCGGAACGCCGGGCCCGGCTCTGGCAAGGCGACCGACCCGGCGTTCCGGATGGAGTCGGGGACGGCACCCGGGCCTACCCACCGGATCGTGCACGAATGGGGAACTCGCCGGGCTG
>NZ_DASTBH010000474.1:0-11536 GCF_035712165.1 Actinophytocola sp. | reverse complement strand
CTCATGCCCATGCAGCCCAGGCCCTGGGCGCTCACCGTGAGTCCACCCAGTTGGCGGGTCGGCAACGTCATGCGGATGCCACCTCCAGACTGGTCGCCGCGTCCAGGTCGCGCTCGCACTGCTCGTAGTTGGCGATCTTGTAGTGCAGCACTTCCAGACAGGCCTGCAGCTCGGCGATCCGGGCGAGCACGTCGGCGCGGTGCTCGATCAGGATCTTCTTGCGCCGTCCGGTGGAGGCGAGGCCGTGGTGCCGCAGCTTGGCGTACTCCCGCATCAGCCGGATCGGCATGCCGGTGGTGCGGAGTTTGGTCAGGAACCCCAGCCAGGCGAGATCCTCGTCGGAGTACGCCCGGCGCCCACCCGAGTCCCGGGCCGGCGGGTCGATCAGCTCGATGCGTTCGTAGTACCTGAGGGTGTCGATCGACAGCCCACTCTGCTGGGCCGCCTCGGCGATCGCGTAAGTCACCCCTACGACGTTAGAAGCTGGAGTGCACTCCAGGTCAACTCGAATCAGAGATCGCTTTCCTTCGGAAGGCCCCAGGACTCCAGGTGCGCCGCCATGCCGGGCACGTCGATGTTGCCGCGGCCGAGCTCACGGACGATCTCCAGCGCCTCGTCCTCGTCGGCGTCGATCCACCAGCCGTTCATGTCGCACAACGTCACCGCGGCCACCCAGCCCAACCGCCAGTTTCCCTCGACCAGCGGCCGGGTGCGCACGATCGAGTCCAGCAGGGCGGCAGCCTTCAGCCACAGCGTGTCGTATGCCTCCACGCCTAACACCGTGGCCCGCGGCCGGTGTGCCGCGGAGTCCAGCAGCCCGAGGTCACGCACCACCAGGTCGCCGCCGGTGACGGCGGCCGCCAGTACGAGAAGGTCACTGGCGTCCAGGTAGGCGATCACTCAGAGATCATGCCGTACCGATTTTGTCGAGGAGCCGGCGGTAGCGGGGCAGCACCCGCCCGAGGATCTCGGCGAGTTGTTGCTCCTTGTGCAACCTCGCCCAGCGGTCGGCCAGGGCCAGCCGCATCACCTCGTGCTTTGACCGGCCCTCGGCGGCGGCGAGCTCGGAGAGCCGCTCGTTCTCCTCGTGGGTCAATCGAAGAGTCATGGCCATGAAACCGATGATACCTCCGTGCTACCACCGAGCCAACAAATCGTAACAGCGTTACAGCGGTAACCTACCGGGGTGCCAAGGCCGCGGACGCACGACGATGCGTTACGCACGCGCCTGCTCGACCGGGCCGGAGTGCTGCTGTCGACCGAGGGCGCCGGGGCCCTGAGCCTGCGCCGGCTGGCTGCCGACGTCGGCACCTCGACCACCGCCGTGTACTCGCTGTTCGGCGGAAAGCCCGCGCTGGTACGGGAACTGTTCGTCGAGGCGTTTCACCGGTTCGGCTCGCACCTGCGCGCGGTGCCGCGCACCGACGACCCCGGCGAGGACCTGATCCAGCTCGGCCTTGCCTACCGGCGCAGCGCGCTCGCCGACCCGCACCTGTACCCGATCATGTTCGCCAACGTGGTGCCCGGCTTCGAACCGGACGAGCAGGTCGGCCAGGAGGCGTTCGCCGCGCTCAGCCCGCTGATCGAGGCGGTCCGGGCCGGGATCGCGGCGGGGCTGTTCCGGCAGGTGCCGGACACCACGGTGGTGATGTCGTGTTGGGGTCTGGCGCACGGGATGGTGTCGCTGGAGCTCAACGGCTACGCCCCCGGCGAGGACGACACCGACGCTGTCTACGAGCGCACCCTGCGCGCGAACCTCGCCGGTTGGCGCGCCTGATCCGCCTCTCCGGATTTCAATGCGGTCGTTGCGTTCCGGCGAATGATGCGGATATCGGGTGGGCGGGTGGCTGGGCGCCGTCACGGTCCCTGAGGTAGCCGTCGTCGGGCACGCACTACCCCACAAAGATCCGCCGGACAGGCGTCTAGACCGCGCCGTACTGGCGGTCGCCGGCGTCACCAAGGCCGGGGACGATGTAGCCGGAGTCGTTGAGCCGCTCGTCCACGCTGGCGGTCACCAGCCGGACCGGCAGGCCGGCCTCGGACAGGTGCTTGATCCCCTCCGGTGCCGCCAGCGCGCACACGGCGGTGACGTCGGTGGCGCCCCGGCTGGTGAGCAGCCGGATCGTGTACTCCATCGACCCGCCGGTGGCCAGCATCGGGTCCAGCACGAACACCGGGGTGTTGGACAGGTTCTCCGGCAGCGACTCCATGTACGGGGTGGGCTGCAGCGTCTCCTCGTCCCGGGCCAGCCCGACGAAGCCCATCCTGGACTCCGGGATGAGCTGGTGCGCCTGGTCGGCCATGCCCAGCCCGGCCCGCAGCACCGGCACCAGCAGCGGCGGGTTGGCCAGCCAGTAGCCCTCGGCCCGGGCCACCGGTGTGTGAATGCGCTCGGTGCGCATGGGGGCGTCGCGCATCGCCTCGTAGATCAGCATCGTGGTCAGTTCGTGCAGCGCGGCCCGGAAGGTCGCGTTGTCCGTCCTGGCGTCACGCATCACGGTCAGTCGAGCCCTGGCCAGGGGGTGGTCAACGGTCAGCACATCCATGAGGCGACACGCTAGCGGTCGGGCCCGGGCCGGTGTACCACTAGCGCCATGGTCGAACCCGAGGTCAGTGCGACCCTCTACCGCGAGGCTCGCGAGCGGATCATCGAACTGGCCGGCCAGCTCGACAAGGAGCAGTTGGACACGACCGTTCCCGCCTGTCCGCGGTGGACGGTGCGCCAGTTGCTCGCCCACCTGGTCGGCGTGAGCACCGACGTGATCAATGGCGACCTGGCGGGCGCGCCGGGCGAGACGTGGACCGCGGCGCACATCGCCGCCCGCGAGGGACGCGGGGTGGACGAGTTGATCGCCGAGTGGGAGCGGTCCGGCCCGGAGTGGGACGAGATCGCCCGGCGGGCCGAGCACCCGAGCTTCATCGTCCGCAACCCGTACCTGGACGCCGGAACGCACGAGGCCGACCTGCGCGGTGCGCTCGGCCTGATCCGGCCGCCCGCCGAGGTCGCGCTGGCGATCACCGACTCGGTGCTGCCCCGGGTGGCCGAGGACTTCGAGGACCTGGGCGGGTACACGGTGATCACGCCGGACCGCGAGTACCGGCTGGGGTCCGGCGACGCGCGGGCCACGGTTCGGGTGGACACCTACGAGCTGAGCCGGGCGGTGTTCGGCCGGCGCAGCCGGGCGCAGATCGAGGCGTGGGACTGGACCGGGTCGCCGGGCCGGTTCGCCGACCGGTTACCGGTGATGGGTCCGACCGAGACGGATCTGGTGGACTGAGGTCAGTTCGGGTCGGTGCCGCTGGTGACGGTCAGTTCGCGCAGGCCGGCCCGGGAGCGGTCGCCGAACTCGAGGCTGTACTCGTGCAGGTTGACCAGGTCGTGGAACAGGTGCCCGAGGCGTTTCAGCCGGCAGATCGCCTCGTCCTGATCGCGCAGGATCAGCCTTCTGGGCGGCTGTTTCGCGGGCCGCACCCGGACGATCATTTCCCATTCGAGGTAGGCGCCTTCGACTCGCCAGATGTGCTTCATTGCCGAACGGTCGCTCGGTGCCGGCGGGGCGCGCAAACTGCCGGCACTTCAGTGACCCGGTGGCAAAACCCGATGCTTGCGGCATGAGGAAGCGACGGGGCGTGCCGGTCCGCCAGCGCCGGGTGTCGGCGGAGTTGCGGGAGCTGCGCCGGGATGCGGGTCTGACCTGTGCCGACGTGGCCAGGGCATTGGGGACGTCGATCACGAAGATCAGCCGGATGGAAACGGGCGAACGCGGCCTCTACGCAGATGATGTGGCGGCCATGCTCGGCCTCTACCGCGTGCCGACAAAGCGCCGGGAGGAGTTGCTGGCACTGGTGCGGAATGGCGCGGAACCCAATTGGTGGCAACTCAAGCCCTCTGATCTCCCCACCGAATGGCGCGACCTCATCGCCCTGGAGTCCGAGGCCATCGCCATCGTGAACTTCCAACCGCTCCTGGTGCCTGGCCTGCTCCAGACTCCTGAATACGCCACGGCGGTAATCACCGGCACCAACCGCGAGATGCCCGAACCGACAGTGACCGCCCTGGTCGCAACTCGGATGGCCCGGCAAACTGCCCTGACCAAACGCGGCGCTCCGACCCTGCACGCGATCCTCGATGAGATGGTGCTGCGCCGGCCGATCGGCGAGCCGGGTGTGATGCAACGCCAGTTGCAGCACCTCCACACCTGTTCGGAGCGGCCCAACATCTCGGTGCAGGTGCTCCCATTCGCAGCCGGAGCGACCCCCGGGCTGGATGGCCCGCTCGTTGTCCTCGACTTGGCCGATGGACGCAGTGTTGTGCATCTGGAGGCACGTCGTGCCGGCGCGTTCCTCAGCGAGGAACCCCATATCCGGTCAACTAGGCTTGCCGTGCGCCACCTGATTGCATTGGCTCTGGCACCGGATGAATCCCGCCGGCTCATTGCCGACCTGGAACGCGAGTTGAGGAGCACGCCATGAACAACCCCACTGTGTGGCGAAAGAGCAGCCGCAGTGGCAGTGGCAGCGACTGCGTGGAGGTCGCTCGCATCGCGCCCGTTGTCGCCGTGCGGGATTCGAAGAATGTTCCGGGGCCGACCTTGGCCTTCCCGCGTGTTGCTTGGTCGGCGTTTCTGGCCGTGCTTGACTGAGCCAATGGATCAGACCGTCGCCGACTTCGTCGACCGGTTCAACGAGGCCGTCTCCAGTGGTGACTGGGGGAAGTTCGCCCGCTGGTTCACCGACGACGCGGTGATCGAGTTCTCCGACGTCCCCGTCCCCGCCATGCGCGGCCGCGCCGAGATCGAGGCCGGGTACCGCTCCGCGCCCCCGGACGACACCATCACCATGACCGACTGCCGCAGCTCCGGCGACGTGCACGAGGTCGCCTACCGCTGGGACACCGAGGGAATGGGCGGCGGACGGTTCCGCCTGACCATGCGCGACGGCCTGGTGGCACACAACGTCATCAGTCTCACCAGCTGACGCGCTACTCTCGCCCGTGTGAGTGACCTGCCAGCTGTGCCCGAACCGCACGACATGCGTGCCTCCAACGCGGACCGGGAGCGCATCGCCAAGATCCTGCACGACGCGATGGCCGAGGGCAGGTTGACCGTCACCGAACTCGAGGAACGGCTCGACCACGTCTACGCCGCCAAGACCCTCGGCGACCTGGTCCCGCTGACCCGCGACCTCCCGGTCGGACAGGCCCTCGCGCCGGTCCCGCAGCAGGCGGCCGTCGTCCCCGCCCGGGTGGGGGGCCGCGGCTCGTCCTCGGTGGCGATCGCGATCATGGCCGGCGCCACCCGCAAGGGCGCGTGGACCGTGCCCCCGACGTTCACCGCCTTCGCGCTGATGGGTGGCGTCCAGATCGACCTCACCGACGCCCGGTTCGAGGACACGGAAACCACCATCCAGGCGTTCGCCACCATGGGCGGCATCGAGATCATCGTCCCGGACGACGTCACCGTGCACGTCACCGGCATCGGCTTCATGGGCGCCTTCGAGGACAACGCCGGCGTCATCGGCCCGCCCGGCAGCCCGGTCGTCAAGATCACCGGTTTCGCCTTCTGGGGCGGCGTGGAAGTCCGCCGCCCCAAGCACAAGAAGTCCAAGAACAAGGCGGTCGAACCGGCGCCCGACCGCCCCCAGCTCGAGTCCTGACCTACCGGGCGCCGAACAGCCCGGCCAACATCGTGAGCAGCGCCGGTTCCACCGACTCCCGGGGTGTGCCGCTCGCGATCAGCAGCGCCGCTTCGATGAGCACGCTGAGCACAAGCTGAGCCAGCAGCTCCGGCGGCCGGGGCAGCTCCGCGCCGTCCGCCATCGCCTGCTCGATCACGCCGACGATCAGCCCGAGCCCGTGCTCGGCCTCGATCGCCCGCCAGGTCTGCCAGCCCAGCACCACCGGCGCGTCGGTGAGCGCGATCCGCACGACCTCGGGCCGCTGGCAGATGTCGAGGAACGCGCCGACGCCGGCGGCCACTCCACCGGCGCCGACCGCGACTTCCAGCTCGGCGCCCAGCTCCGCCTCCACCCGCTCGAACACCGCGCGGAACAGCCCCGCCTTGTCCCCGAAATGGTGGTGCAGCGCGCCACGGGTGAGCCCGGTCGCGGTCACCACGTCGCCGGCGGAGACAGCGGCGTACCCGCGCTCAGCGAACAGCCGGCGAGCCGTCGAGATCAGCGCCGCCCGGGTGGTCCTCGACCGGTCCTGCTGGGTGCGTGGGGTGCCGCTCAGCAAAGCCTCCCGCCGTCGTCGCGCCGATCAGCTCCACGAGCCGGTCCGGCTGGTCCTCGGGCACAAAGGTATAGCTGTCCGGGATCTCGACCAGCCGAGCGTTCGGCAGCACCGCGGCGAGCCGCCGGGCCAGCGCCAGCGGGAACAGCCGGTCCTCGCTCGCCCAGGCCAGCAGCACCGGCCGGTCGAACGCGGGCAGCCGCTCGGCGGCGGCCAGCGTGTACCTGCGGTGCACCCCGGTCACGAACCGCCGCAGGTCGTGCCGCACGCCCGCACTGCGCCGCATCGGCCCCAGGTAGGACCGCACGATCTCGCGCGGGATCGCCCGCCGCGTGACCAGCCCGAACACCAACGGCGTGCGATGCAACGGGTGGAGCTGCCCGACCCGAGACAGCAGCCACGTCATCCCCGGGATCCTCAGCAGCCGGGGCAAGGTGCTGAACGGCGGCGGGAAGAACCGCTCGAAGCAGTCCGACGGCGTCAGCACCACCCGCCCGATCCGCTCCGGCCACCTGGTCATCAGGATCTGCGTGATCGCCCCGCCGGTGTCGTTCGCGACCACCGTCACGTCCCGCAGGTCCAACGCCGCCAGAAACTCGCCGACCAGCCTGGCCACCCCGACCGGACTGAGATCCGCCCCCGGCCGCATCGGCTCCGCATGCGCTCCCAGCGGCCAGTCCGGCGTGACACACCGATGCGTCGCGGCCAACCTCGGCACCACCTTGCGCCACAGATCGCCGTTCACCAGCAACCCGTGCACGAACACGATCGCCGGTCCCTCCCCGCGTTCCCGGTAGCGGATCACGCCTCCGGACAACTCGACCGACCGCTCATCCCCCAACTCACCACTGATCGCCATGCCCAGAGAAAAACATACATACCGTATGTATGTCTAGTGCGAGTAGCGCAGCGCGATCACTGACTCGACCCTCCGCGGAGGCCAAAAACCCAGGTCGCGGCGGGCTCTGCGGAGCGGCCTAGACTCAGCGCCATGGCCGTTCCAACGACGACGGGGTCGGACCAGGGGCTACCGCCCGGCCTGGCCGACGCCACCCGCGACGAGACGTCGCTGCGCCGGTTTCTGCTCGGGCTGCCCGGGGTCGACCAGGTCGGCGTCGAGCAACGCGCGGCGGGCCTGGCCACCCGCAGCATCAAGAAAGCATCCAAGCTGTGGGCGATCGACACCGCGATCACCATGATCGACCTGACCACGCTGGAGGGCGCGGACACGGTCGGCAAGGTCCGCTCGCTGTGCGCCAAGGCCCGCCGGCCGGATCCGGAACGGTCCGAAGTCCCCCAGGTCGCCGCCGTGTGCGTCTACCCGGACCTGGTTCCGACCGCGGTGGACGCCCTGCGCGGGACCCAGATCAACATCGCCAGCGTGGCGACGGCCTTCCCGTCCGGGCGGGCCAGCCTCGCGGTCAAGATCGCCGACACCGAGTCCGCGGTCGAGGCCGGCGCCACCGAGATCGACATGGTGATCGACCGCGGCGCGTTCCTGTCCGGCCGGTACGGGCAGGTGTTCGACGAGATCAAGGCGATCAAGGCGGCCTGTGGCAGCACGCACCTCAAGGTGATCCTGGAGACCGGCGAACTGGTCACCTACGACAACGTGCGGCGCGCCTCCTGGCTCGCCCTGCTGGCCGGCGGAGACTTCATCAAGACCTCGACCGGCAAGGTGTCCCCGGCCGCCACCCTGCCGGTGACGCACGTGATGCTGCAGGCCGTGCGCGACTGGCACACCGCGACCGGCGAACTGCGCGGCGTCAAACCTGCAGGCGGCATCCGCAACACCAAGGACGCCATCCGCTACCTGGTCGCCGTGCACGAGGTGGCCGGACCGGAGTGGTTGTCCCCCAACCTGTTCCGCATCGGCGCGTCGAGCCTGCTCAACGACCTGCTGATGCAGCGAAGGACCCAACTCGAAGGGCACTACAGCGGCCCGGACTATGTGACGGTGGACTGATCATGAGTACCCCTACCTGGGAGTACGCCCCGGCTCCCGAGTCCCGGGACATCGCCAACCTCAAGGCCGACTACCGGATGTTCGTCGACGGCAAGTTCGTCGAGGGCGCGGGCGAGCCGCTCAAGACCATCAACCCGGGCACCGAGGAGGTGCTCGCGGAGGTGAGCACCGCCGCACCGTCCGATGTGGACACCGCGGTGCAGGCGGCCCGCCGCGCCTACGAACGGGTCTGGGGCAAGATGCCCGGCGCCGAACGCGCGAAGTACATCTACCGGATCGCGCGGATGATCCAGGAACGCGCCCGTGAGCTGGCCGTGCTGGAGAGCCTGGACAACGGCAAGCCGATCAAGGAGTCGCGGGACGTCGACATCCCGCTGGCCGCCGCGCACTTCTTCTACCACGCCGGTTGGGCCGACAAGCTCGGCTACGCCGGCCTGGGCCCGGACCCGCGCCCGCTCGGCGTCGCCGGCCAGGTGATCCCGTGGAACTTCCCGCTGCTGATGGCCGCCTGGAAGATCGCGCCCGCGCTGGCCTGCGGCAACACCGTGGTGCTCAAGCCGGCCGAGACCACCCCGCTGACCGCGCTGGTGCTCGCCGAGATCGTCGCGCAGGCCGACCTGCCGCCCGGCGTGGTGAACATCCTGCCCGGGGCCGGTGACGTCGGCGCCGAACTGGTCAACCACGCCGGCGTCAACAAGGTCGCGTTCACCGGATCGACCGAGGTCGGCAAGCTGATCCAGCGTTCGCTGGCCGGCAGCGGCAAGAAGCTCACCCTGGAGCTGGGTGGCAAGGCGGCCAACGTGGTGTTCGAGGACGCCCCGCTGGACCAGGCCGTCGAGGGCATCGTCAACGGGATCTTCTTCAACCAGGGCCACGTGTGCTGCGCCGGGTCGCGGCTGCTGGTGCAGGAGTCGGTGGCCGACGAACTGCTGGACAAGCTGCACACCCGGGTGTCCACGCTGCGCATCGGCGACCCGCTGGACAAGAACACCGACGTCGGCGCGATCAACTCCAAGGAGCAGCTGACCAAGATCCGCGAGCTGGTTTCCTCCGGCGAGGAGGAGGGCGCGAGCCGGTGGACCAGCCCGTGCCCGTTGCCGGACAAGGGGTTCTTCTTCGCTCCCACGGTGTTCGCCGGGGTCAGCCAGGCGATGCGGATCGCCCGGGAGGAGATCTTCGGCCCGGTGCTGTCGGTGCTCACCTTCCGCACCCCGGACGAGGCCGTGGCCAAGGCGAACAACACGCCCTACGGCCTGTCCGCCGGCATCTGGACCGACAAGGGCTCGCGCATCCTGTGGATGGCGCAGCGGCTGCGCGCCGGTGTGGTGTGGGCCAACACGTTCAACCGCTTCGATCCCACCGCCCCGTTCGGCGGTTACCAGGAGTCGGGCTTCGGCCGTGAGGGTGGCCGCACCGGGCTGGAGGCATATCTCGATGTCTGACCGACTTTCCGTGGCCAAGACCTACAAGCTCTACATCGGCGGCGCGTTCCCCCGGTCCGAGTCGGGTCGCTCGTATCCGGTGCAGGACAGCAAGAAGGGCTTTCTGGCCAACGCCGCGCAGGCGTCCAGAAAGGACGTTCGGGACGCGGTCGGCGCCGCCCGCAAGGCCTTCCCGGGATGGGCCGGCGCCACCGCGTACAACCGCGGCCAGGTGCTCTACCGGGTGGCAGAACTGCTCGAGGGCCGCCGCGACCAGTTCGTCGCCGAGATCTCCGCCTGCGAGAGCGGACAGGCCAAGCGCGCCGGGGCCATTGTGGACGCTGCGGTGGACCGCTGGGTCTGGTACGCCGGCTGGTCCGACAAGATCGCCACCGTGCTCGGCGCCTCGAACCCGGTGGCCGGACCGTACTTCTCGTTCTCGGTGCCGGAGCCGACCGGCGTGGTCGGGGTGCTCGCCCCGCAGGCGTCCTCGCTGCTCGGCCTGGTCAGCGTGCTCGCCCCGGTGATCGCCACCGGCAACACCGCCGTCGTGGTGACCAGCCAGGAGCGTCCGCTGCCGGCGATCACCCTGTCCGAGGTGCTGGCCACCTCCGACGTGCCGGGCGGCGTGGTCAACATCCTGACCGGCCGCACCGCCGAACTGGCGCCATGGCTCGCCTCGCACGCCGACGTGAACGCCCTCGACCTCACCGGAGCGCCGGAGGCGCTGCGGACCGACCTGGAACGCTCCGCCGCCGGCACCGTCAAGCGGGTGCTCCGGGCGCCGGCCGGTGAGCCGGACTGGACCAGGCAGCCCGACGTCGCGCGGCTTCGGGCCTTCCTCGAGCACAAGACCGTCTGGCATCCGATGGGCGTCTGATCGGGGGAACTTGCCGCGCGGCCGGCCCGTCATAGGGCAGGCTGGCAACAGCGGTCGAGGCATGGCTTGGGGTGAGGGCGGATGGCGGGCGAGACGAACCGCATCGAGGTCGACGAGCAGGCGCTGGCGGGGTACCAGACGGGGGCAGGCCAACTGGCGCAGGACGTGCGGACGGTCGGCACGAGCACGTTGAGCGGGGTGGATGCCCTGCCGGACGACGTGTTCGGCAAGCTCGGCGCCGAGGTCGGCCTGTCCGGCGCGTTCCGTACCGCGGCCCAGGCCCAACTCGACGGGGTTAAGGCGGTCGCCGACGGGATCGCCGCGCTGGCCCACTCGGTCGGCACCGGCCTGGCCGGCTACCAGGAGGACGAGGCCCAGTCGGCGGTCAACCTCCGGCAGGCGGGGCAGGTCTCATGAGCATCGAGACCTACACCCGCCCGATGCGCGAGCACCGGGCCAAGCTCGACGGCGACACCGGCAGCGGCAGCGCGGCCGCCGACTCGTTCGGGCGGGCCAGCACCACGATCGGCGATCTCGGCGGCGACCACGAGGCGCTGGTCCGCACCGCGCTCGGCGGCTGGTACGGCCAGCAGGCCGGGGTGTTCCAGGAGCGGGCCGGCAAGGTCAAGAACGCGATGACGGCGCTGTCGGCCAACAGCACCACCGCGAGCACCGTGGCCAGCACCGCGACCTCGGCGGTCACCAGCGGGCGCACCGCGATCGACAACCTGATCACCGAGTTCATCGGGCGGGCCACGCCGATGCTGGAGGCGGCCCAGACGGCGGCCGCGAGCGGGGACAACGGCCGGGCCATCCAGGCCGTCGCCAACGTGCGCTCGCTGGCCGACGAGTACACCACCAAGACCGGCGAGGCGCTGCAGCGCGTCCGCGACCAGCTCACCCCGCTGATCGGTCAGCTCAACGGCATGACCCCGGTGGACGCCGGCGCGCTCGGCGGGCTCGGTGGGCAGCTCGGCCCGCCGGTCGACGGCGTCACCACCCCGGCCCTGGCCGACCCCACCGGCAACGGCGGGCAG
>NZ_DASTBH010000473.1:0-19161 GCF_035712165.1 Actinophytocola sp. | reverse complement strand
CAGGCCCGGCGGGAGCAGGGTGCGCTGCAGGTCGAGCAGCACCCGGCGTTCCGCGCTGAGCCGCTCCCGGGCGTCGTGCGCGTCGGCCTCGGCCCTCCGCCGCTGGTGGACTATCGCCGTCACGTCGATCACGTGCGCCAGCAGCATCGGCTCGCCGTCCGGACCGGGCACCGGCAGCACGCTGAAGTTGTAGAACCCCTCCTCCGGCACGCCGTCGCCGTTGCGGTCCACCTCGATCCGGCGCTCCACCTCCAGGATCGGGCGCCCGGAGCGCCGCACCCGGTCGAGCAACTCGGCGATGTCCCGCTCGGCCACCTCGGGCGCCGCGTCCCGCACGGGCCGGCCGAGCAGGTCCGCGCGGTCCCCGACGCTGGCCCTGGCCATCCGGTTCGCCGCGACGATCCGGTGCTCGGGGCCGTGGAACAACCACGTGATGGCCGGGGTGTTCTCGAACGCAGCCATTACCGCGGCTACCGACCCGGGATCAGCGCGGTCCATGGTGACTGTTCCTGCCCTCGGTGATGAGGACTACAGCCTCACCGGGCCGGGCCCGGATCGCAACATCAACCCGTCATCCGGCGGGTGTCGTGGGCATGGCCACCCGGCCAAACCGTAGGATCGTCACGGTTGAGCCAACAGCCACCCCGGATTCGCCGGGTCGTGCACGGACCGCGCGGGGTTGCGGCATGATTCGCGATCCGGGGTCGGCCACCGAGATTTCGCCGTCGGCGCCCGGTCCGTGAGCAAGTCCCCTCGGAGTTCGTAGGAGTTTGCCGGTGATGTTCTCTCCCACCTACCCGGAGACGCCGGTCACACCTCCGCGGATGTCGCCTGACCAGCCGCTTCGGGTGCTGCTCATCGAGGACGACGACGGCGACGCGCTGCTGGTGACCGAGCAGCTCGCCGACGCGGCCAGCCCGGTCCAGGTCGATCGCGTTGACACCCTGGCCGGGGCGCTCAGCGGACCGGTGGAGGCCGACTGTGTGCTGCTCGACCTGCAGCTGCCCGACGCGGTCGGGCTGGCCGGCCTCACCCGGCTTCGCCAGCACGCCCCGGCAACGGCGGTGGTGGTGCTGACCGGCCAGCGCGACGAGCTGACCGGCATCGCCGCGGTCGCCGCCGGCGCGCAGGACTACCTGGTCAAGGACCAGGTGGACGGTCCGCTGCTGGTCAAGGCGATGCGCTACGCCTGGGAGCGCAAGCGCGCCGAGGAGGCCGAGCACCAGCTGCTCCAGCAGCAGCTGGTGGCCGACGAGAACAGCCGGCTGGAGCGCGGGCTGCTGCCCACGCCGCTGCTGAACGACACCACGCTGGACCTGACCGCCCGCTACCGCCCCGGCCGGCACGGTTCGCTGCTCGGTGGCGACTTCTACGACGCGGTCGAGCTGGACGACGGCACCGTGCACATGGTGATCGGCGACGTCAGCGGGCACGGCCCGGACGAGGCGGCGCTGGGCGTGGCGTTACGCATCGCCTGGCGGTCGCTGGTGCTCGCCGGGCTGCCCACCGAGCAGATCCTGACCACCGTGCAGCAGGTTCTGGTGCACGAGCGGGTGGTGCGCAGCTTCGTCACCCTGTGCATGATCACCATCGCGCCGGACCGCCGGTCGCTGCGGCTGCGGCTGGCCGGGCACCCGCCGCCGCTGCTGATCGCCGGCAGCGCCTGCCGGATGCTGCCCGACGACTGCCGGGGGGTCCCGCTCGGTGTTCTGCCCGACGCGCACTGGCAGCCGGTGGACGTGCCGCTGGACCCGGGATGGTCGCTGATGCTGTACACGGACGGGATCTTCGAGGGCCGCGTCGACGGGACCAGCGAACGGCTCGGCGAGGACCGGATGTCCGAACTGCTGATCGGCATGCTGCGGGACACCCCGACCTGGCAGACCGACCCGGGCGAGGTCCTCGACCGTCTGATCGCCACGGTCGAGCGGATCAACCGCGGCCCGCTCGACGACGACATCGCCGTCGCCCTGCTCTGTCATGGAGGTGACCGGTGAGCCGGCCGAACGTCAGCGGGACGAGCGGTCGCCGCCGCTGGCGGGTCCGTCGGTTCGTGGTGCTGCTGGTCGCGGTCGAGGTGGTGCTGCTCGGCGCGGCGATCACCGCCGGAGCGCTCGCCCTCGACCAGCTTTCCGCCGCCCGGTCGCGGGTGGTCGACCAGATCGACCCGGAGCTGATCCAGACCCAGAACCTGACCGCGGCGCTGCTCAACCAGGAGACCGGACTGCGCGGCTACCTGCTGTCCGGGCAGCGCGACTTCCTCGCGCCCTACCAGCAGGGCCAGGACGAGCAGAACCGGGCGGTCGAGGAGTTGCGCGGGCTCGGCGTGACCGACGGCTCGAGCGTCGACGCCGATCTGGACACCGTGCTGGCTCGCGCGGCGGCCTGGCGGGCGACCGCCGACCAGCTCACCCAGAGCGGTGCGAGCGACGCCGCGCTGGTGGAACGCGGCAAGACGCAGTTCGACGCGGTGCGCACCGCGCTCGGCACCATGCAAGCCAACCTGGAGCAGGCCCGGGCCACCGGCCGGGCCGACCTCGGCAGCGCCGCGACGGTGCTCAGCGTCGTCTTCGTGATCATCGCCGCGCTGCTGCTGACCCTGTTCGTGCTGCTCACCTTCGGGTTCAACCGGTCGGTGGTGCAGCCGCTGCTGCGCCTGGCCGGCCAGGTCCGGGACGTGACCGAGCACGACATCCACCGGTCGATCCAACCCACCGGCGGCCCGGCGGAGCTGGAGGAGCTCGCCGGTGACGTGGAGGCGATGCGCGGGCGGATCGTGACCGAGGTGACCGAGCTGCACCGGGCGCACGAGCTGCTCGACACCCGCACCCAGGCGTTGCAGCGGTCCAACTCCGACCTCGAGCAGTTCGCCTACGTCGCCTCGCACGACCTGCAGGAGCCGCTGCGCAAGGTGGCCAGCTTCTGCCAGCTGCTGCAGCGCCGTTACCAGGGCCAGCTCGACGAGCGCGGCGACCAGTACATCGAGTTCGCCGTCGACGGGGCCAAGCGGATGCAGGTGCTGATCAACGACCTGCTGGCGTTCTCCCGGGTCGGCCGCCGCTCCGGCGAGCAGACCGTGGTGAACACCGAGGAGCTGTTCGACACCGCGATCGGCAACCTGGAGCAGGTCATCGCCGACACCGGCGCCGAGGTCACCCATTCCGAGCTGCCCGAGGTGCGCGGCGAGGAGTCGCTGCTGACCGCGGTGTTCCAGAACCTGATCAGCAACGCGCTGAAGTTCCGCGGCGAGACGCCCCCGGTGGTCCGGGTCTCGGCCGAGCGGGACGGCGACGAGTGGGTGTTCACCGTCGCCGACAACGGGATCGGCATCGAACCCGAGTACGCCGACCGCATCTTCGTGATCTTCCAACGGTTGCACCCGAAGAACGCCTATCCGGGCACAGGGATCGGGCTGGCGATGTGCCGCAAGATCATCGAGCATCACGGCGGCCGGATCTGGTTGGACACCGAGTCCGGCGCGAGCGGGACCCGGTTCCGCTTCACGCTGCCGGCACTGAGCGACGAGAGCGCCGCGATCCCCGAACCCGTTCTGGCGCCTGCCGGAGCTGATCTGAAGGAAACCTCATGACCGAAGCGCTGCCCCCGATCGACATCCTCCTCGTCGAGGACGACCCCGGCGACGTGTTGATGACCAGGGAGGCCTTCGAGCATCACAAGATCCGCAACAACCTGCACGTCGCCAGCGACGGGGTGGAGGCGCTGCGGTTCGTGCGCCGGGAGGCGCCGTTCGAGGACGCCCCGAGGCCGGGGTTGATCCTGCTCGACCTCAACCTGCCGCGAATGGACGGGCGGGAGGTGCTGGCCGAGCTGAAGGCAACCCCGGACCTGCGGAGCATCCCGGTGGTCGTGCTCACCACCTCGGAGGCGGAGGAGGACATCGTGCGCAGCTATGACCTGCACGCCAACGCCTACGTCACCAAGCCGGTCGACTTCGACCGGTTCATCGAGGTGGTCCGCCAGATCGACGACTTCTTCGTCACCGTGGTGAAGCTGCCGCGCTGAGCGGTCAGGGCAGGTAGGTCAGGCCGACCGGACGGCCGGCGAGCGGCACGAGCGGGCGGCCGGTGCCGGTGGCCAGGTCGATCTCCACCAGCAGCGCGGCGCCGGAGCCCTGCGGCTGCACGGCCGCGATGGCCGACGCCGTGCCCTTGATGTCGAACCCGTGCGACTCCTTGACGTCCAGGCCCAACTTGCCGACGGTGCGCAGTTGTCCGGTGCGCGATCCCGCTGTGACCAGCGTGTCCCGGGCGGAGTCGACGCCGTAGAACACCGTGCCGGCGGCGCTGCCGGGGTAACCCGCGGCCGCGACCTCCGGAACCTGGCCGGCGGCCACGTCCGTTGCGGCGTAGAAGAGATTCGGGTCGGTACCGGCGAGTTCGCCGGTGTCCGGCCGGATCCGAAGGTTCACTCCGCTGTCGGTGACCACCCGGATCTGGTCGGTGACCGGGTCGACGTCGAAGCCGATGGCCCGTGCCGTCAAGGCGATCTTGGCGCCGACCGGCGTGGCCCGCCCGGTGCCGTGGTCCACTGTGTACAGCCGGCCGGCGGTGGACAGCGCGTACACGGTCGCGTTGGCGGGCCTGGTGTCCAGGCCGATCAGCCGCTCGCCGGACCCGAGCCCGGTGACCTGCACCCGGCTCCTGGGCAGCAACGGCCGGTCCACGTCGTGCCGGCTGAGCATCCCGTCGTCGGTCAGCACCAGCAGCGACTCGCCCGGCGCGGCGGTCGCCATCCCGACGCCGGCACCGGCCAGGCCGAGCGCCGCGGCCAGGATGAGAAGTGTTCTGCGCATGACTGTTACCCCGTTTCGTCGATGGAGTTCCTCCACCTGGATTCGAAACGAAGGGCGGTCCGGTTCGGTCAGCCGGCCTGGCAAACCGTGCCGTTGAGGGTGAAGGCGATCGGGGTGACGTTGGGCCCGGAGTAGTTGCCGACGAAGCCGATGTTGGCGCTGCCGTTCGGCTCCAGCCGGCGGTTGAAGTCGGCGTTGGTGACGGTCATCGTGGTGCCGGTCTGGGTCCAGGTGCCGTTCCAGCCGCCGCCGAGGCTCTGCCAGCCGGTGGGCCAGCGGAAGGTGAGGGTCCAACCGTCGATCGGGTTCGCCCCGGTGTTGGTGAGGTCGACGCTGGCGACGAACCCGCTGCCCCAGTTGGTCACGTCGGTGAACCGGACCGCGCAGCCGCTCCGCTGCGGCGCCGTGGTGGTGATGGTGAGCGGCGGCGACGCCCAGGACACCGCGCCCGCCGTGTCGCGGGCCAGCACGTTGACCGTGTAGCGGCTGCCCGGGTTGAGGTTGTGCACGGTGAACGTGGTGCCGGACGTCTCGCCCCACTGCTCGCTGGTGGCGCCGTTGTCCCGGTACACCTCGTACTTGGCGACCGGCCGGCTGCCGGGCGCGGACGCCGGCCAGCTGATCGTGGCGTCCCGGTCGGTGACCGCGCCGGCCACCGGGGCGCCCGGAGTGTTCGGCGCCGCCTGGACCGGCGTGGCCGGGTGCAGCACCAGGGTGGTCAGCGAGTAGGGCGGCAGCGTCTGGCTGGTGGCCGAGCCGGACTCGGCGCTGGCGATGCCGGCCGCCCCGTTGGTGAAGCTGTGCACCAGGGGCGGCTGCGCCGCCGCCGCGAAGCCGGCGTAGTCGATGGCGACCGGGTGCGCGTTGTCCGGGTCCTTGTTGAGCAGCAGCACGGAGAGATCCCCGTTGGGCCGGCGGGCCGCGTGCGCGGTGACCATCGGGTTGTCCGTGGCGGCGTTGACGAACTGGTCGCCGGGGCGGACGAACAGGCTCAGCATGCGCAGCGCGTGGTAGGGCGCGAACGGGGTGTTCAGCGCCGGCTCGCAGGTGCCGTCGGCCAGGCAGTTGGCGCTGGAGAGCAGACCCCAGTCGTCGTAGTCGGTCTGACCGGCCACAGTGGACACCGCGCCGATCCCGTTGTGCGTGTTCCACCAGTCGACGGTGAACACGCCATTGGCGAGCAGCCCCGCGTAGGAGTCGGCGGCGAGCAGCGCGCCCGGCTGGGTGTTCTTGCCGACCGAGGCGTTCATCTCGGTGAGCGCGATGCCGAGCCGGTCGGAGTTCGGTCCGGCGAACCGGCTGATCTGCTGGCGCACCAGGTAGGTCAGGTCGTCGATCTGGTCCGGTTTGGACAGTACCTCGGCGGCGTTGGCGCCACCCGGGTACCAGTGCAGGATCACGAAGTCCACGTGCGGCCCGGCGATGGACAGCACGGTCTGGTTCCAGGTGGCCGGATCGCCGTCGGCGACCACGCCGTCCGGCCAGCCGGCCGGGGTGGTCAGCACCGCGCCGATCTTGACGGTCGGATCGACGGCCTTCATCGCGGTGGCGAAGGCCACCACCTCGTTGGCGTAGCCGGTCGGGCTCTTGTCCGGGTGGTTGTCCGCCTCCCAGGCCGCGCCGTAGTGGCCGTTGCCGTACAACTCGTTGCCGATCTCCCAGTACCGCACGCCGTAACCGCGCTCGAGGTTGGCGTGCCGCACCCAGCCGGCGGCCTCCTCCGGGGTGCCGGTGCCGTAGTTGGCGATCACCATGGCCTCGCCGCCGGCGCGCTGGACGCCGGCCATGAAGGTGTCGAAGTCGGTGTTGGGCGCGACGAACCCGCCGGGCGCGGTGTGGGTCTGCCAGTGGTAGATGTCGCCGTAGGAGCCGCCCGGATAGCGCATCAGCTTCACCCCAGCGGCGCCGAGCAGGTCGGACACCTCCGGTGAGCCGAGATGGGTGTCCCAGACCGCGTGGTTGAGCCCCAACCCGGTCCGCGGCATCGTGGCGAGCCCGGCCCGGGTGTTCACCTTGACCCGCACCGGATCGTCCGGTGCGCCGCCGGCCACCGGGGCGGTGAGCAGCCCGGCGCCCAGCAGAACCGTTGCGGCGAAAGCGATGCGGCGAAGTCGAGCTGCCATGGCACACCCCGTTGTCACCTGGCCGGCTCCCGTCTGGGAGCGCTCCCAGGCAGTGACGCTAAACCCGATCGTCGCTCCACGTCAACGATCGGGTTCGCGGGGTCACTTGGCCTTATCCGGCTTGTCAGCCTTTTCGGGCTTGTCCTTGGCCGGCTTCGCCGGTTTCTCCTTGTCGTTCTTCTTGGTCTTGGTCACCGGTTCGGCCGACGTGGGCACCGTGGGCACCGGGGCCACCGGCGGCTCGGTGATGGCCGGGGCCGGTGCGGGTTGCTGCACGGCGGGGTCGGCGAGCGATGTCGGCGTGATGAACAGTTCCGCGGTCGGCACCGGGACGGGTGGCGCGGGGACGGTCGGGTCGGCCGCGATCGCGGCGGTGCCGGTGGCGGTGACCACGGCGGCGCCCACCACGACCGACTTCACGGCCGCCAGCCAGGGAACCGTCGCCACCGCCGCTGCGACCGACCCGCCGGTCGAGGCGGAGATGTAGGCCAGGGCCAGCGGCGTGCCGAGGATGACCGGGCCGAGTAACGAGCGCAGTTCGGCGTTCACCTGCACCAGACCGCTGGCCAGCCGGCTGCAGTCGCGGCACCGGTCCAGGTGCTTGGTGATCCGGCGCATGGTGTGCCGGGGGCAGCCGCGCCGAACCCAGATCGACAGCTGCGCCGCGATGGCCCGGCAGTCCGGCCGGGTCACCGCCGGCAGGTGCTGGCGCAGGTAGGCCTGCCGCAGCCCCTCCCGCGCCCGGTAGGCCAGCGCCGACACGCTGTTGGGTGCGAGCCCGAGCAGCGGCGCGATCTCGGCCGGCGACTCGCCCTCGATCTCGGTGTGCCACAACACGGTCCGCCACCGTTCCGGCAGGGTGGCGAACGCCTCGGCGGCCACGTTGGCCTCCAGCCGGGCCAGGATCGGATCGTCGTTGCGATCGCGCGGCGGGGCTTCCGGGACCTCGGCGCACAGCGCCACGTCGGCCCCGCGCCGGACGTCGGTGATCATCGTGTTGCGCATGGTCACCAGCAGGTAGGCACGAAACGCCTCGTCCGGACCGTGCCCGGCGCGCAGCACCCGCAGCACCCGGGTGAACGCCTCGGCGACCAGGTCCTCCCGTTCGGCGTTGGTCGAGGCCAGCGCCGTCGCGGCGCGCCGCGCGGCCGCGAGATGGCGTTCGTAGAGCACGCCGTAGGCCGCGGCGTCCCCCGTCCGCACGGCCTTGATCAGTTCGGCGTCACTGGGCGCGCCGCTTGTCGCCTCGTCGACGGCCTCTGACACCCATACCTCCCAATGGTTGTGCACCTGCACGTGAAGGTCACTTATGACCATTCAACGAGACACATTCGGGAAGGATGTGGTTGATCTCACAAATTCACAGGAAAATCATGCGAGCGGCACAAGAAGCCTGACAAACGCATACGGGGTTTGCCCCAAGCGGCCGATCGTCCACTCGATCTTCGTTGGGCTGCACCATGTTCGGCCGGACGCACCGGCAAGAGCGGTCCAGATGGAAAAGCCCGCGTACCAAGTCAGAACTGTCTGACATTGGCCGGTCAAACGCACCAGCCGGCCGCCTGAACGGCGACCGGCTGGCAAAAGTGCCTTTCTGGGATCAGACCCGGAACTCGGCAACAGTGGCGTGCAGCTCCGCGCTGACCCGGGCCAGTTCGCGAGCGGCCATCTGCGACTCGGTCGCACCGTTCGCGGTGGACACGGCCGCCTCGGCGACCCCGGCGATGTTGTCCGCGATCTGCTGGCTGGTGGTCGCGGCCAGACCGACGTTGCGGCTCATCTCGTTGGTGGTCGAGGTCTGCTCCTCCACCGCCGAGGCGATGGTGACCTGGTAGTCGTTGACCCGCGCGACGATGCTGGCGATCTTGTCGATGGCCGCGACCGCCTCGGTCGTGTCCGCCTGGATGGCGGCGACCCGCTGGGCGATGTCCTCGGTCGCCTTCGCGGTCTCCTGGGCCAGGTCCTTGACCTCGCCGGCCACGACCGCGAAGCCCTTGCCGGCGTCGCCGGCCCGGGCCGCCTCGATGGTGGCGTTGAGGGCCAGCAGGTTGGTCTGCTCGGCGATCGACGTGATCGTCTTGACCACCTCGCCGATCTCCTGCGAGGAAGTGCCCAGCCGGTTGACGACCTCGCTGGTGTCCTTCGCCGCGGTGACGGCCTCGCCGGCCACCTGGGCGGCGCCCTGGGCGTTCTCGGTGATCTGGCGGATCGAGGTGATCATCTGCTCACCGCCGGCGGCGGCGGTGGTGACGCTCTCCGACACGTCCTCGGCACCGGCGGCCACCTGGGCGGCCTGGGCGCTGGTCTGCTCGGCGGTCGCGGCGATCTCCTCCGCGGTGGCGGCCACCTGCGCCGAGGCGCTGGACATGGCGTCGGCGTGCTGGCTGAGCTTGTCCATCGTGGTGCGCAGCGACTCGATGGTCTCGTCCAGCGCGTTGCCCAGCCGGCTGATCTCGTCCTTGCCGGTCAGCCCGGCCCGCAGGGTCAGGTCCTTGTGCGCCAGGCCGTCGATGGCCTTCGAGGCCGCGCTCAGCGGGCGCACAACGGCCCGGGTGGTGCGGATGGCCAGCGCGATCGCCAGAGCGATGGCGAGCCCGACCGCGATGGCGGAGACCGTGTTGCTGGTCGTGCGGGCGTTGTCGGCGTCCTGCTTGGCCACCTCGACCCGCTTGTTGACCGACTCGTCGAGCTTGTCGGCGATGTCCAGGGCGACACCGTAACCGTCGGCGGCCTCACCGCCGTTGATGCTGTCCATGGCCTGGACCCGGACGTCCTGGCCCTCGCCGGCCTTCAGCGATTCCATGATCTTGTCGTCGTACTGGAAGAACGAGCTCCACGCCGGGGTCAACTGGTCCCACAACCCGCGCTCGGTGTCGTCCATGTACTGCGTGTGCGCGTTCTTGAGCAGGTCGAACAGCGCCGCCTTGCTCTCCAGCTCACCGCCGCGGTTGTAGGCGTCGTCGGCGGCCGACTTGGCGTTGCCGTAGGCGCCCGCGTCGGCCATCACCAGCGCCTGCCAACCGGTCACGTCGGCGACGGCGTAGCGCAGCTTCTGCACGTCCTGCTGCACCAGCACCAGGTTCGCCAGGCGCTCCTGGGCGTCCTGCTGCTGGGCGGTGCCCCACCAGCCGGCGCCGGCGGCGATGGCGATGAGCGCGGTGATGGCGCCGAACGCCCGGCCCAACCGGCCACCAACGGTGGCTTTCATGATCCGCATGGAACTCGTGCTCCTGTCTGGTTTTCGTGGGTCAAAGGGTGAAACCGGCGACGGTGCGGTGCAGCTCGGCACTGACCCGGGCCAGTTCCCTAGCGGCCGACTCCGACTCGGTGGCCCCGTTGGCGGTCGAGACCGCCGCACCGGCGACGTTGGCGATGTTCTCGGCGATGTCGCGGCTGGACTCGGCCGCCGCGGCGACGTTGCGGTTCATCACGTCCGTCGTGGCCGTCTGCTGTTCCACCGCCGCGGCGATGGTCATCTGGTACTCGTTGATCCGGCCGACGATCTGGCCGATCCGCTCGATCGCGGCGACCGCCCGGCCGGTGTCCGCCTGGATCGCGGAGATCCGATCGGCGATGCCGCCGGTCGCCTTGGACGTCTCCTGGGCCAGGTCCTTGACCTCGCCGGCCACGACCGCGAAGCCCTTGCCGGACTCCCCGGCGCGCGCCGCCTCGATGGTGGCGTTGAGCGCCAGCAGGTTGGTCTGCTCGGTGATCGACGTGATGGTCTTGACCACGTCGCCGATCTCCTGCGAGGACACCCCGAGCCGGTGCACCACCTCGGTGGTGTCCTTGGCCGCGGCCACCGCCTCCTCGGCCACCCGCGCCGCGCCTGCGGCGTTCTCGGTGATCTGGCGGATCGAGGCGATCATCTCGTCACTGCCGTCGGCGGCGGTGCCGACGCTGGTCGACACCTGCTCGGCGCCGGCGGACACCTGGCGGGCCTGGGCGCTGGTCTGCTCGGCGGTCGCGGCGATCTCGCTGGCCGCCTCGGACACCTGGCTGGACGCCGTGGTCAGGGCGTCGGCGTGCTCGGAGAGCGTGCCGATCGTGCCGCGCAGGGAGTCGATCGTCTCGTCCAGCGCCACCCCGAGCTGGCTGATCTCGTCCTTGCCGGACAGTCCGGTGCGCACGGTCAGGTCGCCGCTGGCCAGGCCGCGCACCACGGTCACCGCGGTGGACAGCGGGCGGACGATCTTGCGGGTGGCCCGGATTGCCATGCCGATCGCCAGCAGGATGCCGAACACCAGCGCGGCTCCGGCGACGATGTTGCTGGTGGTGCGGGCGGTGGTGGCGTCCTGCTCCGCCTCGGCCAGCCGGCCGTTGATGGACTGGTCGAGCTGGTCGGCGAGCTCGAGGGACTTGTTGTAGCCGGCTGCGGCGGCACCGCCGTTGATGCTCATCAGGGCCGCGGTGCGGGGCGCGGCGGTCTTGTCCGCGCGCAGCGCCTCCACCATCTTGGTGTCCTCGGCGAAGAACCCGTCCCAGGTCGGGGTCAGCTCGGCCCACAACGCCTTCTCGGCGGCGTTCATGTCAGCGGTGTGGCCGCCCTCGAGCACCTCGTAGAGCGCGGCCTTGGCCTTCAGCTCACCGGCCCGGTTGTAGGACTCGTCGGACACGGCCGAGGCGTTGCCGAACGAGTTCGTGTCGGCGATCATCAGGCCCTGCCAGCCGGTGACCTCGGCGGCCTGGTAGCGGACCTGCTGCACGTCCCGCTGGATCTGGACCAGGGCGGCGACGCGCTCCTGGGCGTCGGCCTGCTGCTGCATGCCCCAGAAGCCGGCACCCGCGGCGACTGCGATGAGCGCGGCGACGGCGCCGAATGATCGGCCCAACCGACCACCCACGGTGGCTTTCATGATCGGCATGTGAAGGTTCCCGACTGACGAAGGTTTGGCGGTGTCTCCCTGGCCATCGACCGACCAGCCGCCCAGCTGAGCGGCAAAGGGGAAAGTCGCCCAGCTCACGCTCGTTGAACGTTTCAGCAATCGACCCGCTCCAGCCGCTACCCAGGGCGACCGCCTTGACACGCATCCGGTACCGGCCTAGCTTCCGTCCCAGGCGGTGGGCTCAAAATCGTTTCAACAGGGCAGCCGACCAGCCGTCTGCCCCGCAGGAAAGCGCTTACCAACTCCACACGGCAGGAGGAGACGGCATGCGACCCAGCACCCGCTCCGCGGCACTCGTTCTGGCGGCCCTGCTCGGCGCCACGGCCTGCGGCTCCGGCGAGGACTCCGGCGGCGGCGGTCCGGTGACCATCCGGTTCGACTGGTGGGGCAACCCGGACCGGGCCGCGGTCACCGAGAAGGCGATCGACGAGTTCGAGCGCCGCAACACCGACATCAAGGTGGAGACCTCCTACGCCGAGTTCAACGCCTACTTCCAGAAGCTCGCCACCCAGATCGCCGGCGGCAACGCGCCCGACGTGTTGCAGATGGACTACCGCTACGTGCGGGAGTACGCCGACCGCAACGTCCTCGCCGAACTGGACAACGGCCCGGCCAAGGTGGACACCGGCGGCATCACCCGGCAACTGCTCTCCGGCGGGTCGGTGGGCGGCAAGCTCTACGCCATCCCGCCCACCCAGAACACCCAGATGTTCACCTGGGACCCCGCGCAGTGGACCCAGGCCGGCGCCACCGCGCCGAAGGACGGCTGGACCTGGTCCGACCTGCGCACCGCGGCCCAGAAGGTCAGCGACGCCACCGGCGGCAAGGTGCGCGGCCTCAGTGACTTCGGCGGCATCGAGGACTGGTTCGAGGTCTGGCTGCGCCAGCAGGGCAAGACCCTCTACACCGACGACGGCAAGCTCGGCTACGGCGCCGCGGAGGTGGCGAGGTGGTGGGAGCTCAGCAACGGCCTGCGCAAGGCCGGCGCCGCCACCCCGGCCGAGGTGACCGCCAAGCTGGACGGCTCGCTGGCCAACGACCCGGTGGCCCAGAAGGTCGCCTCCAGCGGCTTCGGCTACAGCAGCGGGTTCACCGCGCAGACCTTCGAACTGTTCGGCCGCGAGATGAAGGTCGGGTCGTTCCCGACGGACGGCGGGAAACTCGGCCAGTACGCCAAACCGGCCATGATGTTCAGCATCGCGGCGCGCTCGGAGCACAAGGAGGCGGGCGCGAAGCTGATCAACTTCCTGATCAACGACCCGGAGGCCGGCAAGATCCTCGGCATGTCCCGGGGGCTGCCGGCCAACCAGCAGGTACGCGAGCAGGTCGGTGGGACGTTGCAGGGACCGCCGGTGGTCACCTTCGAGTACGAGAAGGCGGTCGGGCCCAACCTCGAGCCGGCACCGCCGCCCCCGCCGAAGGGTGCCGGTGAGGTGAAGGCCGCGTTCCAGCGGACCTACGACGACGTGATCTTCGAACGCGGGTCGATCCAGGACAACGCCAACAAGTTCATCGACGCGGCGAAGGCGGCGATCTCGCCATAGTGGCGACCGTGCGCGCCCGGCGACGCGGCGAGCGGCCCGCCGTCGCCTACCTGTTCCTGTCGCCGTGGGTGCTCGGCGCGCTGCTGCTGACCGTCGGGCCGATGCTGGCGTCGCTGTACCTGTCGTTCACCGACTACAACCTGTTCACCACGCCGAACTGGGTGGGGTTCGCCAACTACCGCCGGCTGTTCGCCGACGACCCGCGGTTCCACGCGGCGGTGTGGGTGACGCTGAAGTACGTGCTGATCGCCACCCCGCTCAAGCTCGCCGCCGCGCTGGCCGTCGCCCTGCTGCTCAACCGGGTCAGCGCGGCGTCCGGGCTGTACCGGTCGGCCTTCTACGCGCCGTCCCTGCTCGGCGCCAGCGTGGCCGTCGCGCTGGTGTGGCGGGTCATCTTCGACACCAACGGCGTCGTCGACCACGCGCTGGCCGCGGTCGGGATCGACACCGGCGGCTGGGTTTCCTCGCCACGCTTCGCGCTGCTGACCATCGTGGGACTGTCGGTGTGGCAGTTCGGTGCGCCGATGGTCATCTTCCTGGCCGGACTCAAGCAGATTCCCGGCGAGCTCTACGACGCGTCCGCAGTGGACGGCGCCGGCTGGTGGCGCACGCTGTTCTCGGTGACCCTGCCCATGCTCTCCCCGGTGATCTTCTTCAACCTGGTGCTGGAGACGATCCACAGCTTCCAGGCGTTCACCCCGGCCTTCGTGGTCAGCAGCGGGCGCGGCGGGCCGAGCGACTCCACGCTGTTCTACACGCTTTACCTGTACCAGAAGGGTTTCATCGAGTTCCGGATGGGCTACGCCTCGGCCATGGCGTGGATCCTGGTGCTCGTCATCGCGCTGATCACCGCGCTGATCTTCCGTACCGCCCGCTCCTGGGTCTTCTACCAGGGAGAGGTGTCCCGATGACGCTCACGGCGACCGAAACCTCGCTTCCAGCCGCAACACCGCCGGCTCGCGCGCCGCGCCGGGTACGCCGCGTGCGCCGCCTCGTCTGGCATGTGGCGTGCGGCGTGCTGCTGGTGGTGCTGCTGTATCCCGTTGTCTGGCTGGTGCTGTCGTCGTTCAAGCCGGCCGAGGAGATCCTGTCCAGCGTGCGACTGTGGCCCGAGCGGTTCATCCTGGGCAACTATGCCGAGGTTTTCGGCGGCCTGGCCGGGATTTCGGTGTGGCGGTTCTTCGCCAACTCGATGATGGTGTCGATCGGCGCGGTGATCGGCACCGTGGTGTCCTGCTCCCTGGCGGCATACGCGTTCGCCTGGCTGCGGTTCCGGCTGCGGTCCCCGCTGTTCGCCTTCATGATCGCCACGATCATGCTGCCGATCCACGTGCTGCTCATCCCGCAGTACACGATCTTCCACCGGCTGGACATGATCGACACGTTCTGGCCGCTGATTCTGCCCAAACTCCTTGCCACCGACGCGTTCTTCGTGTTCCTGATGGTGCAGTTCATGCGCGGGCTACCCAGCGAGCTCGGTGACGCCGCCCGGATCGACGGCTGCGGCCCGTTCCGCACCTTCGGCTACATCGTCCTCCCGCTGGCCCGGCCGGCCCTGGTGACGACCGCGATCTTCACCTTCATCTGGTCCTGGAACGACTTCTTCAGCCAGCTGATCTACCTCAACACCCCCCGCAACTACACCCTCCCCTTGGCACTACGCCTGTTCATCGACCAGACCAGCGAGACCTCCTACGGCGCCATGATGGCCATGTCGGTGCTGTCCCTCCTCCCCATCGCGCTGTTCTTCTTCGCCTTCCAACGACTTCTGGTGCAGGGTGTCGCCACGACCGGGTTGACCGGATGACCCGCGCCACGCACACCACGTTCACCCTGTTCGCCGACACCCTGCTGGTCGGCCTGTGCACCGCCGTGACCGCGCTCGGGATCATCACCGCCTACCCCGGTTTCATCGCCGCCTGCGCTCTGCTCCGGGACGGCCTGGTCGAAGACCGCCCCATCACCCTCCGCGCCTACCTGTCCCGGCTCCGCCAAGTCCTCCGCACCGGCCCCGCCGTCCTAATGGTTCCCCCCGCCATCGCCGCCATCCTGGCCATTGACGCCATCGCCATAGCCGCCGGCGTCCCCGGCCGCACCCCCTTGACCGTCCTACTGATCCTCGCCACCACCGCCACCCTCACCTTCGCCGTCCGCCTGGCCCCCCACTGGCGGCCGGACACCCCGTGGCGCACCCTCATCGCCTCCACCCCCCGAGACCCGGCCGGCACCGTCCTCACCCTGCTCGCCGCCACCGCCGCCCTCACCATCGCCGTCGCCATCCCCATCACCACCCTCCTCATCCCCGGCCCCCTAGCCCTAGCCTCCGTAACCATCTCCCTCAAATCCCCCTAACCCCCCCGAGTCCCCACTTCCAGCACGCGAGTTCCCCGTTCCAGCCCGGGGTGAACCGAGTACTCAGGTGGGTCCGGCCCGTTGTGTTCACGTGCCCCACCGGGTCGTCATCTCGCCGTGCCGCCCGGCGAGATCGTCACCGTGCAGGAGCAGGCAGGCCAGGCACCTTCGGCCGTCCTGGTCGGTGAGCCGGCTGGCCGTCGCGCTGTGCTCACACAGTGCCTCGGCAACGACTTCCCCGATTTTCTCGACCCGGAAAGCGTGTACGAGATGGTCCCATGGTGACAGCAGCCAGGTGATGCGGCCGGGTAGTCGCGCTGGCTGGAATCCGGGCGTAATTCCCAAATGTGGCAAGGGGTTGCCGTGCGCGCGGTACATCACGCGCTGTCCGGTGAATGCGCGGCGACCGTGCAACCAACGGTAATTGTCAAGAATGTATCCCTGGCCAGCGTTGAGTCGAAATATCTGGGCATGGCGATCTATCGTCGCGCGAAGAACGGGCAGCCAATGAATGACTTCGGGGGAGAATTGCGATAGCTCATCCAGCCGCAGGCGAAGGATGAGCCGGTCCCCAGTTCTTGTGAACACCGAGCCAAGGTGCCCGGCGGCTCCACCGAACAGAGTCGACCGGGGAGCACCCAATGCCTCGAGGGCCCTAGGATGAGACCCGGCCAAGTCGTCGTAGACAGCCTTGCCGTCGATAGCGACGCACTCGCCGCCACTGCTCCCCGGCTGCCCGCATGACATCATCAGAAGAATCGGCGGGTCGGCAATACCCGACCGGTCGGTGTGAGGGTTGAGCGCGCAGGCGCTGAAACCGGCGAAACCGCTGGGGACTCGGCCACCAACATCGGCAATCGTGGTCAGCCCGGTCGGGTCGCTGTCCCGGTGTGGCACGACCGTGGCGATCGAACTGGCGAGCCGAAGCAGAGCATCCGGACCGGCCACATCGTCGAGCAGGACCAGACCCTGCTCCGCCAACGCCGAAACAAGACCGGCTACTGAGTCTGCACAGTCGGTGCGCGGGCGGTGCCATGTCCACGAGTCGGGCATCCCTCTGACCTCCCGAGTGATCCAACTTGGCCAGGTCAAGAAAAGGCCAGGTCAAGCCCGGTGTCCAGGGACAGATTGTCAACCCGGCGCACCCACCAGTTCCCGCCGGATGCGCTACGTTGCTGGCAAGACCGCACGGGGTAGGAGGCCACACCAGGTGGACCAGGACACGCACCGACAGCAAGCGTTCCCAATCTCGGTCAAAGGGGTCGTGGTGCGCGGCGGTAAGGTGCTCTTGCTGCGCAACGAACGCGAGGAATGGGAACTGCCGGGCGGTCGCATCGAGATCGGTGAGACCTCCGAGGAATGCGTTGCCAGGGAGATCCTGGAGGAAACCCGGTGGAAAGTCGAGACCGGCCCTATTCTCGACACCTGGATGTACTACATCAGCGCCGCCGAAAAGCATGTTTTCATCGTGACTTACGGGTGCTATCCGATTGGCCAGACCCAACCGATCCTGTCGCACGAGCACAAAGAGATCCGCCTGTTCGATGAGCACGAGGTGGCCATCCTGGTCATGCCGGACGGCTACAAGCGGTCGATCGCCACGTGGTATGCCAGGCTACGCGAGAATCCGCCACTGGCCGGGTAACAACCATGAATGGTCAGCGGTGCGGAGCATGCGGGGCGGACCTGAACACATCCGCCGCGCAACCACTCAGCCACATCTGCGCCGCCAGTGCCAATCTGACCTCGCTGGCGGCGTCCGATCGCCGTTTCGTTCCAGCGGTATGGATGTGGTCCGCTCCCGCCGCCGGCGCAGCGCTGGCCAGCCGTGACCTGGCCAGGATCCTACGGACCTACCGGCGCCTCAACGGTGTCAGCCAGCAACAGCTTGCCGACCTGCTCGGCTACGACAAGACCTACATTTCCATGATCGAGACCGGGCGCCGGTCGATCAACGATCTCGGCACCCGACGGCACATCGCGCGCGTGCTCGCCCTGCCCACCCATGTGTTGGGAATAACCGACGAGGATGACGCGGACTTCGCCGCCATGGTCCAATTCGGTGACTCAACGATTCGCCTGGCCGAGATCGCCCGGCAGGCCGGCCGAGCTGTCGATGCCGTCAACGAGCTCTGGCCGCTGATCGCCCGGCTGGAAGCCCGTGCCGCCGAGGGACACATCGAGCGGGACATCCTGGCTCTTCTCGGGCAGGCCCGGGTCGCGCTCGGCGTCTCGCTGGGCACCATCCTTCCCGAGGAACGCCTGAGCACCGCGGCCCGCTGGACCGGTAAGGCTTTGATCATCGCCGAACGTCTCGACGATCCCCGCTTCCTGGCCTACACGCTCCGGATGCACGGCAACGAACTTCGTAAAGCCAACCGAATCCCCGCAGCCATCACCCGACTGCGCCGCGCCGCCAGCCTGTCCACCGACCGAGAGGGACGCGCAACCGCGCTGGCGTTTCTCGCCCGCGCCGCCGGCGAGTACGGCCAACCCGACCTGTTCGACAACGCGATCGCGGGCTACCGCGACCTGCTCGACCACGGGCCGACCCAGGGCATGCTGGTCAACCCCTTTACCTTCCGCGAAGTCCACCTACGTGGACTCCTCGCCACCGGCCGTGCCACCGAGGCCGTCCAGATAATGCACACCGGCCTGGCGGATACGACACCGGCCGCCCCGCAATGGCACATCATCGAACGGGTCACCGCCGGACAGGTCCATCTCGCCGCCGGCAACCACGAGGCCGCCAACGAGGCCCTCCGAACAGCGCTCACCGCCGCCGAAACCCACCGACTACCACACCAGATTCAACGCACTATCCGCACGGCACACGACGGCGGCCTCACCGAAATCAGCACCGACGGCCACGCCGCCCTGCGGCGACTGAACATCCTCCTCGCCCCGCCCGCTGCAGCCATGAACCACCCCTCCCAGGAGCCCAAAGGGCCTGGGCACCTCCACTGACCGACGGTTTTGAAAGTATCTTGATACTCCCTTTCCCCAGCAAGCGAGTCCCCACTTCCAGCCCGACGAGTTGCCACTTCCAGCCCGACGAGTCGCCACTTCCAGCCCGGCGAGTCGCCACTTGGTGCGGTGCTCGGGTTTCTTCCGGAACGCCGGGGTGGTCGGCTGGGCGGGCGCTGGTGGCGGCGTTCCGTCCGGCTCCGCCCTGCCGTCGGCGCTGGTGTCGGCTCCCAGTTTCCGGGGTTGCCTGGTTGCCGTCCCCCGCTGCATCGGAACGCCCAGGGTGGTCACCTTGCTTGAGCTGGGCCCGGCGTTCCGACGCACGACTGTGGACAGCCCCACGGCGTGCGTGGCTGTGGGGCTGGGGGCCTGCCCACAGCCGTGCACCGACGTCGTTCTCCCGCACTGCCGTTGTCGGTCACCCCGGGGATCACTCGAAAGTGTGCAGGTCACCGGCATGATCGGCACGGGTGGGG
>NZ_DASTBH010000472.1:0-30895 GCF_035712165.1 Actinophytocola sp. | reverse complement strand
ATTCGGCAAGCGGATCTTCGACCCCTGGGTGGCCGAGTCCACCGACAAGGCGTTCAAGTCCGGAGTCGAGGGCACCCCAACGATCAAGATCAACGGCACGGTGTTCACCGGCGACGCCTACACGACCGGTCCGCTGACCCGGGCCATCGAAGCGGCAAGCGGCGCGCGCCAATGACCGACCTGCTGCACCGGCTCAACCGGATCCGGCACGCCAACGCCTGGATCTTCGGCACCATGCTGGTCTCCTCCGCGCTGAGCCTGATCGCCTCGTTCGTGCTTTCAGTCGAGGCGATCACGCTCGCCGAAAACCCGAACGCGGAACTGTCCTGCAACATCAACACCGTGATCAGCTGCGGCACGGTCGCCAGTTCCTGGCAGTCACACCTGTTCGGCTTCCCCAACGCCTTCCTCGGCCTGATCGCCGAACCCGTCGTCATCACCATCGCCGTAGCCAGCCTCGGCGGCGTCCGGTTCCCACGCTGGTTCATGTTCTGCGCCCAGGTCGTCTACACCCTCGGCCTGGCCCTCGCCTACTGGCTGTTCTACCAATCGATGTTCCACATCGGAGCACTCTGTCCCTGGTGCCTGCTGGTGACCGTGTCCACCACCCTGGTGTTCGCCACCCTCACCCACGTCAACATCCGAGCCAACAACCTCTACCTACCCGCCCCCATCCAGTCCGCCCTGGCCGCCGGCATACGAGCCAACCTCGACCTCGTGACCGTCGTGATCTGGATGCTCATCCTGATCCTGGCGATCGTGACCAAGTACGGCGACCAGATCCTCGGCTGACCTGCTACCGGACTGTGGCGCCGTACATCTCGCCGAGCGGTTCGGCGAGCAGTTCGAGGCGGGCACCGTCGGGATCGCGGAAGTAGATCGACGTCCTGCTCTCCAGCAGGTACTCCACGCCTGCGGCCTCGAGCTTGCCGCGCAGGTGCTCCCAGCGGTCCGGCTCTACCGAGATGCACACTGGATGGTGCGCTCGACGTCCGAGGACAGCAGCGCGACGTGGTGCACACCTCGGGCGGAGCTGGGCGGCCGTTCGCCCGTCGTTTTCAGATAGTTCGTCTTGATCTCTTCGCGAGCCCGGGTGATGGCGTCGGTGTCGATGGTCATGTTCCGTGGTCCCTCGAGTCGGCGCTTGCCTCAGATGCGGAAGAACCCGCCGAGAAACCGGTTGGCGAGCGCGAGGTCACCGCGCGCCGTACCCGCGTTCATCCGACCGTACGCGGTCCCGCGCCCAGTACCTCGGCCGCGCGGTGACCCTGCGACACGGCACCCGCACACGCCCTGCCCTTCACCGATGCGTCCTTCGACACGGTGGTGCGCACGTTCGGTCTGTGCGCCATCCCCGACATCGACACCGGAGATCGTCCGGGTGCTGCGTCCCACCGGTCGGTTGATCCTGGTCGACCACATCGCCAGCACATCCCGCATCGCCCGAGGCCTGCAATGGCAGCTGAGCACCGATCTGCTCGCCATGGCGTCAGTCGGCACCGACTGGGTTCGCGGCTTCGGGCTCCCGCCCTTGTCAGGGTGTGGCCGCGGCGGGCCGGTTCGCGGGTTGGAACAGTTCAATCAGGTTGCCGGCGGGGTCAGCAACGAGGATCTGCCGTCCGCCGGGGCCGGCGACCAGGTCGCTGCGGAAGGACAGGCCCGCGTCGCGGAGTCGGGTGATCTCGGTGTCGAGGTCGTCGACGATGAGGTGGATGCGGTTGTGGCCGGCAACGGCGGCGTCCTGGGGGGTGGCGCGGGCGCCGGAGCTGGCGGGCCCGGACAGCAGGAGCCGCAGCGGGCCGCGGACGACGTCGGCGAAGGCCGGTACGGCGTTGGTGTTCAGCGTGAAGCCCAGGTGGGTGGTGTAGAAGTCAACGGCTGCTTGCACGTCGTCGACGAGGTAGCGGACGCTGGCGTACTGGTCGGTCATGGTTGCGGCCTCCTGTGGCTGGTGGTCAGGACGGGCAGCAGGTACCGGATGCGGGTGTCGATGTCCGTCGCGGTCCGCTGGAAGCCGGCGATATCGGCGGTCGCCGGATCGGGGATGCTCCAGTGTGCCCGCCGCGGGTGGTGGTCGAACTCGTGGCAGGCTTCGCGGGCCTTGTCGCACAGGGTGATCACGTGGTCGAACCGGCGCCGGGCCACCTGGTCGAGGTGCTGGGGATGCTGTCCGGAGATGTCGATGCCGAACGCCTTGCGCAGTACGGGTGTGGTGTGGGGATGGAGTTGGGGTTTGGGGCGAGTGCCGGCGCTGCTCGCGCGTACCCGGCCTTGGGTGTGGTGGCGGAGCAGGGCCTCGGCGATCGGTGAGCGGGCGCTGTTACCGGTGCACACGAACAGCACGGCGATCCGCCGCGCGCCGGCCGCAGTGGCCGGCGGGCGCAGGGCCGGATCCAGAGCTGGATGCAGGGCTGGGTGGAGTGAGCCGCCGGTGGCCGCCAGCGCTTTCGCACAGCGCTCGAGATCCAGGTGGTAGTAGCTGTCGCGGCCGTCGAAGCTGCTGCGGGTCGCGGTGACCAGCCCGCCGTCGCGCAGCAGCCGCAGATGGTAGGAGATCAGGTTCTGCGGCTGGTCGACCAGCCGCACCAGCTCGCGGACCCGGTAGTCGCTGCCGGCGAGTTCGGTGAGCAGCTGCCAGCGCAGCGGGTGCGCCGCCAGCCGGACGAACGGCGGTGGTACTTGACGTTGGTCCACCATGCCCCGAGACTACATCAAACAGATTTGATGGACTATGCGTCTGGAGAGGGTGGGCGGGTGTCGTCCCAGGCCGGTGGTCGCCTCGCACGCCGGTTGGGCACCGGCGACGCGGTGGTGATCGGGCTCGGGTCGATGATCGGCGCCGGGGTGTTCGCCGCGTTCGGCCCGGCCGCGCGCGCGGCGGGTGCCGGTCTGCTGGTCGGGTTGGTGATCGCGGCGGTGATCGCGTACTGCAACGCGGTGGCCTCCGCCCAACTGGCGGCGGCGTACCCGACCTCGGGCGGCACCTACGTCTACGGCCGCGAGCGACTCGGACACTGGTGCGGTTTCGCCGCCGGGTGGGGGTTCGTGATCGGCAAGACCGCCTCGTGCGCTGCGATGGCACTCACCTTCGCCACCTACGCGGTGCCCGGCCCATGGTGGGCGCAGCGCGCGGTGGCGGCGGCGGGCGTGGTGGGGCTGGCCGCGCTCAACTACCGCGGCGTCACCTATACCGCCGTGTTGACCCGCGTGCTCGTGGCCGCCAGCCTGACCGCGCTGGCGGTCGTGGTGGTCGGGATCGCGGTGGGCGGCCAGGTCAGCACGGCCAACCTGCACTGGTCGGGGACCGGCGGCCTATACGGCGTCCTGCAGGCGGCCGGGCTGTTGTTCTTCGCCTTCGCCGGCTACGCCCGCATCGCGACCATGGGTGAGGAGGTCCGCGACCCGCAGCGCACCATCCCGCGCGCCATCCCTCGCGCACTGGGGATCACCGTGGCCGTGTACCTGGTGGTCGGCATGGCCGCACTGCTGGCGGCCGGCCCCGATCGACTCGCCGCCGCAAGCGCGCCACTGACCACCGCCGTGCAGGCCGCGGGCGCCGAGGGCCTTGCCCCGGTCGTCCGCATCGGCGCCGCGCTCGCGGCACTCGGTGCGCTACTGGCGCTGATCGCGGGCATCGGCCGCACCAGCCTCGCGATGGCCCGCAACCGCGACCTGCCCGGCTGGCTGTCCGCCGTGCACCCCCGCCATCAGGTCCCGCACCACGCCGAGATCGCCCTCGCCGTCGTCGTCAGCATCCTGGTCGCCACAGTCGACCTGCGCGGCGTCATCGGGTTCTCCTCCTTCGGCGTCCTGGTCTACTACGCCATCGCCAACACCGCCGCCTTCACCCAACCCGCCTCCGACCGCCGCTGGCCCCGCTGGCTCAACCTGCTCGGCGTCGCCGGCTGCGTCACTCTGGTTGCCGCCCTGCCCTGGCAATCCGTGCTCGCCGGCATCACCATGTTCGCCATCGGGATCGCCGGCCGCGCCATCGCCCTCACCCGACGCAAGGCACATGCAGACAGGCCCGCATAGAGGTGTCTGGCCAGATACAACAAGTGGGCCGGGTGAGTACCCGCCGTGGGTACGGACAGCTGCAGCGTCGGACGCAACCCGCGCCTGTAGCAGTTATTACTGGGATCGGATACCGGGCGCCCGGTCATCGCCGACCGGCTCATCGACCGGGCGCCAGGCCCCGCCCACCGACAACGATCCATTCAGGCAGTCGGTTCGCGGCTTCGGTGAGTTCCTCGACGAGCCGGGCGGCCGTCAAGGCCCGGCGGTTGCGGAAGAGGGCGGCCAGGATCGCAATCGCTGGCGCACCGCACAACTCGACCACCACCACCGCCGTACCCGCCAGCCCCCGACGACCAGCTCGTCGATGTCATTCCATCGCGATGCGCACACATTGCGCCGCATGGCTGACGACGCCGTCGCGGCGCAGCACCGTGACGGGATCTGGGTGATGGTCAGATGTTGCGCCGAATGATCTCGGGGGTGTCCGGAACCGGCTGGCGGCGCAGGGTTTCGGCCTCCTGATCGGTCAACAAGCCGATGTCACGCAGGATCGTGATCGCGTGCAGCCAGTAGGTGCGCGCCTCGTCCAGCCCGCCGAGCGCGTGCTGAACATGACCGAGCCCCCAGAGGGTCTCGGCCTGCGTGTAGCGGAAGCCGATGTCCAGAGCGACGGACATGGCCCGCTGGAAGTACTCGGCGGCCCGGTCATACCGCCCGGAGCGCAGGCAGGCCCAGCCCAGGTTGTCGAGCGCGCTGCACTCGCTGACCCGGTTGCCGACCGTCCGGTTGATCTCGAGGGCTTGCTGATGGCAGGCGATCGCCTCGTCGAACCGGTCCTGCCGCTGGCGGCCTAGTCCAAGCGCGTTCAGCGCTCCGGCCTCGCCGTAGTGGTAGTCGAGCTCGCGGCACAGCGACAGGGCTCGCTCGTGACAGGTGATCGCGTCATCAAGACGATCAAGCTCCATGTAGGCGTACCCGAGGTATCTGAGACAGGCCGCCTCCCCGTAGCCGTCGCCGATCGCCCGGTAGATGGCCAGCGCCTCGTCGACGCAGGCGATGGTGTCGTCTGCGCGACCTCCCCACAGGTAGCCAAAGCCGAGGTGTTCGCGAACCAGCGCCTCGCCCGTCCGATCACCGATGCGGTGCGCGATGTCGATGGCGCCCTCCAGCAGCACGGTCATGTCGTTCCACAATCCCCTGACATCGAAGGGCCGGGTAAGGGCCGCGACGAGCCGCACGGCCATCGCATCGGTGCCGGGTGTTTCGGCCGCCTGACGGGCGGCGGCGAGCAGGTTGGCGTGCTCACGGTCCACCCAGTCGGCAATCTGGGTGGGTGTGGAGAGGGCGAACCCGCTCTGCCCGGCGAGGCTGCGCGCCGCTCGCACCCATCGGGGGTCCGAGGTGACCAGCAATGAGGCCTCCTCGGCGGCCGCCAGGAAACAGTCGAGTGCCCGGTGCAGAGCGGCTTCGCGGTCGGGCCCTGTGTCGGTGTTGGCCTGCTCGCGCGCATAGAGGCGGAGCAGATCGTGAATGACGTAGCGGCCGGGACCGGTCGAGTCCAACAGATGAGCGTCGAGCAGGCGCTCCAGTGCGGTGTGTGCCTGCACCGCTGGCGCGTCGAGCAGCGCGGCGGCGACGGGCACGCTCATCTCGGTCCAGTGGAGCATGCCGAGCAGCCGGAACAGTTCGGCGGCCTGCCGGTCGACCGGATCGGTGCCGGCCTTGAGAGCGTGGTGGGTGACCGCGAAGCTGGCCCGGATCGCGCGGTCGTCCACCTCCAACTCGTCCAGCCGGCGCTGCTCGTCCGCGAGCCGGTCGACCAGGGCGGCGATGGTCCACCCGGGGCGTGCGGCCAGCCGAGCGCCGGCGATCCGCACGGCAAGAGGCAGCCGGGCGCAGAGCAACACGAGCGTGCCGGCGGCCTCGGGTTCTCGACTCGTCTGGCCCTGGCCGGTCAGCCGGGCGAGCAGAACCAGCGCCTCGTCCTCGGTGAGCACGTCGAGGTGGAGGTGGTGGGCTCCATCGAGGCTGGCCAGTGAGGTTCGGCTGGTCACGATCACCGCGCAGCGCGGATTGGCGGGCAGCAGGGACCGCACGTGCGCGGCGCTGCGGGCGTTGTCCAGCACCACGAGCATCCGCCGGTCGGCGAGCAACGAGCGGTAGAGCGCGGCCCGCTCCTGCTCGTCGGCGGGGATCCGCTCCGGAAGCACACCGAGGCTGCGCAGCATCCAACCGAGTGCGTCGACGGCTGTCATGGGCGAGCCCGGCGCGTGGCCACCCAGGTCGATGTAGAGCTGCCCATCCGGGAAGCGGCCGGCGATCTGGTGTCCGAAGTGGATGGCCAGGGCGGTCTTGCCGACACCAGCGGTTCCGTCGATCGCGGTGATCGCGACGGTCGGCGGGCGTGTGTCGTCGAGCAGCTCGTGCAGCTGGGCAAGGTAGCGGTCGCGACCGGTGAAATGCGCGACATCGGCCGGCAGTTGTCGGGGCACCAGGTCCGGTCCGACGGGTGCGCGCCCCCACGCGGACGCGGGACCGGCGAGGTTCGGGTCCGCGGCCAGGATGCGTTGATGCAGCGAGCTGAGCTCGGGCCCCGGCTCCAGCCCCAGCTCCTCGACCAGCGCGCCCCGGGTGCTCTGATAGATCCGCACTGCCTCGGCCTGCCGCCCGGCCCGGTACAGCGCCAGCATCAGCTGGCCGGCAAGGCGCTCGTCGAGCGGATGTTCCCCGGCCAGGATGCTCAGTTCGGCCAGCAGGTCGCCGTGCCGGCCCCGGCGCAGCTCGAGATCATTGCGGTCGAGTAGGGCCGAGCGCCGTTCGGCCTCGAGCACCGCGCGAAACTGGTTGATCCACGGGTTGTCCAGGGTGGCGAACGGCTCGCCGCGCCACAGCGCGAGCGACTCCTCCAGCGCGGCCGCGGCCGCCTCGTCACCGGCCGACCGGGCATGCGCCACGAGTTGGCGGAAGCGGTGCAGGTCAACCAGGGCCGGCTCGGCGTCGAGCACATAGCCGCCTGACCGGTGGGCGATGTCAACGCCTCCGTCGACGGTCAGGACCTTGCGCAGCCGGGACAGGTAGCTGTAGAGCGTGCCGAGGGCGCGGTGCGGCCGCCGATCCCCCCACACCCGTTCCAGCAATTCCTCGACCGGGACGACGTGATTCACATCGGCCAGCAGCGCGACCAACACGCATCGCTGCCGACCTGGACCCAAGTCGATCGGCTGCCCGTTGACGCTCGCCTCGACGGCGCCGAGGAGCCGGAACTCCACGCCCCCTCCCCTCCCTACCGCTACATCGTATCGGCGGCCGCTGAGCAGCGGAATCAAGGTTTCGGCAAGGTTTCACGGGACCGTGGCTGACAACCTCCGTGCTGCCCGGTGTCGTGCAGTTCTGGGGATCCGCACGACACCGGGGCACTGTCCCCCTCGCGCACCACTCTTGGTGAGATCTCACCATTCCACGTGAACTGCACCAAAGTGGCTTCCTGCCGGCAAGCCCGATGACGGCGGCGTCCTCGACGCCAACGCCGGGGGGAAGCGGCGTGACCGCGGTGGCGGGCACGGCGATCCGATCGGCGAAAGGTGCCGGTACGGCGCCGTGATCGGAAACGGTGGAGCGCCGGGTGGTGGCTGGTGTGGGACCGGGCGAGGAACACGCAGCCATCCCAGGCGGCGAAGGGACGCGTCCCCGGGTCCACGCGGATCAAGTGGGACGAGCACGCGCCGTCACTGTCGGCCCCTCCTGAGCCGGGAACGGTCGGCGGTAGCGTTCCCGGCATGGCACCCGCACCCCGGCTCACACTCGGCGAGCTGCCGCCGGCTGCGCGGGTGATCGCGTCGGCGACGACCGACGCGATCGCAGCCGCGCAGGCCGGCGACGCGGCCGCGTTCGACGACGCCTGCAGCCGCCTCCTCATCGACCCCGAGCACGCGCGCGTCATCCTCGGCGACGCCGTTCGGCTGCTGCTGGAGGAGGTGCTCCCGGACGGTGTGGACGGTGACGACCTCCGCGAGATCATCGGCCGCAGTGCCCGGTCGACGGCACCGTGGTTTCCCGGCGTCGACCCGGGGGTGATGGTCGTCGTCCTCAGCGGAGCGCTCGGGATCCATCCGGACACTCCGCCAGGCCCCGGCACCGGGGAGGAGCGGGCGCCGGAGCTGGACGACCCGTGGGACGCGGTCCCACCGCGACCGTCGGCAGCCGCGGTCACACAGCACGCCGTCGTCATCCTCGCCGACCTGCTATCAGTGCGCGGCCGCCCGCTACGCGGCTACCTGGAAGCCGCATTCACCGAAATGGCGCGGCGAGAGACTGTCGAACAGCCCTGAGCCGCACCGCCACACTCCCGGTGCCGCGGTCGGTGCCAGGACAGGGACGACGTCTACATGCGCTTGAAGCGTGCGCCCACGGGGCCGCGCGCTCGCCTCGACGACGTGTTCGCCTGGATAGGGAAGGATGGCCTCGCCCGATTCCTGAAACCGAGCCCGAGATCGCGGCGATGACCGTTCGGCCGCAGTCCGAGGTGCCGGAGATCCTCATGGGCCGGCAGGTCACGTCTCGCCGCGTCGGCGCTGGCATCGCCGACGGCCTGAAGATCCCCCGGTGGCAGGTGTGAGAACCGACTCGAACCGAGTGGAACGATGTCCGCGACGACCCGGGATGCGGCCGTCGTACTCTTTGCCTTGGTTCTCATCCTCACCGTGGCGGTGGTTTGGATCCGGGCCGCACCCGACGTCTTGCGATACTGCTCACCGCATGGCATCACGGGGGCGTCGACGTCTCCGCGCACATCCGCGGCAAGCTGGATCTGCTGGCCTGCTTCGCCTCCCAGCACGCCATCCGCGACTACCTGGCCGACGACGATGGCCGTGACCAGGGCAGAGACACGATCCGTGTCATTCTCGAGTGATCACCCTGACCTATGCCGGCAAGCTCGCACTGGGCGACCCGGGCAGCACCGAGTAGGGATCGGCTCACCCGCACGGGCGCGGTCAGGGCAGGGCTTTCCAGTCGCTCTCCTTATCTTCGTCGAGCACGCTGGCGTCGGACAGCGCCTCGCCGTTGATCGGTGGCCACCTGCCTTCGGTTCCCTTGAGCGTCTGCAGGTCTTCGAGCTTGGCCTCGTTGGTTTCCAGCGCGTTGCGAAATGCGGTGCTCAGTTCGTCAAGGTCGTCGTAGAACTTTGCGCAGAATCCGGCCCCGGCGATGATCGACGGAATCAGGCCGACCACGGTGCAGGCACCCGCGGCGCAGCCCGTCATCGCTGCCAAGAAGGTATAGTACGCGAGTTTCATCCCGGTCCAGAAGGTCGTCATCGCGTTCGCGATATCGACCAGCGCGCTGTGCACGCCGTCGGTCATCGTCTTGACCTCGCCGAGCTTGGTGCTCTGAAAGGCCACGACCTCCTTGTATGCGATGTACGCCCGGCCCTCCCACTTGTTGTGGCTGGGCAGTTGGGTCGTGGTGAGCGTGTCGGCCAGCTCGCTCGCCTTTTCGCCCACCTCAGTGTTCCAGTCGCTGGCCACCTGACGAACGGCGCTGGCCGAACCACGTTCGACATACACCTTGACCAGCTTTTCCAGGACATTGTCCTTCTTGGTGGAAAGCGTGTTGAACGACTTCTTCCCCACCGGCTGCAGATAAGCGGGCAGCCGTGGAAGAACGACATTCACGGCGTTGACGAAATCGTCCCAGATCTGCTCGAACTGTTTGATTCCGTCTTCGATCCCCTGAATCGCATCTTCGAACGCGGAGTCGACCACGGCCATCAGAGGTGCTCCTCGAGCTTCTTCAGAGCGTGCGCGTTCTGCTCGTCCTCCCGGAGATACGTCGCGGCGACGTCGCGCAAGGTGGTCGAGAGCTTGTCGAACTCGGCCGCGGCGCCCGCGAGCAACGCGGTGAACTTCTGCCGCAGACCGTCGTAGGCGTCGACGACCCCGCGCGCATCGGCGGCGTAGCCCAGCCTGGCCGGGCCCAGGGTCAGGCCATCGGCCGTTCGCGACGCGGCCTCCACCGTGTCAGACGCCTTCCCCCATATGGTGGCGTCCTCACCCAAGCGGTCGCAGGCGACCTTTACCGACGTCATCCGAATCCCTTCTCGTCACCGTCGTTGTCCGGATAGCCCCAGCTCCCTGCACAGGGCGGCGGTGTCGCCGGCGAGCTCCCGGATTCTCGCCAGCGACGCAGGCAGCGCAACGGTGCCCGGGTCCGCTCCGGCGAGCTGCCGTCCCGCCGCGCGGAAGGCGCTGAGGGCCTCGGCCCCGATCTCGGTGTGTCTCGCATAGGTCGCCCACCGCGGGTCGACGATCACCAGGGACACCGACCCGGGCACCATGGTGACCTGGATCCGGTTGTTGCTCCCCCGCGCGTCGGCGGTGACCCTCGCCGCCTTGGCGAGCTGCTCGCGGTAGATCGCGAAATCCCGGTCGAACTGGGCAAACAGCTCGACAGACTCGGCCACCAGGTTCTGCGCCACCTCGCTCGAGGGATCACCACCGGCGTCCCGGGCGTCCGCGCGGGAGGTCCTGGACGCCTCCGGCTCGAGGTCGGTGTGCTCGACCAGGTCGACCAGCCACGCGGAGAACGCGCTGTTGGCGGCGGTGAGCAGAGCCTGCCCCAACTCGCGTGGACCGATCTTGTCCCGCCAGTTCGGCGGCACCGAGACGTCGGCCACCGCACCCGAACCGTCGAGGCGCACCGTGATGACGCCGCGGTCGTCGGTGCCTGCAGGCCCGGTCCGGTCCGGTCCCGGCCGCGATGTCCCCGGCCGTGATGTCCCTGGCCGTAGTGTTACCGCCGGCGGATCCTCGTAACCCAGGTCCGGTTCGGCGAATCCACGACTCCAGCCATCGTCTCGCTGCATGGCTCCCCTCCCGCGTCCTGTGCGACCCGGTCTCGCAGCCTGGACGCTGTGCGCGCACGTTAGCCCCGCGTCCGTTGACGGAACATTGCCGAATCGTTGAATCCGCTGGTATCGGCGCTGCGCCTGCGCGCCCGACCGCACCAGCAGAGTTCGATGACGCCCAGGCGTGACTCCGCACCCATCAGACGCTGCTGGAGCCGCTCGCGGCACCGCATGCGTGGGTGGGTATCGCCTGGCGGCAAGGTCGAGCCTGGCGAGACACCGCGAATGGCTGCGGCTCGTGAACTTATGGAAGAGGCCGAACTGTTGGATCACCAGCTACCAGCGAACCGACGCGGATCCCGCCAGTGCCGTTCACTGCACGCTGGGTCCTCACCTACAGCGGTAACGGCGCGTAACTAAATGTCGATCACACGCCGGACACCCAGTCAGAGTCCCGACTTGGCTCGTAGCGCGAACGATTTTGGGTTCACCAGGGCAAGCTTGAGACTTGCGTTGTGACAGGCGACAACACTCGTCACAGCTGGGCGGGCCAAGTAGGTTAGTGAGCGCTCGGACAGTCCTTTACCCCACGGCCAACTGGAGCGCGCCGGCTCGTGGCCGGGATTGGCCGGAGGCTCGTCGCCCCAGACGTCGTCGACGAGGGCGGTCCGCTGTCGGGGGAAACTCGACCGCCGTGTTCGCATCACTGTCCATATGAGATGGGTGTGCGATACGAACTGCGGAGACCTGGCCGGACGTGGCTATTTAACCCGGAGGGCTCGGCGGGTGCCAGAATGCGGCATGACGTCAGTGACGGCCAGCCGGTCCATTCTGTTCATCGGTGGGAGTGGGGTCATCAGTCACGCGAGCGTGGCGCGTGCCGTGCGGTTGGGGCATCGGGTCACGGTGCTCAACCGTGGCCGTACCAGCGTCCGGCCGGTGCCTGAGGACGTCGAGAACCTGGTGGCCGACGCGGAGGACGGCGACGCGGTGGCCGCCGCGCTGGCTGGGCGCGAGTTCGACGTGGTCGCCCAGTTCCGGGCGTTCTCGCCTGCGCACGTGGCGCGCGACGTCCAGTTGTTCACCGGGCGGACCGGGCAGTACGTGTTCATCTCGTCCGCGTCGGCGTACCAGACCCCGCCGGCGCGGCTGCCGGTCACCGAGTCGACCCCGCTGCACAATCCGCACTGGCAGTACAGCCGCGACAAGATCGCCTGCGAGGACCTGCTGATCGTGGCGCACCGCACGGACGGGTTCCCGGCGACGATCGTGCGCCCGTCGCACACCTATGACCGGACCCTGCTGCCGACCATGGGCGGGTGGACCGACGTGGCACGGATGCGGTCCGGAAAGCCCGCGGTGGTGCACGGCGACGGCACGTCGCTGTGGACGTTGACGCACACGCGGGACTTCGCGGTCGGCTTCGTCGGCCTGCTCGGCCACCCGCTCGCGGTCGGCGACACATTCCACATCACCGGCACACACGCTCCCACCTGGAACCAGATCTACACCTGGCTCGGCAAAGCCGCGGGCGTGGCCGAGCCGAAGCTGGTACACGTGGCGTCGGAGACCATCGCCCGCGCACTGCCCGAACTCGGCCCCGGCCTGCTCGGCGACAAGGCCCACTCGATGATCTTCGACAACTCGAAGATCACGTCACTCGTACCCGAATTCGGCACCACGATCACCTACCACGACGGCGCCACCGAACAGATCGCCTGGTTCGACTCCCACCCGCAAGCCCAGATCGTGGACACCGACCTCGACGCCACCTTCGACCGCCTCACCAAACACGCCCACTCGATCTGACCCTTCCTGGATCGGGTAGCTGAAGTGCCGAGGACTGGTTGCCGAACACGCGCAGGCAGCCGTAGCAGGAGGTTTCCTCACCGCAGATGCGTGCTGAGACCCGGGCCAGGGCCGTGTCGACGACCTGGTCCCAGGCGTTGGCGATGCGCAGGACTCCGCCCGCACCGCCGGGCACGGTGTCGAACATGACGATCCCAATACCTCCGCCGGAGCGTCGGTGCAGTGTGCCGTCGATATCGTCGCGGCTTAAAGCTTTCCGATCACCTCGTCGGCGAACCGCTTGAGGCCGTCCTGCTTCGCCGCGAGCAGGCCGTCGAACCCGACGCCGTAGTTCACCCAGGGCATCACGATCGCGTCGGTGACGCCGATGTCCGCCTGCTGGCGGTAGCCGTCGGGGCCGAACCGGTCCAGGCACACCGCCTGGATCTCGAACGGATGATCCGTGCGGCCGTACTCGGCGCGCAGCGTGTGCAGCCGGTCGATCACCTCGCGCAGCTCGTCGAAGGTGATCATCGCCGAGGACCAGCCGTCGCCGGTCCGGGCCGCGCGCCGCAGCCCCGGCTCGGTGTGCCCGCCGACGTAGATCGGCACCGGCCGGCGCGGCGCCGGGCTCATCTGTAACCGGTCGAACGCGTAGAACTCGCCCTGGTAGCTCACCATGCCGCCGCCGAGGATCAGCCGGAGGATCTCGATCGCCTCGTCCGCGCGCCGGCCCCGGTGGTCGAACGAGGCGCCGCACCACTCGGACTCCTCCGGCGCCCAGCCGAGCCCGACGCCGAGCCCGAACCGGTCGCCGGTCAGGTTCGCCACCGAGCCGACCTGGCGGGCCAGCAGCACCGGGTTGCGCGGGTTGAGCTTGAGCACCTGGGTGTAGAACCGGATCCGGCTGGTGACCGCGCCCATCGCGGCCGCGGCGATCAGCGGGTCGACCCACGGCGTGTCCGCCGTCCAGAACCGCGAACCGTCGACCGTGTACGGATAGGCGGCGGCGGTCCGCTCGGCGAAGAACAGCGAGTCCGGCAGCGCTATCGAGTCGTATCCGTGCTCCTCGGCGGTTCGGGCCAGCTCGGTGAGCTGGTCCAGCGGGCTGAGCGCGACGGCGAGGGTGAACTTCATGGTTTCCACGCTCCCACAACCCCACATGGCGAAGAACTGTGAGCCGCCGCCGTAGGCGTGGCTGAGCGTCCGACGCACGCGTCCACCCGGTGCTCGCCGCCCGGCCGAGCACCTGCATGGCCGCCTCGGCGAAGCGCAGCATCCCGGAGGCACCGATCGGGTTGAACGACAGCACGCCGCTGGACGGGTTCACCGGCAGCCGTCCGTCCAGCTCGGTCTCGCCGGCCTCGGTGAGAGGCACCGACCGCTGAGTAGGCCGTTCGATGATCCACGGCGCAACCACAAGTTTGGTAACGTGACCCCATGGATACCTGCATTGCGCAGGTATGCCACAGGGCGGCGTTTCCCTAATTCCGCGAAGTGCGTGAGATTTCACCGAGGTCCCGGCCAATCTGTTGCGTTCAGTCGCCGGCTGCGTTGTCGTCTGGGCACTTGCGTGGAGAGCCGTAGCTGACAACCGGCTCACTCCCCCGCAGCTGCCCGCGCCAATGCTGGCCACATCGATTCGCGCGGCGCCTGGACCGCTACCTCGGGCCTATCGCTCGGCTCCGCCCGGGCGATCGACCACCCGTCATCCACGACCAGCCGAGCCAGCCGTAGCCGCGCCGCGGAGTCAACGCTGCGTGAGCCACGAAGACCTCCTGGAGGTAGAGGAGCCGTCAGACAGCCCTCATACCGCCCAGGAGGTCTTCCCTATCAAGATCATCAGGTCGTGTCGTCACACGATCTCAACCAACCTCTTCGGTCAGTACATCTAGGTCAGGACTCAAAGTGGACTTGGCCGTATAGCGCCGGGCTGTCTGGGGCGCCGCAGCGTTGGGTGAAGCTGGCGTCCAGGTTCACCAAGGCTCCGGTGGCATCGCGCTCGATCCGGTGGATGACGAACTCGCCATACTCGTTGCCACAGCCCAGACCATTGGAGATGACGAGCATGCCGGGGGAACCTGGAGCAATGTCCCTGTTGCGCGCCTCCGGATAGCTGCCGACCTCGAGCGGGACCCGGCCTGGGCCGTTGAGCTCGACCCGGATGTAGTCGAAGCCGCTCTGATCGGCAGCGTCGATCTTCACGATGTTCTCGTACTCCCAAACCATGATCTCACTGGTCGGGGAGACCCACTGGCCGGAGCGGCCATCCACCGGATGCCCGCCGTCCTCCGCCTTGAACGTGAAGCTCGCAGCCGGTGCCTGCGGACCTGTTGTGTCACTTGGCATCCCCCGAGCGGCTTCCGCCGTACCGAACGCGGTAACGATCAGCACCACCGCCGCCGCGGCTACCCGAAACAAAGCCAACATTGTTGCCCCTCCCCAGTCGATGACGACCTCAGCATATCGCTCCACTACGCCATCGGGTGTGTTGCTTTTGTGCAGGAGAAGTGAAGGAACCGGGTTCTGCGCACCGCGTTGAATACAACCTGCCGACGCCGCCCAACACGCACCACTGTCCGAGGTGTGGTCGGCGTGCGATGCTGCTCGGCGACGTGAAAGGACTGGACGTCGCCAAGCTGTCCGGGCGCGGCCTCCCGCGTGCGTTCCCCGCACCGAACCTGACCCCGACGGTCGCGGAGAGGCTCCACACGCTCAGCCACTCTTCCAATCGCGACCCACTTGCCGACGTCGCCGAGCATGTGGTGGCGGCGACGGATGAAAGTTGTGGTGCGTCAGCAGCGGTTACAGCGTGGCCATCGCCGATGTACCGGACACCTGCCGCCCGCCTTGACCCGTTGGGTGATCACGGCGTCGGTGTCGATGCCGTGCGCAACCTGATCCCAGACGAGCAAGCTGTACCCGGCGAGAAGGACGACAGAAACGTCAGCCATTCTCGAGGCAGGACCGGCGATTTGATCGGCACCATGAGTTGGCGGCATCGACCGAGGACACAACGTTTCATAAGTGTTGAATCCGCTGGTAGCGGACCGAAAGACGCACCCCATGACGCTGATCATCTCTGGCATGATGGACGTGTTCTGTTCGCTTTAGGTTGAGCCGCAAGGGGGTCACATGAAAAACAGACGCTGGTTGTCGGTGACCATGATCGTGGCGACGGCCACGCTGGGGCTGGTCGCGTCACCGGTGGCGACGGCCCAGCCGGCGCGGCCGCCGTCGGTGAACTGGCAGCCCTGTCCCGGCGCCGAGGGGATCGACTGCGCGACGATCGAGGTGCCGCTGGACTGGGCAAGGCCGAGGGGCGAGAAGATCCACATCGGACTGGCGCGCCGGCCGGCCAAGAATCCCGCGACGCGCATCGGGTCGCTCCTCATCAACCCCGGCGGTCCCGGTGGTTCCGGTGTCGAGTTCATCAAGTCCAACGATGTGCTCGGCGCGGACACTGCCAGGTTCGACCAGATCGGATTCGACCCGCGGGGCATCAACACCAGCAGCCAACTGCTGTGTGACCTCGACCTGTCCGAGCAGTCCGACGCCGCCAAGCGACCGACCAGCCAGGCCGAGTTCGACGCGCTGGCCAGGATCAACCGGCGCCTGCACGACAGTTGCCGGGCGAACTCCGGACCCCTGGCCGATCACGCGGACAACCTGCACACCGTGCGGGACATGGACGCTATCAGGGCGGCACTGGGTGAGCAGAAGCTGACCTTCCTCGGCTACTCCTACGGCAGCCTGATGGGTCAGCAGTACGCGGAACTGTTCCCGCACCGGGTCCGCGCGCTGGTCATGGACGGCAACATGGATCACAGCATCGACAACGCGTGGGACTTCATGCGCAGCGAGACCGCCCCGGTGGAACACGCCTTCGCCGAGTTCGCGAACTGGTGCGACAACACCGAAACCTGCGCGCTGCACGGGCTCGGCACCATCGCGACCTACACCGAGCTGAAGGCCCACGCCAAGGCCGGCACTCTGCGCGACGCCGACGGCGAGCCGGTCAGCTTCTACGACCTGGCCGACATCGGGTTCCGCTCGGTCTTGCCGCAACTGTGGAGCCAGGTGGCGCAGAGGCTGCGGGACCTACGGGACGGCACCGGGACACCGACGGCCTTGTCGGCGTTCGGGGAGATCGTCAACGATCCCTACCCGGCGATCTGGTGCAGCGACTGGCGCTACCCGGTGCGGAACTACGCGGAGTACGCCGGGTTGCGGGCCCGGCTCGCCCAGCGGTTCCCGATCATGGAGTGGTCTCCCTACGTCGACCACGCCATGTCGTGTGTCAACAGCGGGACCAGGAACACCAACCCGCAGCACCCGCTCCGTGTCGACCACGCCCCGCCGATCGTGATGATCGGCAACGTGCACGACTACGCGACCGTTTACGAGTGGACGCTGGCCGCCGTCCGGCAGAGCGGCGCACGCCTGATCACCTACGAGGGTTGGGGGCACACCGTCTACGGCGGTAACTTCGTCCCGTGCGTGGACACCGCCGTCAACGCCTACCTGATCGACCTCACCCCGCCGCCGCGCGGTCTGCGCTGTCCGTCGATCGACCAGCCTGGCCTGGTCGCCAAGGAAGTCCAACCACGGCCGAACATCGCCGGCCCCTACCGGATCGGATGACAACCGACGTGCCGGGCGCGGTCTTTCGCCGCGCCCGGCGCGGTCGGTCCACCCTCGCTTCCGGCTGGTAGGGGTCGAACCAGCACCCGGTAGCGGACTCGCCGCGGTTTCCGGATGGAGTTTCCTCCCGAACGGTCGGGTACGCCGCGCCTTGCGGTGGTCGGAAACGGCTACCGCCACATCGAACGTTGGGACCGAACGGAGGTGGAACGGGTGCGGGACTTCGACACCGATGAGGTCCATGCGGACGGCCCCGAGCTCGTGTGGCACGGCCCGCGGTGGTTCCTTGCCGCCGAGCGGGGCGACCCGGAAGTACTCCAGGCCGCCGATGACGCTATCGGGATCGCTGATCTCCAATCTACGGCTAATGGTGATGGAGTGGTCAGTGTCAGCCGTTACGGCGAACTCGCGATTAGGTCGATACTGACAGGCCGGACCTCGACCAGCCGAAATGTACGTGGAGCGAAGTTCAGTTGGAGCAGCGGCGTACCGCCGGCGCTGCTGGACAAGCTACAACTGGCCGGGGCGGCCATCGTGAGTTAGGAGCTTTGCCCGGCCCTGTGACGCGGTGACGAGTTCTCACCTGCTGACCGTTGCGATGAAGGGCCGTTCGGTCAACAGGGTGCGGCGGCCTAGCCAGATAGGCACACTTGATGGTTTGGGCGAGCACCACTGCGCTCAGGGCAGCCGATGAAGTGCGCTGGCATTGCGGCAGATCAGGTCTTCCCTTCGCGGACATCCTTCCCCTGTTCGGCGAACGCCTTGAAATCCTGCATGTGCTGTTGCGACTGCTTGTGGAAGGCGCCGGGCATCAGAAGCCCCACCAGCCGCATCAGCAGGCCGCTGAACCGGTATTCGCTCTCGCTCTCCCAGAGCGTCGTCTCCGGATTGGCTTCGGTCAGCCGATCGCGCACGACGCTCCACATGCCCGCGCCGACGATCTCGCGGTCGAAGTGAACGACGCTCTCTTTTGGGATCCCGTGCAGGTCTGCCGGATCCCGGCGTGTGATCGTTTCGGTGCACTCGATCTTCCGCTGCCCCGACTGCATCACGACCCGCGACTTGGTACCGAGCTGCCCGTGTATCCCATTCACCGGCTCGTGCATCACCAAGCCCCGCAGCCACTTCGGTAGGTGTGCCGGGTCGGCGAGCAGTTGGGCCACCCGCTCCCGCTGCAGGGCGATCTCGATCGAGTTGGTGTACTTCATCGCGCATTCTTTCTAGGTGTGGGACAACGTCAGGGAAGCCGGTCAGCCCACCGCAGCGGGGATGTCAGGTCGGGTCGGGTGCGTAGAACTTGGTGGTGGCCTCGACTGCGGCCGCGACGTGCTCCGGTTCGCCACCGGCGGCCAGGTGAGCCTTGCCCCATGCCGCGGCGCTGCGTCGGATGAATTCGCGCTGTTCGGGCGACTTCTGGACCCCCTCGTGGTCGGCGGTCTCGCCATCGGCCAACAGTCGGGCCAGGGCGAGGAGAGCCAGGTCCCAGCCAACGCCGCCGGCACCGGGGCCGTAGGTCGGGAAGAGGGGCTCCTCGACGACCGCTGCGTGGATCAGCTCGAATTCGGTGTCGCCGGTCGGGCCCGGGGCCAGGCGCACTTCCACCTCGCTCGTGCCGGGCCAAGCGTCGGCGTCCGGCCCGTAGAGCCAGGACACCTTGAGCAGGCGCGGCGGCTCGCACTGGAGGATCTCGCCGTGCTCACCACCGTCCAACTGGAACTTCCCGCCAAGCCGCAGATCCCCGGTGACCGGTTTCAACCAGCGATGCAGCCGCTCGGGGCTGGTCACGGCGTCCCAGACGTCCTCGATCTGCGCTTCGTATCGACGCCGCACCTCGATGGTGTACGCGTCGCCGGCGGGCACACTGCCCTTGCCCATTGCCCGGTGCGCGGCGGCCAGTTCCTCCAAGATGTCTTTCATGTCATGTCCCTTCGCTGATGGATCGGTTTCGTCCGCATCTCGGTTCCCAGAGCGTCGAGGCGTTGTTCCCACAACCGGCGAAACCGGTCCAGCCACGCGCCAACCTCGCTCAGCGGCGCGGGCTCGACGGCGTAGGTCTGCTCACCGTCAGCGAGCAGCTCCAGAATGCGCCGGCGCGCCGGGTCGCCAAGGATGTCGAACGCGTGCACGAACCGGGATCGTACCAGTCCACACTTATATAAGTCAGTGCTGGCATCATGACGCCACGCTTAGAGTTCGTCGTCGTTCGCGGATTCTGCGGTAGCAGACGAGTGCGGAGGATGCTGGCGAAGGAGGAAGCTGCCTTGCGTTCGTGGCCGCCGGGGCCCGCCCCGCTGGACCATCGAACGCCTCCCGATCTGCGAGGTTCCTTTCTAGCAGCGCATGCTCGGCGGTGGCCGGGTCAGGATCGAGCCGGTGCAGTCGGCGGCCCCAGCGGGCTTGCGCGGCGGTGGGATGCGGGCCGGCGTCAACCAGACGGTGGCCGTAGGGTGGGCGGCCGCCGAGGTAGCGGCCCTGCTCGACGGTCTGGGTGCGCATCGCGGCCAGCACCCGGAATCGCGAGCGCTGCACCTCCCGCCGGGACTGCGCGCCCAACATCATGACCAGCGCTTCATGGGTCGGATCACTGGGGTTGACGGGGCCGTGGGTTCCGGCAACCACACCGCCACGTGCTCGGCAAAGACGGGCAGCAGACGGGCGAGTTGGTCTCCGCAGAACGCCCGTTCGTATTCGCCGACCACCACCACGTCAAAGCCGCGGTCGGGCCCCGTGGTCCGGTCCAGTGCCGCAGCCGTCAGCACTTCCTCGGCTCAGGGGTCATCGACTTCACCAACGCCGCCATGGTGCGGTCATCAGAGATGACATTGAATTGTCAACGCCGCCGGGGTCGGTCTGCCTTCGGGGAGGGAATCTCGGTCAAGTCATTGCCTGGCCGCGGATGTCCGGTCTTTCCGCTTGCGCCGGTTTCGTTCTTGGCGTTCCCGTTCGCGGCGGCTGTAGGTCGCCTTGCGGACGGTCTCCTCGTCCTCCAGGCTCGACCCGAGCGCGCCGGCGACGATCCCGACCGAACTGCACAGCCACACCAGGTTCAGGTACGAACCCAGACCGACCGGGTGTCCGAGCGTCTGCGCGAAATAGCCGCTGTCGATCACGACGAGGGCCGCGATCAGCGCCAGCACGAACAGGATGCCGTACATGCACGCCACCCCGAACGCCAGCGTGGTCGCCGTGGAAACGTTGTACATCAACGCCTTGCGTCGCTCGGCAGCCTCGGACGGCCGGTCCCACAGGTGGTTGTACATCATCAACCACACCGTCATGATCAAGACGGTGACCACCGTGATCCCCGCCAGCCGCAGCGGGGCCAGCGCATCCGCGAGCCTCCAGAACGAACTCGTGATGACGCCGTAGGCGGCGGTCCCGGCCGCCGCCGCGGTGGCGCCCGCCAGGTGTGGTACGAGCCGCCATGGACGGTTGTCCCGCACCATCCCCGCCAGCAGCCGTAGCTGGCCACGCAGGCCGACCAGAGCGAGGTGGGTTACGGCGGACCGGTGTCCGCCGGACATCCGCTGCGTCGGGGCCAGCACCTCACGCAACCGTGCCAGCGCCCCCCGCCGGCCGTGATCCCCGTCGATCCCGAGCCGCGGCGACACAAGCTGCCGCACCACGCGGATCAGCAACACCCGTGCCCGATGACGCACCAGGACGGCGCCGAGCGCGGGCAGCGAGATCATCGCGACACCGTGCTCGACGTCGATTCCCGCGACGATGGGTTTCGTCCCCGCGCGCCGGGGCAGATCGGTCACCAGGACGAGCAGGTCCCAGCCCCGGTCCTGGCGGTGCCGCTGCGACAACGTGCGCATCGGGATGTCACCGTCTTCGTCGAGCGGCAGCTGCTCTACCTGATGCTCCACACGCCACCGCGTCGCCCCGCTCACCCGGGTGGCGAAAGCCCCGGGCAGATCGTCAGCGATCGTCGCCATCACCTGCTCCGGCAGCCCTTCGTCGGCCAACACCCCGACGACCACCTCGTCCGGTCCGCTCATTCATCACCTCACCGTCGCCGGATTCCCCCGGCGGTCCTGACCAAACCGCGCGCGGTCATGACCGGTGGCTTGGTCAGGGTTGGTTCCCGAGGCTGACGCGCAGCTCAGGGCGGTCGGCACCGCGCACGACCACGAGTGGCACCTGGTCCCCGGGCTTCGTGGAGCGCAGGACATTGACCAGATCCTGAGGGTTGTGCACGTCGGTGTCGCCGAGCTTGACGATGACGTCACCCGGGCGGATGCCCGCCGCGGCCGGTGAGTTCGGGGCGACGGCGAGGACGAGCGCACCGTCCTGGGTCTTGACGCCGAGACGATCCCGGATGGTCTGGGTCAGCTCCCCCACGGACACACCAAGGTAGGGCTGCGTGACGGTGCGGCCGGAAAGCAGGCGCTCGGCGACGTCCACCGCGGTGCCGGCCGGGATCGCGAACCCGATCGAGACCGCCCCCGCCTGCGGCGGTAGGTAAGCCTCGTTGATGCCGACCACCTGACCCTGGATGTCCAGCAGTGCGCCGCCGGAGTTGCCAGGAGAGATCGGTGCGTCGGTCTGGATGAGATCCGTCGGCGACGGGCCCTGCGCGTCGGCCGGGAGCGATCGGTGCAGGCCGGAGACGATGCCCTCGGTGACCGAGTTCTGCAGCCCCAATGGGCTCCCGATGGCGAGCACCCGGCAGGCCTGGCGCGGTTGGTCGTTCCGGAACCGCGCCGGGGTCAGGCCCTTGCGCTCGCTTCGCACGACCGCCAGATCGTTCCCGGGGTCGGTGCCGATCACCGTCCCGGCGGATTCACTGCCGTCGGCGTAGCTGATGACCAGGTCGGTGTGGTTCGCCACGACGTGCTGGTTGGTGATGATCACATCCGGCTTGTAGACGACACCGCTGCCGAGCCCGTCCGAATGCCGCAGGGTGACCACGCTCGGCGCGGTGTCCTCGACGACGCTCACGAAGCTGCCTTCGTCGCAGGGTTGGTTCGGCGCGGACGCCTGGAACGGCGCTGCGGGCGCGGAGCACGCGGCGGTCACCAGCACCAGTGCGCCGATCGCGGTTGCGCGGTGAGATGTCTTCATCGTCGCCCTCCGAGAACGCGATTACCGGTTGATCGGGGTCCTGTCGCCGGACTGTTCGAGGTGCTCGTGCACCAGGCGGATGGCCATCGCGCCCTCGCCGACGGCGGAGGCGACCCGTTTGATCGATCCACTTCGGACGTCGCCGACGGCGAAAACGCCCGGTTGGCTGGACTCCAGCGTGAGCGGGCGGCGTTCGGCGTTGGCCCAGGCGCCCGGGTTCGCCGACACGTCGACGTCGAAGCCGGTGCGGACGAACCCGTGGCCGTCCAGCTCGAGGGTCCCGGTCAGCCATGCCGTGCCTGGCTCGGCCCCGATGAACACGAACATGGCGCGCGCGTCGAGGTTGCGGCGGGCACCGGTCACGTTGTGCTCCACCACGATGCCGTCGAGGGTGGTGTCACCGAGCAGCTCGCGGACCTCGTGATGCTCGAGGACCTCGATGCGCGGGTGACGTTCGACGTTGTCGATCAGGTACCGGGACATGCTCTTGGTCAGCTCGCTGCGGCTGAGCAGGTAGACCTTGGGAACGGTCTCGGCGAGGAACACGGCAGCCTGGCCGGCGGAGTTACCGCCACCGACCACCGCGACCGGGTCGAGCCGGCACTGTGCGGCCTCGACCTGGGTGGCCGCGTAGTAGACGCAGCTGCCTTCGAACAGGTCGAGGCGCCGCACGGCGAGCTTGCGGTACCGGGCGCCAGTCGCGATCACCACCGTGGGTGCGGTGAGCTGGGTTCCGTCGTCGAGGGTCAGCACGTAGTGGCTGTCCGGGCAGCTCAGCGCGGTCGCGGTGACCGGCACGGTGGTGCGCGCGCCGAACTTGCCGGCCTGGATCACGGCTCGCTCGGCCAGCTCGGCACCGGAGATGCCGGACGGGAAACCGAGGTAGTTCTCGATCCGCGGCGAGGTGCCGGCCTGGCCGCCGGTGGCGACGGCGTCGACGACGATCGTGGTCAGACCTTCGGATGCGGAATACACGGCGGCGGCGAGACCGGCCGGCCCGGCACCGACGACCAGCAGGTCGCAACTGCCCTGCGCGGCGTCGGTGGCCGGCAGACCGATCATCCTGGCCAGCTCGGCGTTGCTCGGGTTGCGCAGCAGTTGCTCGCCCTTCCAGATGACGACCGGGGTGTCCTCCGGTCGGATCCCGAAGCGGCGCAGCAATGTCTCGGCCTGCTTGTCCCGCTCCGGGTCGATCCACCGGTGCGGCAGCCGGTTGCGGGCGGCGAACTCGCGCAGCCGCTTGGTGTCCGGCGAATAGCACGAGCCGATGATCCGGAAGCCGGCGCCGAGGCCGATCAGCAGCGAGCGGCGAATCAGGCAGGCCCGGATGATGACGTCGCCGAGGGTCGGGTCCCGCTCGACCACCGTGCGCAGCCACTCGACGGGGACGGCGAGCACCTCACCCGGCTCCACGACCACCGCGCTGGAGAAGGCCGGCTGACCTTGCAGCAGGCCGAGCTCGCCGAGGAACCGGCCGGGGCCGTGCACCCGGATGATCCGCGCGTCTTGACCGAAACCCTGGACCGTGGCCGCCTTGCCGGACAGGATCACGAAGAACTCATCGCAGCGCTCGCCCTCGCCGAACAGCACCTCATCCGGTCGCGTCATCCGGCGCTCGCCGTGCGCGGCAAGGGTGTCGATCTGATCCTCGGACAGTCGCGGGAACGCCCCTTGCAGATCGGGTGTCTCCGGCAGCTCCCCCTGCTCAGACAAAGGCTTCATGGACATAGCACCAGCGCCACCTTTCACCTGGTTCGAGCGACGCGACGATCGGATGGCCGAGGTGGCCCGCGTGCGCCCGCGCGTGCTTGCCGGGTGATGAGTCGCAGCAGCCGACGTGCCCGCAGGTCAGGCACACCCGCAGATGCACCCAGCCAGTCCCGAGGGCGAGGCACTCCTCGCAGCCCTGCGGCGTGCGCGGCACCACCTGCCGCACCATCGCCAGATGTGGATCACCGGTCAACGTGGTCACTGGGACGCCTCTCGAAGTTCGGATGTGGAGGTTTCGGTCTTGGCGATCGCGGTGTCCACCCACTCGCCCAGCACGTGCGCCGGTGCGGCACCTGGCTGGCGGGCGATCACCTCTCCCCGGTGCAGCATCAGCAAGGTCGGCACCGCGCGAACGTCGAACCGCTGGGACAGCCGGGGCGCCTCGTCGACGTTGACCTTGACCAGCTTCAGCCGCCCGGCGCGGTCCTTGGCCACCTGCTCCAGCGCCGGGCTGACCATCCGGCACGGGCCGCACCACGGCGCCCACAGGTCGACCAGGACGAAGATCGTTGCCTGCTCGGCGACCTCGGCGAAGTCGGCGTCCCCGGCGTCGACCATCCACGGCAGCGGCGACCTGCAGTTGCCGCAGCGCGGGTGGCCCGGCCCGGCCGGCCGCACCCGGTTCTGCCGTCCACAGTGTTCGCACTGCACGATCCTGGGGGTGCTCATGTGGATGTTCCCATGAGTGCGTCCTCGAACTGGACGACGAGTTCGTCGTCCCGGGTGTCGACGACGATCGCCCGGCCCTCCTCGATGTCGCCGCGCAGCAGCGCCCGGCCGACCCTGGTCTCCACCTCGTGGGCGATGTAGCGGCGCAGCGGCCGGGCGCCGTAGACCGGATCGAACCCGTGCCGGGCGATCAGCGTGCGGGCGTTCTCGGTGACTTGCAGGGCAATGCCCCGGTCGGCCAGCCGCCGGCGCAGCTCCTCGAACTGCAGGTCGACGATCTTCTCGATCTGCGGGAGTCCGAGCGGGGTGAACAGCACGATGTCGTCGACCCGGTTGAGGAACTCCGGCCGGAAATGCTGGCGCAGCTCGGACATCACCAGTGCGCGGGCGTCCGGCTTGATCTCGCCCTCCGGGGTGACCCCGTCGAGCAGGTGCATCGAGCCGATGTTCGACGTCATGATCAGGATGGTGTTGCGGAAGTCGACGGTGCGGCCCTGTGCGTCGGTGATCCGCCCGTCGTCGAGCACCTGCAGCAGCGTGTTGAACACGTCGGCGTGCGCCTTCTCGATCTCGTCGAACAGCACCACCGAGTAGGGTTTGCGGCGCACCGCCTCGGTCAGTTGACCGCCCTCCTCGTAGCCGACGTACCCGGGCGGGGCGCCGATGAGCCGGGAGACGGTGTGCCGCTCCTGGTACTCGCTCATGTCCAGGCGAACCAGGTTCTCCTCGGTGTCGAACAGCGCCGCGGCAAGGGTTTTGGCCAGCTCGGTCTTCCCGACCCCGGTCGGACCAAGGAAGATGAACGACCCGATCGGCCGGCGCGGATCCCGGATCCCCGACCGCGCACGGATGATCGCGTCGGCCACCAGCCGGATCGCCTCGGTCTGCCCGATCACCCGCTCCGCCAGGATCTCGTCGAGCCGGAGCAGCTTGTCCCGCTCCCCTTCCTGCAGGCGGGATACCGGGATCCCGGTCCACGCGGCGACAATCTCGGCGATCTCGTCCTCGGTGACGACCTCGCGCAGCAGCCGGTTCCCACCCTGCTTGACGGCCAGCTTCTCCTCTTCGCCAGCAAGCTTGCGTTCCAGCTCGGTGAGCCTGCCGTAGCGCAGCTCGGCGGCCCGGTTGAGGTCGTAGGCGCGTTCGGCCTCCTCGGCCTCCTGCCGGACCCGCTCGATCTCCTCGCGTAGCTCCTGCACCCGGCGGATCGCCCGTCGCTCGGCCTCCCACTGCGCGCGCATGGCATCGGCCTGGGTCCGCAAGTCTGCCAGCTCCTTGCGCAGCTCCTCGAGACGCGCCTGGCTGGCGTTGTCCTTCTCCTTGGACAGCGCGGCGTCCTCGATCTCCAGACGCATCACCCGGCGGGTGATCTCGTCCAACTCGGCCGGCATCGAGTCGATCTCGGTGCGTAGCCGGGCGCAGGCCTCGTCGACCAGGTCGATCGCCTTGTCGGGCAGGAACCGGTCGGTGATGTAACGGTGGCTCAGCATCGCGGCCGCCACCAGCGACCCGTCCTGGATCCGGACCCCGTGGAACACTTCGAGACGCTCCCGCAGTCCGCGCAGGATCGAGATGGTGTCCGGCACGCTCGGCTCGTCGACCAGCACGGTCTGGAAACGCCGCTCCAGCGCGGCGTCCTTCTCGATGTGCTTGCGGTACTCGTCCAGCGTGGTCGCGCCGATCATGTGCAGCTCACCGCGGGCCAGCATCGGCTTGAGCATGTTGCCCGCGTCCATCGCTCCCTCGGCGGCACCGGCACCGACGACCGTGTGCAGTTCGTCGACGAACAGCAGGATGCGGCCCTCGCCGGCCTTCACCTCGGCCAGCACGGCCTTGAGCCGCTCCTCGAACTCACCGCGATATTTGGCGCCGGCCACCAGCGCGGCCAGGTCGAGCGCGAAGATTGTCTTGTCCCGCAACCCTTCCGGCACATCGCCGCGGACGATCCGCTGCGCCAGCCCCTCCACGATCGCGGTCTTGCCCACCCCAGGATCACCGATCAGCACCGGGTTGTTCTTGGTCTTCCGGGACAGGATCTGGATCACCCGGCGAATCTCCGCGTCCCGCCCGATCACCGGATCCAGCTTCCCCGAGCGCGCCTCGAGCACGAGGTCCCGCCCGTACTTCTCCAACGCCTCGTACGCCACCTCCGGGTTGGCCGAGGTCACCCGCTGGTTGCCGCGGATCGAGGTCAGCTCGGAAAGGAAGGATTCCCTGGTGACGCCGCGCTGTTTGAGCAACCTGCCGGCGGTGCTCGCCGAGCCCTCGTCGGCCAGCGCGAGCACCAGGTGCTCGACCGAGACGTACTCGTCCTTGAGCCGCTTGGCCTCCCGCTCGGCTGCCTCCAGCAGCGTGGCGAGTCTCCTGGTGACGTAGACCTGGCCGGGTGTCGTCCCGGGACCGGTCACCTTCGGCTTGCGGGCAAGGTCGGTCTCGACGTCGGCGCGCAACGCCTCGACGTCGACACCCGCTCCGGCGAGCAGGCGGGACGCCAGGCCGTCCTGCTGGTCGAGCAGGGCGGCCAGCAGGTGCTCACCGTCCACTTCGGTGTGGCTGTGCCGCGTGGCGATGGACTGCGCCTCCTGCAACGCTTCCTGGGACTTCTGGGTCAGGCGGTTCATGTCCATGGAAGTTCAGCCTCCGGTGGTCTGCCGTGCCCGGCTTGCCCGCAGCTCGGCCTCGAGCGTCTCGATGCGGTCCAGCAGGTCGAGCACGAGCCCGATCGCGTTGTAGTTCAAGGAAAGGCCGGCATGCAGCCGCTGGATCCTGGCTACCGTCACGGGTGCGGTCGCGGCGAACCACAGCTGTCCCGTCGCGTCTCGGGAGGCGTCCAGCAGGCTGAGCGCGACGAACCTGCGGATCAGCTCGGGGTGCAGGCCGGTGCTTCTGGCCAATGTGGCCACGCTGAGCCGGCGGGGACGAGCCAGCGCGTAGGCGTTCATCGCTGCCTCCTGGGGTCGAAGGTCGACTCGGCGGCCAGCCGCTCGAACAGCTCCCGCTCCCGGTTGGTCGGCTTGGGCGGGACCATGATCCGGACCTCGACGTACAAGTTTCCCGGTGTGCCACGGGAGTTGGGCATGCCCTGACCCCGCAACCGAAGCCTGCGCCCGCTCGACGAGCCCGCCGGCACCTTGACCTTCACCTCGCCGCCGGGCGTGCTGACCGGCACCGTGGCCCCGAGCGCGGCCTCCCACGGCGTCACCGGAACGTCGACGGTGATGTCCCGGCCGGACAGCCGGTAGTTGCGGTCCGGCTTGATCCGCACGATCAGGTAAAGGTCACCGCTCGATGCGTTGCCACTGCCCTGCCCACCCTGACCGGCCAGCCGGATCCGTTGCCCGTCGACGACTCCCGGCGGGATCGTGACGTCGTAGGTCCGTTGCCCGGCCGGCCCGGCCAGGGTCACCTTGCGGTGGCCGCCCCGGTAGGCCTCCTCGACGGACAGCTCGAGCTCCGCCTCCTGGTCGGCCCCCGGGATCGGCCCGCCACCGGACCACCCTGACCGGCCACCGAACATGCCACCAAGCAGGTCGTCGATGTCGATGCCGCCGAAACCTTGTCCAAAGTGGACATCGTCGCCGACGTCGACCCGGACGCCACCGCCGCCGCGCGAGCCGCCGGACCGGAACCGCTGCCCCGCGGTCACCCGCTCGTCGAAATCCTCGGGCACCTGGCGGAAGTCGGCGCCGAACCGGTCGTAGCGCTTCCTGGTCGCCGGATCGGAGAGCACGTCGTAGGCCTCGCTGACCTCCTTGAACCTCTCCTCGGCGCCCGGATCCCGGTTCACGTCCGGGTGATAGGTCCTGGCGAGCTTGCGGTATGCCTGCTGCACCTCCTCGGGGCTGGCATCCCTCGACACGCCGAGCACCTCGTAGAAATCACCTGCCACCGCCCGCTCACCCCCGCCGGCTGACCGTCACCGCGGCCGGTCGCAGTTGCCGTTCCCCGTTGCCGTAGCCGGGCCGCAGCACATCCACAACGGTGCCCGGCGGGACATCGGGCGCGTCCACCGCGGCGACCGCCTCGTGCGTGGCGGTGTCGAACGGGACGCCCGTCTGGTCCTGCCGGCGGTAGCCGAGCGCGTCGAGGACCGCGACCGCCTGATCGCGGACCGCCGCGACCCCGGCCACGATCGCGCCGGGATCGGCCTCGGCGTGGGCGAGCGCGCGCTCGAGGTCGTCGAGCACCGGCAGCCATGCGGCGGCGACCCGGTCGCGTTCGACGGCCCGCTCGCGCTGCAGCTCCCTGGCGTAGCGTTTGCGCAGGTTGTCGAGATCCGCGACCGCTCGCCGCCAGCGGTCCTCCAGCTCAGCGAGTTCGGGGGATGGCGCCGCCGGCGCCGGGTCCGCCAGCGTCGGCGGCTGCTCCGAGTGGTGTTGGGTGGACATCGCGTCAGCTCCGGTCGAACTCGGCGTCGATGACGTCCTCGTCGGATGCGGGTTGGGTGCCCGCGCCACCGTTGTCCTCACGCGGCGGTCCCGTGTGGCCGTTGCCGGTCGGCCGGGCGGCCGCGAGGCCGTGGTAGAGCTGCTGCAGCTCCGCGGTCAGCGACCGCACCCGGTCCAGCGGCGCCTCGTTCTGCACAGCGTCCCGGGCGTCGTTGACCAGCATCTCGGCGCGGGCCCGGTCGTGCGCCGCCGCGGCGTCGCCGAGCTCGGCCAGCCGCCGCTCCACCTGGTAGGCCACCGAGTCCAGCTCGTTGCGGGCGTCGACGGCCTCGCGTACGGCCTTGTCCTCGGTCCGGTGCCGCTCGGCCTCGGCCATCATCCGCTCGACCTCGCCGGGGTCGAGGGTGGATGCCTCGCTGATCTCGATGCCCTGTTCGGCGCCGGTGTCCTTGTCGCGTGCCTTGACGTGCAGGATGCCGTTGGCGTCCACATCGAAGGTGACCTCGACCTGCGGCTCACCGCGCGGCGCCGGACGGATGCCGGTCAGCTGGAACCGGCCGAGCACCCGGTTGTCCGCGGCCCGCTCGCGTTCTCCTTGCAGCACAACGACGTCCACCGCCGGCTGGTTGTCCTCCGCCGTGGAGAACACCTCGGTGCGCCGGGCCGGGATCGTCGTGTTCCGCTCGATGATCTTCGTCATCACTCCGCCCCGGGTCTCAACACCCAGGGACAGCGGGGTGACGTCGAGCAGCAGGACGTCGGAGACCTCGCCCTTGAGCACCCCGGCCTGGATCGCCGCGCCGATCGCGACGACCTCGTCCGGGTTGACCGTCATGTTCGGGTCCTTGCCGCCGGTCAGCCGCCGCACCAGGCTCTGCACGGCCGGGATCCGGGTCGAGCCGCCGACCAGGATCACCTCGTCGATGTCATCCGGACCGACCTTGGCGTCGGCCATCGCCTGCTGCACCGGGCCAAGACAGCGCTGCACCAGGTCATGGGTCAGCTCGTCAAAGAGGGACCGCCGGACCGTGGTGGTCAGATGTTTCGGTCCGGAAGCGTCAGCGGTGATGAACGGCAGGTTCACCTGCGTCTGGGTCACCGAGCTGAGCTCGACCTTCGCCTTCTCCGCCGCCTCGAACAACCGTTGCAGCGCCTGCGGATCCTGACGCAGGTCGATGCGGTTGTCCTTCTGGAACCCGTCCGCGAGGTGGTCGACCAGCCGGCGGTCGAAGTCGTCACCGCCGAGATGCCCGTCGCCCGCGGTGGCCCGGACCTCCACCACGCCGTCGCCGACGTCGAGCAGGCTGACGTCGAAGGTGCCGCCGCCAAGGTCGAAGACCATCACGGTCTCGTGGCTCTTCTTGTCCAGCCCGTAGGCCAGCGCGGCCGCGGTGGGCTCGTTGATGATCCGCAGCACGCCGAGTCCGGCGATCTTACCGGCGTCCTTGGTGGCCTGGCGTTGTGCGTCGTTGAAGTAGGCCGGCACGGTGATCACCGCCTCGGTGACCTTCTCGCCGAGGAACTTCGACGCGTCGTCGACCAGCTTGCGCAGCACCTGCGCGCTGATCTCCTCCGGCGAGTACAACTTCCCGTGCACCCGGAAGCGGGCCAGACCTCCCGGCCCCTCGGCGACGTCGAATCCGACGGCCTTGGCCTCCTCGGAGATCTCGTCATAGCGGCGCCCGATGAACCTTTTCGCCGAATA
>NZ_DASTBH010000471.1:0-14184 GCF_035712165.1 Actinophytocola sp. | reverse complement strand
ATCCGGGCCGCCGTACTGGTGGCCGGGCAGCCGGCTCTGCCAGTTGGGGGTGAGCAGCCGCAGCGAGTCCCAGCGTTCCCGGCGCCAGGAGTTCGCCACCTCGCCGCGCTCGAGCACGACGTGGTCGATCGCCCGCGCGCTCAGGAAGTGGCTCGCGGCCAGGCCCGCGTGGCCCGCGCCGACGACCACCGTGGTGGTGCGTTCGATGGCTCGGCCCTCAGGCGACCTCGACGGTGACCTCGGTGGGGTTGGTCAGCGCGTCGAACACGGCCGAACGCTTCTGCGACTGGGCGACCAGTGCCTCGATGTCCTCTTTGGACGCGTCCGCGTCGATGGTGAACGTCACCTTGATGCCGTTGTAGCCGTTGCGGACATCGCTGTCGGCGCCGAGGATCCCGCGAATGTCGTGCGCGCCCTCCAGGGTCGCCTCGACCGAGCGAAGCTGGATGCCCCGGTTCTGCGCGACGGACGCGATGCCCGCCGTCAGGCAACTGCCCAGACCGACGAGCAGGTACTCGATCGGCGTGATGCCGTGGTCCTCGGCCGCGAAGACCTCCGGGTGGTCGGCGGTGAACTCCGCGGCGGACTTGTGGGTCTGCTCCGCGCCGAGCCCGAAGAAGTCCCGCACCGTCGAGGTGGTGTGGACGCCGTTCTCCCACCGGGTGGTCGAGCGCCAGGTGAACTGGGCGGCTTCGGGATTGCTCTTGAGCACTTCGCGGGCGTCGAGCAGGGCCTGGACGTCGACCCCGTTGTCGATGCTGCCGATGGTCGTCATGCGACGGACCGTACACCGGCTCTGACCTGCGTCTCAGACTTCGGGACGGCCGGTTCGCGCCGGTCGGTGCGACGCCGCACTGACTACGATGCGGCCATGGTGCCCGCGTCGACGCTAGCGGCCGGATCGGTCGGCACGGTGGAAACGCGCCACCTGGAGCTTCCGGACCCGGTACCGCTGGACTGCGGCCGAAAACTGCGCCCGGTGCGCGTCGCGTACGAGACCTACGGCACCCTGTCTCCCCGCCGCGACAACGTGATCCTGGTGTGCCACGCGCTCAGCGGGGACGCCCACGCGGCCGGTTTCTCCACGGCGCCGGCAGCGGCGGGCACCCGGGACGGGTTCGCCGCCGAGGAGCGCGACGGCGCGGCCGGCGCGGCGCTCGGCTGGTGGGACGGGATGATCGGGCCCGGCAAGGCGTTCGACACCGACCGGTTCTTCGTCGTCTCGACCAACCTGCTCGGCGGCTGCCGGGGCACCACCGGGCCGGCGTCGACCGACCCCGCGACCGGCGACCCGTACGGACCGGACTTCCCGGTGCTCACCGTCGCGGACATGGTGCGGACCCAGCGCGCCTTCCTCGACGTGCTGGGCATCGAGCGGCTCGCGGCGGTGGCCGGCGGTTCGCTCGGCGGGATGCAGGCGCTCGAGTGGGCGATCCGCTACCCCGGCCAGGTGGACGCCATCGTGGTGATCGCCAGCACGCACGCCCTGCACCCGCAAGGCGTCGCGTGGAACGCGATCGCGCGGGAGTCGATCATGCGGGACGCGGCGTGGCAGGGCGGTCGCTACTACGGCACGGGCCGCGCGCCGGAGGCCGGGATGGGCGTGGCGCGGATGGTCGGGCACGTGACCTACCTGTCCGGGCCGGCCCTGCACGACAAGTTCGGCCGCAGGCTGCAGTTCGCCGACGACATCCGTTACACGATCACCGAACCCGAGTTCGAGGTGGAGAGCTACCTGCGCCACCAGGCCGACTCGTTCGTCAAACGTTTCGACGCCAACACCTATCTGGTGATGTCCCGGGCGCTGACCTACTTCGACCTCGCCCGGCAGTACGGCGGCGGCTCGCTGCTGCGGGCGCTGGAGGCCGTCCGGGCCCGGACGCTGCTGATCACGTTCAGCTCGGACTGGCTCTACCCGCCGCAGGGATCGCAGGAGATCCACGACGCGCTGCGCGAACTGGGCCGGCCGGCCGAGTTGCACCTGATCGACGCGCCGTACGGGCACGACTGCTTCCTGCTGGAGGAACAACGACAGACGCCGATCGTCCGCCGGTTCCTGGCCGGTGCGACGAGCTCGAGGAAGAGGTGGCCGTGACCGGCGACGCACCCCGGATCGAACCCGAGCACGCGTTCGGTTTCGAGACCCGGCAACTGCACGCGGGGCAGCGGCCGGACCCGAACACGGGCGCCCGCGCGGTGCCGATCTTCCAGACGACCAGCTACGTGTTCGAGGACCCGGAGTCCGCCGCCGCCTACTTCAACCTGCAGGAGTACGGCAACACGTACTCGCGCATCATGAACCCGACCGTCGCGGTGTTCGAGGAGCGGGTCGCGAACCTGGAGGGCGCCGCCGGCGCGGTGGCCTTCGCCAGCGGCATCGCCGCGCAGGCGGCCGCGCTGTTCACCATGCTGGTGCCGGGTGACCACGTCGTGTCGTCCTCGGCGCTCTACGGCGGGACGGTGAACCAGCTCAAACACCTGCTGCGCAAGATGAACGTGGAGCTGACCTGGGTCGACCCGGACGACGTCTCCGCCTGGCGGCGGGCGGTGCGCGCCGAGACGAAGGCGTTCTTCGCCGAGACCATCGGCAACCCGGCCGGCAACGTGCTGGACATCGAGGCGGTCGCGGCCATCGCGCACGAGCACGACCTGCCGCTGATCGTCGACAACACCTTCGCCACGCCCTACCTGTGCCGCCCCATCGAGTGGGGCGCCGACATCGTGATCCACTCGGCGACGAAGTTCCTCGGCGGTCACGGCACGAGCATCGGCGGCGTGGTCGCCGAGGCCGGCACGTTCGACTGGTCCAACGGTAGGTTTCCCGTGGTCGCCGACCCGTCGCCGGCCTACCACGGCCTGCGCTTCCACGAGACGTTCGGAACCTACGGCTACCTGATGAAGCTGCGCGCCGAGACCCTGCGCGACCTCGGCGCGGCGCTCTCGCCGTTCAACGCCTTCCTGTTCCTGCAGGGGATCGAGACGCTGTCGCTGCGGATGGACCGCCACGTCGGCAACGCCCGCAGGATCGCCGGGTTCCTGGCCGGGCACGAACTGGCCGACCGGGTGACCTACCCCGACCTGCCCACCAGCCGGTACCGGCCGCTGGTCGAGAAGTACCTCCCGCGCGGCGCCGGGGCGGTGTTCTCCTTCGACGTGGCCGGTGGCCGGGCCGGCGGGCAGGCGCTCATCCGCGGGGTGTCGCTCTGGTCGCACCTGGCGAACGTGGGCGACGCGAAGAGCCTGATCATCCACCCGGCCAGCACCACGCACCGGCAGCTGTCCGACGAGGAACTGCGCGCGGCCGGTGTCGGACCCGGCACGGTGCGGCTGTCGGTGGGCACCGAGTCGGTCGAGGACCTGATCTGGGACCTCGAGCAGGGGTTCGCCCACGTCGCCGCCGCCGTTCGGGAGGAGGTCGCGACCGCATGACCGTTCCGCACCGCTACCAGGACCCGCTGGCGATCCAGCGGGTGCTGAACACCGCGCGCACGATCGCGATCGTGGGTCTGTCGGACAACGAACTGCGGGCCAGCTACTTCGTCGGCTACTACCTCAGGCGGCACGGCTACCGGGTGATCCCGGTGAACCCCCGCGCTCCGGAGATCCTCGGCGAGACAAGCTATCCGAGCCTGCTGGACGTCCCGGACCAGGTCGACATCGTCAACGTCTTCCGCGCACCGCAGGCACTGCCCGAGATCGCGGCCCAGACGGTGCGGATCGGCGCGGGCGCCCTATGGTGCCAGTTCGGCGTCATCAACGAGACCGGCGCCACCATCGCCGAGGACGGCGGCACCACCGTGATCATGGACCGCTGCATCAAGGTCGAACACGCCCGCTACGCCGGCCGGATGCACTGGCTTGGCTTCAACACCCAGCGCATCACCTCGATCCGGTCCGGGCTCCAGTAACCGCCGGCTTTCCCGGCAGGGCATCGTGAGATCGATCCCGGCGACGGCTGACTTCGTAGGCTGGGCCGGACCCCGAGCGGAGGAGCGGAGCATGGTGATCGTTGCCGGGCATCTCGTCGTCGATCCGGACGAGCGGGAGTCCTATCTCGAGGGCTGCGTGAGCGTCGTCGAGCTGGCCCGCCGGGCGCCCGGTTGTCTCGACTTCACCATCGCCGCGGACCTGGTGGATGCCGGGCGGGTCAACATCTTCGAGCGCTGGGAGTCGCGGGCGGACGTGGCGGCGTTTCGGGGCAGCGGTCCCGGTGACGAGCAGAGCGCGGCGATGCTGGCCGCCTCCGTGGCGGAGTACGACGTCGCGGATGTGCGTTCGCTGACCTGAGTCCGCCCGTCGTAGGGTGGCGGCCATGGGCGATCTTGACACGCCGTGGGAGCCGCCGCTGGCCGGTACCGAGGTCGAGCACCTGGTCGGGGCGCTTGAGCGGCTGCGGGCCACGTTCCGGTGGAAGGCCGACGGCCTGGACGCGGACGGGTTGCGGACCCGGGTGGGCGCCTCGGCGCTGACGCTGGGCGGCTTGCTCAAACACCTGGCCCTGGTCGAGGACCACATCTTCGCCACCAAGCTGCGCGGGGAACCGCTGGGCGAGCCGTGGAACCCCGCCGAGTGGGACGACGCGGACTGGCCGTTCACCTCCGCCGCCCAGGACCAGCCGGAGCGGCTGTACGGGTTGTGGGACGACGCCGTCGAACGCTCGCGCGCCAGGCTGGCCGCGGCCCTGGCCGAGGGCGGGATCGACCAACCCGTGCATGTCTCCTCCGGTGGCCGGCACGCCAGCCTGCGCCGGCTGGTCTGCGACCTGATCGAGGAGTACGGCCGGCACACCGGACATGCCGACCTGCTTCGCGAGGCGGTGGACGGGCGGACCGGCGAGGACCCGCCGCCCGGCTGGCGGCCGGCGGTGATCAGGGGGATCGGTTAGGCGGGTACACCTAGGCTGGGGCCACGGCGCGGCCGGTCTGCGGGGAGATCATGCCGGCGCACAGGTTGCGGCTGGCCAGGGTCGCCGCGATGCGCGGGATGGCGGCCCGGGTGTTGGCCGGCCACTCGTGCATGAGGATGATCTGGCCGTTTGTCAGCCGGGCGTTGGCCGCCACGATGGCGTCGACGCTGGCGCCGTTCCAGTCCTGCGAGTCGACGTCCCAGATGATCTGGGTCAGGCCGTACCTGGCGAGCACCGTGCGCAGCGTCGCGTTGGTCTCGCCGAACGGTGGCCGGAACAACCGCGGCGTGCCGCCGCCGGCGGCGGCGATGGCCTGCTGGGTTCGGCCGACCTCGGAGTCCATTCGCGCCTGGGGCAGTTGGGTCAGGTGCGGGTGGGTGTAGCTGTGGTTGCCGATCCACATGCCGGCGCTGATCTCGGCCCGGACCTGGGCCGGTGCGGACGCGGCGAACTGGCCCTCGTTGAACATGGTGGCCCGCAGCCCGTTCTGCCGCAGTGCGGTCAGCAGCGCCGGGGTGTTCGCGTTGGACGGGCCGTCGTCGAAGGTGAGCCCGACGTATCCGTTGCAGGCGGCGACATGTGCAGGCCCGGCAGCGGCGGCCGGGGTCGGCGCCAGGGCCGCGACCACCGCGAATCCGGTTGCCAGTAAGCGTTTCGACAGGGTGCGCATGGGGGCTCCTCGAAACTGTCGGTGCCGACAGTATCGACATGAACCCACACGGTAGTCAACGATTTCCGGAATACTTTCGGACCATTCTCGGGTGTGAGGACACGCATATTGGCCCACCGCTCGATTGGCTCTATCGAACGGATTCCGAAAATTTCGGTTGAGTTCCGGTCAGGTGAGGGATTTCCAGTTGAGCTCGGGGAGCGGACCGCTGGTGATGTCGAGGTCCGCGCGGGCCTGGGCGTAGAACTCGTTGCGCAGGCGCATCGCGGACCGGTAGCCGTCCAGGAACGCCTCGGCGTCGGGATCCTCCGCGCGCAGGATGCGCTCCAGCTGCCACACCTGCTCGCTCCAGGCCCGGGCGGCGGTGATCGTGGCCGGCTCACCCAGCAGCAGCACGGTTTCCCAGCGCGCGGCCCGCAGCGTCTCCGCCTCGGCCAGGGCGGCGAACGCGGGCTCGAGCTCGATGGCCTGCCCGGTGGACAGCAGTCCCTTGGTCTCGGCGATCCGCCGGCACAGCCGGACCATCTGCTTGACCGCGTTGGCGTACTCGGAGTACGCGACGAGTCGTTTGTCGTCCCACCGGGCGGACTGCGCCCGGCGCCACCGGGTTCGCTCGGTGGCGGAGGTGACGAGGAACGTGGCGGCCGAGCCGAGCAGGACACCGGCGATGGTCAACGCCTGTGCGACGATCGGGTTCACAGGCGCAGCCTGCCATGCGCCCCGCCGGTCGCCCGGCATACCGTGCCAGGGTGACTGAGGTGACGGTGGCCGAGGTGCTGGCCGAGCTGGCCGCGCTCGAGGACCCGAAGATCCGGGCGGTGAACGAGCGCCACGGTGACGATCACGGGGTGAACCTCGGCCACCTGCGCGCGCTGGCGAAGCGGCTGGGGACCCGGCAGGAGCTCGCGCGCGGGCTGTGGGCGAGCGCCGACGCCGCGGCGAAACTGCTGGCGATGCTGGTCTGCCGGCCGAAGGCGTTCGAGCGGGACGAGCTGGATGCGATGGTGCGCGAGGCGGGCACCCCCAAGGTGCACGACTGGCTGGTGAACTACGTCGTGAAGAAGAGCCCACACGCCGAGCAGCTGCGCCTGGCCTGGCTGACGGACCCGGATCCGGTGGTGGCCGGCGCCGGCTGGGCGCTGACGACCGAACGCGTGGCGCGCAACCCCGAAGGCCTGGACCTCGCGGGGCTGCTCGACACCATCGAGGCGGAGCTGAAGGCCGCTCCGGATCGCCTGCAGTGGGCGATGAACCACTGCCTGGCCCAGATCGGGATCGAGCACGCCGGGTACCGCGCCCGCGCCATCGACATCGGTGAGCGCCTGGAGGTGCTCAAGGACTACCCGACGCCGCCGAACTGCACCTCGCCGTTCGCGCCCGTCTGGATCACCGAGATGGTGCGCCGCCGGGGCTGAGTCTCAGCCGGCAACGGCGACCACGACGTGGTCGTCGCCGAACTGCCAGACCGAGCCCGCGTCGCGGAAACCGGCCCGCAGCAACAGGTTGAGGTGGCCCTGCAGGCTGACGCCGATGCCGTGGTCGCCGCCGATGCCGCGCTCGCGGCGCTGCGCGACCAGCCGACCGAGGTCCGGGTCGGTTTCGGCCGCGGCCCACCACTGGGTCCAGTTCTCGTTGCTGGTCACGCCGCGCCGCCGCGCCCGCTCGGTGCGTACCGACGCGGCGAGCGCGGCCAGCGCGGGTCGTTCGTCGGTGAAGTGGTCTCCGTTGACGAACACGCCGCCGGGCCGCAGCAGACCGGCGATCTCCCGGTACAGGGCGGCCAGTGCGGGCTCGGCCAGCCAGTGCAGGGCGGTGGTGGACACCACCGCGTCCAGCGGCGCGGTCAGCCCGGCGTGCCGGGGCCAGTCCGGGTCGGCGAGATCGGCGTCGACCAGCCGGACCGTGCTCGGCGTCGTGGCCCGGGCGAGGGCGAGCAGCAGCGGGTCGGTGTCGACGGCGACGATGGCGGCCGAGGGGAACCGCGCCGCCAGCCGGCTGGCCAGCGAGCCCGGGCCGCAGCCGAGGTCGAGCAGCGCCGGACGCTCGCCGACCACCTGCGCGAGAACGTCGCCGATCACGGTGAACCGTTCCTCCCGGTCGGCGACGAAGTACTCCTGCTGCCGGTCCCACCGGTCCAGCCACGTCCGTGCCACCACCGGCTTGACGATCTCCGTCGACACAGTAGCCACCTCCTTGTTGTTGCAAGTCATTGGCAATAGTGCCAGAGCGGGGCCGGTCCGGAAACCCGCTGATCGCGTGGCCGGCGGTGGGCAAACGAGCCGGCGGGCGCAAGGTTGCGGTGAAACTTGCCATGGTGGAGATCCGGATCATCGCCGTTTGCCGCCCGGCGTACGGGTCGACCCCAGACGAGTCATGATTCCCATCGGAAGGAGTGAAGGGTGATTTTTGCCTTCATCCGACGCACGGCGATCATCGGAGTGCTCGTCGCGGCAGTGGTAGCGCTGTTCGGAGTGGGTAACGCCGCTGCGCAACAGACGGCGCCGGCCGGCGCCCTGACCGCGCCGGTCACCGGCACGTTCACCGACGCCGCGGGCGGCACCGGCACAGCAAGCGGAACGTTCACCCCGAGCCGGTTCCTCGTCGAGGGCAACCAGGTGCTCGCTGAGGGCGTGGCCGATGTCGGGCTGACCGACTCCGCCGGCCAGAGCCTCGGCGCCCAGTCGCAGACCGTGCGGCTGCCGGTCGTGGCCGGGCCCGGCGACGTGTCGGCCCAGGCCAGCTGCGAGATCCTCGACCTGGTGCTCGGACCGCTTGATCTCGACCTGCTCGGCCTGGTGGTGCACCTGGACACCGTGCACCTGAACATCACGGCCGAGTCCGGCCCCGGCAACCTGCTCGGCAACCTGCTGTGCGCGGTGGTCAACCTGCTCAACGGTCCTTCGCCCGACCTGCGGGCCCTGGCCGATCTGCTCAACGCCATCGTGGCGCTGCTGAACTCCTGACCCCGCAAGGGAAAGCGGTGGCGGGTGCCGATCGGCACCCGCCACGCTTTGCTCAGCTGGGCCGGAAGGCGTCCAGATCGCCGTGCAGCCGGTCGGCGTGCAGGGTCAGCAGCGGCCGTCGGGTCATCCCCAGGGCGGCCATGCGGCGGGCCATCGGATGGTCGCCCAGTTCCACCGTCATGGCGCCCCGGCCGAGGTGGGTGCCGTGCAACGTCATCGGGGCGGTGCCGCGCAGCAGGACCCCGGCCTGCGCGCCGTGGTCGAGCCGGCTCCAGGTGCCCAGCCGGGACCGCACGCCGAACGGCACCGGCAACCGGCCGGCGCGCAGGACGGCCCGCAGCACGAACGTCTCGCCGTCGTGGACCGTGACCGACGCCGACGCGCCGTCGAAGGCCAGGCCGGCGCGCATCAGCCACTTCGGCAGTCCCCAGATGTCCTGCCCGGCCTCGCAGGTGAGCTTCCCGGTCACCGGCAGGTCCACCAGGTGCAGGCCCACCCGGCCGCCTGGGCCGCGGGTGAACAGCCCGACGCCGACCTCGTCGTAGCTGCCCAGCACCCATTCGCCGTAGTGCACCAGCATCAGCATGCTCACCGCCCGGCCGGCCACGGTCAGCGGGCGCAGCCCGGTCCCGGCCAGCAGGGCCGAGGCCTCGGCCGGCCGGGCGGTGAACACCGCCGACGCCATCTCCGCGTCCCGGATCCGCACCGGCAGGTCGATCGTCACACCCTGCACCGACCACGTCTTCTCGGCGACCAGTTGACCCATACCCGTAATTGTGGTCCGAAACGCTTCGTGTCTCAATTGCCACGGCGGGTATTTGTTTTCGCAGGCGTTTTTGTTCGCCCGGCCATTACATATGCGGCGCCTATACTCTGACGGTCGCTGTAGGGGTGGTGGGCGGAATGGCCGGAAGATCCGGTTCGGTTCTCGATCCGGAGTCGATCGCCGCGGTGCGCACCCTGCCCGAGTTGAGCGGGCTGTTACGGGAACTGCGGCGCCACGATGCCGGGTCGAGGGCCGCCCGCGAGCTCAGCTATCGGGAGCTGGCGGTCAGGACGGGCTGGTCGCGGACCGTGATCGGGGACTACTTCACCGGTCAGGCCCTGCCCCCCGCCGACCGGTTCGACGCGCTGGTCGTCCTGTTGGGAGCGACACCGGCGCAGCGCAGCCAGTTGGCCGCCGCCCGCAACCGGGTCGCGGACCGCCAGCGCGGCGTCACCGGCGTGTCCCTGGACGCCGTGCGGTTGACCGGTTCGTCCATTGTGGACCGCGAGGCCGAGCTGGACGGGCTTGCGGTCGCGGTGAAGGCGGCGGCAGGCGGCTCCGGCGGCGCGGTGTTCCTGTGTGGTGAGGCGGGAATCGGCAAGACCCGGCTGGCCACCGAGGTCGCCCGGTTGGCCGCTGAGTCCGGCCTGCGGGTCCTGCGCGGCCGCACCGCGACGCCCGCCGTGCAGTTCCGGGCGTTGAGTGAGGCGTTGCTGACCGAGCTGCGCGAGGCGGACCGGCCGGCCGACCCCGGCCTGCTGCCCTACTACCCGGCGCTGTCCCGGCTGATCCCGGAGTACCGGGCGGAGTCGACCGAGAAGCCGGAGGACTCGCTCATCGTGCTGGCGGAGGCGGTGTTGCGGTTCGCCGTGGCGGTCGGCCGCCAGGGAACCCTGCTGGTGCTGGAAGATCTGCACGACGCCGACCAGGACACCCTGACCGTGGTCGACTATCTGGTGGACCACGCCGCCGGCGAACCGTTGCTGCTGTTGGGCACGGTGCGCTCGCAACCCAGTGCGGGCCTGGACCTGGTGCGTTCGGCGCAACACCGCCCGGCGGTCACGGTGTTCGGGTTGCCGCGCATGAGTGACGACGCGGTGCGGCGGATGGCCGGCGCCTGCCTCGACGTCGCGCCGGACGGGGTGCCCGAAGCGGTGCTGGAGCGGCTGCTCACCGCCGCGGACGGTCTTCCGCTGCACGTGGAGGAGTTGCTGGCCGGAATGGTCGGGGACCGGTTGCTCGTGCAGCGGTCCGGGTCCTGGACCACCACCGGGTCGGTGGCCGAACAGCTTCCGGTCACCCTGGCGGCGACGTTGACCGGCCGGGTCGACCGGCAGCGCCCGCGGACCAGGGCGGTGCTGGCGGCCGCGGCGTTGCTGGGCCAGCGGTTCGCCCCCGAGCCGGTGGGAGCGGCGACCGGGACCGACGACGCCGAACTGGTGGACTGCCTGCGGGAAGCCGTCGAGGCCCAACTGGTGGTGCCGGACGGTACGGCGTTCCGGTTCCGGCACGCGCTGACCGCGGAGGCGTTGCGGGCCCGGCTGTTGCCGATGGAACGCGCCCCGCTGGCCCGCCGGCTGGCCACCGCACTGTCCGATGTGGACTTCCAGCTGGCCGCCGAGCTGTGGCATGCGGCCGGTGAGGACCGGCGTGCCGGCGAGCTGTTCGGGGCGGCCGGCCGGCACGCCGCGGCGCAGGGCGCCGTGTCCACGGCCGTCGCGTTGCTGGAACGCGCCGCGTCGCTGGTGGACTCGGTCGAGTTCGCCGAGCTGCTCGTCGACGCCTATGCCGACGCCGGCCGGATCGCCGATGCCTACGAGCTGGGCGCCCGGTGGGCGGGACATTCGATCGTGCATCTGCGGCTGGCCCGGGTCGCCGTCGCGGCCGGCCATTGGGAGCAGGGGTTGCGTGAGCTGGCGAAGGTGCCCGTGGCCGATCCGGCCATCGCGGCCCGCGTCGACGCCACCGCCGCCCAACTCGTCCTCGGCAACCCCACACCCGACCGGTTCGCCCAGGCCGAGCTGCTGGCCGGCCGGGCGCTGCGCGCGGCGCGGCGCACCGGCCAGCCGGAGGTTGCCTGCGAGGCGTTGAACACGCTCGGCAGGTGCGCCCGGCAGCGCGACCTGTCCGAGGCCGACGAGCTGTACCGCCGCGGTCTGTCCATCGCGGACGAACACGGGCTGCTGCATCGCAAGGTCCGGCTGCTGTACAACATCGGCGCGCACGACGGAATCCGGGACGCGGACCCGGCGCGGTTGCTGGACGCACTTGCTCTGGCCAACGAGATCGGCGCGGTGGAGGTCGCACTCGACGTCGAGCTGGAGTTGGCCGTCGTGCGGATCTGCCGGGGCGAGTACGCCGCGGCCGAACGGGGCGCGCGGCGCTGCGAAGAGGTCTCCGAGCGGTTGCGCCTGCGCCACAACCAGCTGATCGCCGTCGGCGTGCGGGTCTTCGCGGCCGCTCACGCCGGCCCGCTCGCCGACCTGGACGCGTTGCTGGAGACCTACCGCAGGCTCGGTGGTGAGCAGGACGACGACCTGGACTCCGCGGTGCGCGGGTTCGGCGTCGCCCTCTGCCTGCTCCGGCACGAGCAGCACGAGCAGGCGCGGGACGAGCTCGAGCAGGCGGCCGCCGTGGAGGCCGCCCGGCCGGCCTCGTACCTGTCCCTGGTGCCCGGCGCGCGGCTGCTGCTGGCCGTGCTGGCGGACCGGGCGGGTTGGCCGGAGTGCGCGGCCTTTGCGGCCTCCGCACAGACCCAGGCGGCCTGGAACCGTCAGTTCCTCCTGCTGGCCCGGGCGGTACTGCACGGCAGGGCCGGGCAGGCGCGGCAGGCGCAGCAGGAGATGGCGCGGTTCCTGGAGCTGTCCCAGCGCTACCCGTTGGCCCACCATCTCGGGCTACGGCTGGTCGCCCCGCACGCGATCGAGGATGGTTGGGGCGACCCGGTTTCCTGGCTGCGGACGGCGGAGGTCCATTTCCACGACACCGCTCCCGCCGTTGCCCGGGCCTGCCGGGTGCTGTTGCGGGAGGCCGGAGCGCCGGTCAGCCAGCATCGCGAGGGAAGCGCGGGGATCCCGCGGGCGCTGCGCGAGCTCGGGGTCACCGTCCGTGAGTTCCAGGTGCTGCGGCTGCTGGCCGACCGGCTGAGCAACAAGGAGATCGGGCGCCGGTTGTATCTGTCCCCGCGCACCGTGGAAAAGCACGTGGCCAGCCTGTTTGCCAAAACCGGTGAGCCGGACCGCGCGCGGTTGTCCGACCTCGCCGAAAAGTTGGGTGGTGTGGACGCGAATATGGGGGTCACTGTGCGTGCTCCTGAGGGGGATGCCGGCGCAGAATGACGGCGACACAGCTACCGAGGGGGTTTGATGCGTCGTTCCTTGTCCATTCTCGCCACGACCGCGCTGCTCGTCCTGTTCCCACCGGCCGCGATGGCCGACCCCGGGTGGACCCCGGTCACACCCGCGCCTGCGCCGCCGGCCAACCTCACCGCCGCCGGCCTGTTCGACGTGGCCGCGGTGTCGCCGGCCGACGTCTGGGCGGTCGGCGGCGGGTGGACCGACACCGAGCAGGCCTTGATCATGCACTGGACGGGTGCCGGCTGGAGCCCGGTCCAGGCGCCGTCGGTGCGCGACTTCCAGTACAGCTTCACGGCCGTCGACGTGGTCTCCGCGCGCGACGTGTGGGCGGCCGGCAACGGGATGCCGGTGCCCGCACAGGACTTCCGCAGCAAGGCGGTCCTCGCCCACTACGACGGCACGGCCTGGTCGATGGCGCGGGTTCCGGCGCCGCCGTCGTCGAGCTCGGATGTGCTGACCGACATCGACATGGTGTCGGCGACGGACGGGTGGGCCGTGGGCTGGCGCGTGGCGGCGCCCGCCGATCCCTTCCAGCCGCTGGCGATGCGGTGGCGCAACGGTCGTTGGGACGCCGTGCGGCTGCCGCGCATCGGCGGCGGCAACGTGCTGCTCGGGCACGTGCACGCCCGGACGGGCACCGACGTCTGGGCGGTGGGGTCGGTCGGGGACGCGGCGCTGATCCTGCACTTCGACGGCACGCGGTGGCGCCGGTTCGACGTGCCGCACGGCGGCGCGCCCGGGGCGACCAACGAGCTGCGGGCGGTGACCACGGTGTCGGCGAACGAGGCGTGGGCGGCCGGATCCGCGTGCCGGACGCTGGCCGAAGGCGTCGCGTGCCAGCCGCTCATCCTCCGGCTGACCGGCGGCCGCTGGCAGGTCGTGCCCCCGGCCGGGGACGGCGGCACGAACCTGTTGGACGTGGTGGCCCGGTCAGGTGACGACGTCTGGGTGGTCGGCTACGACCTGCCGATCGGCGGCCAGGAGGCCAACCACGTCGAGCACTGGGACGGCCGGCGGTTCGTGACGGTACCGGCGTACGTCGGGCCGGTGACGGTGCAGGGTGGACTGGCGTCCGCGCTGGAGGGCGTCACGCGGCTGCCCGGCACCGACGAGTTGTGGGCCGTCGGCTGGCAGGACGGCGCGGTCCAGGCGATCAGGCACGGGTGAGTGGTCGCGGTGAACCCGTGCAACGAGGGTGCGCAGAGGTCGCTCGGCGGCGGGTCGGGTGACCGGGTGGGGGCCAGGCGGCGGTGTGCGGTCTGCCTGGCACCGCCGCCGGTCCCGGCTGCCGGCGTGGACGCGGGGGTCCAGGTGCTCGGCCCGTTGGAGGTGCGGGTGGACGGCGACGCGCTCGACTTGGGCGGCGCCAGAATCCGTACCCTGCTGGCGATGCTGTCCGCGAACGCCGGGCGGGTCACCACCGTCGGCACGCTCGTCGTCGCATTGTGGGGCGATGACGAGCCGCCGGGCGCGCACCGGCTGGTGCGCACCTACCTGTCCCGGCTGCGGCAGTCGCTGGCCCC